>NZ_JBITPF010000098.1:0-6037 GCF_050468025.1 Neobacillus sp. NRS-1170 | reverse complement strand
TAATAAAAAATGAAAGGAAGATTTGAAATGAATAACAAATATTGGTTAAAGAATGCTCGGTTAGAAACAGGATATAAAAAAGAGAATGAAAGAGTTGTCGAAACACAGACAGAACTTTGTCACCTATTAATAGAGGATGGGAAAATAGCAAAAATTATCAAAGCTGCAGAACAAAGGGAAGATGAGCTTCCGGTTAAAGATGCAAAAGGCCTGCTTTTGCTCCCTTCCTTTATTGAAAAGCATGTCCATCTGGATAAAACTTACATGGGAGATGCTTGGCGCGCATGTATCCCGGCTAAAGGGGTAATAGACCGCTGTAATATTGAAAAAAATATTCTAGCATCTCTTCTCTCAAGTACACAACAGCGGGCAGAAGCGCTGCTTGAAGTTCTATTATCCTATGGTTCCACACATGTTCGAACACATGTCGATATTTATCCTGAAGTGAAATTGCAAAATTTAGAAGGCGTGCAGCATGCCTTAGAAACTTATTCCCATAAAGTAAGTTCAGAAATTGTAGCGTTCGCCCAGCACGGGTTACTCCGTCCCGGAACAGCAGAACTATTGAGAGAAGCGTTGAGAAACGGGGCGGGGCTCGTAGGCGCTGTCGATCCAGCGACTGTCGATCAAAATATCGAAGCCTCTTTGGTCCAATTAATGGATTTGGCAGTTGAAGGGAATGCCGATATTGATTTGCATTTACATGATCCTGGCCATTTAGGTACATTCACGATGAAGCGACTTGCCATTTTAACGAAAGAAGCCGGATGGGAAGGAAGAGTAGCAGTCAGTCATGCTTTTGGTTTAGGAGATGTTTCTCGTGAAGAAGCAATTGAAATGGCGGAAATTTTAAGAGAGGCAGGCATTTCAATTGTTACGAGCCTTCCAATTGGAAGAAACATTCCTCCGGTAAACCTTTTAACTGAATATGGCGTTGAAGTGGCTATCGGCAACGATAATATCTATGATTCGTGGTGGCCGACGGGAAATGGGGATGTCTTTGAAAGGGCTGGAAGATTAATTGAACGCTGCCGCTGGACAGATGAAGTATCACTCGCACAATCCTTAAAATATATAACTGGCGGAATAACTCCTTTAAACAAAGAAGGCAGTCAGGTATGGCCAAAAGAAGGAGATACAGCCAATATAGTTTTGGTAGAAGCAAGCTGTTCAGCAGAGGCCGTTGCAAGGCGATCAAACCGTAAAGCCGTATTTTTTCAAGGTAACTTGGTTTCTGGGTCGTTAACTTAATTTATATAGCAAAAGGGGATGATGCCATCATCCCCTTTTTGGTATGCTTGCCGCATCCTGATCCAAATGGCGGGCATTAAACCAATTGCTTAAATAATAAAATATTAGATAAAGAAAAACAGAAACAAGCATTCCGCTGAACCAAGATATCCTATATAGCGGTTCAAGGCTTGGCATAAATTTTCCGAGTAAACTTAGACTGCCTGCCAAAAGGGTTGTTAGAATGGCAGGAATATTAAATTCTTTTGTCGGTCGTATATTGGTTTTTAAAGAATATAGCTCTTGTAAATTAATTTCTTTTTTATTTATTAAAAAGTAATGAACAAGCATTACCCCGATAACAGGACTTAACATTCCTCCAACCATATTTAAAAAGATAAAAATACTGGTAGGGTTCTCCATAATCTTCCAAGGCATAATCAGTAAACCAATCAACGCAGCGATTATTGCGCCAGATTTAAAGTTGAGACTTTTCGGTAAAAGGGCTGCCAATTGAGAACCGGCAGGAATAATATTTCCAACAATGTTAACAGATACTGTCGATAAACAAATGGTTAGCAAAGAAAGGATAATTGCAAATTTGCTATCAAAGCGATCGATCACTTCAAGAACATTCCAGATTGGAACCCCAAAGGCAACCTCTGAGCCAATGATAATCGTAATGCTTGCAACAGCAAACAATAAATAGGTACTGAAAAGTCCAGCAGCTTGCCCCAAAACCTGTTCTTTATTAGAACGTGAATATCTTGTCACATCCGAAACGCTTAATATTTGAGCAACCCAGGTGGCTAAAATGGCGGAAATGCAGCTTATAATAATTAATATACTATTTCCGTCTACACCTCTCGAACGATAGTTTAAGATGGGGGCGATTCCACCGGCTAAATGAATGGCCCAAATTGCCATTCCCCCAAAAACGATAAATACCATAGGAGAGAGCAGTTTCGTTAACTTCCCTAACGAGTTGATACCTGCAAAGATAAATAAAACATTGATCATCCAAAAGAGCAAAAGGGAAATAAGACTGGACAGACTTAATCCTAAAAAGTTTAAATTAGTCCCTAAGGTTGTATAGGGCGCCCAAATTTCCCCAATTAATATGGTGACAGCCAGGCTGCCGGCATAGGTTTGTAATCCAAACCACATTATCGCTGCCACAACTCCCCTAAGTATTCCCGGAAAAATGGCTCCTTTCCGGCCAAAGCTTGTCCGGATTAAGATTGAGAAGGGGATTCCATATTTCCCTCCGGCATGCCCATTCAAGATCATCATCGCTGACAAGATGAGGGCTGAAAGGATAATGATAAAAAATACTTGCCAAATGGATAAACCTAACGCAAAAAAACCACCAATCGTAACGTAGGATGGGACATTATGTACGGAGCCCATCCAAATGGAGAAATAATGTCCAAACTTCCAGGTACGAGCTTCGGGGGATGTTGGTAATAAATCCGGGCTATACATATTTGAATCTTCTTGTTTCAAATTGAACTCACCCCGACTTCCTGATATGTCTAAATCGTATTGAGAATTGTTGATAAATCATAACAAATATACAGATAACACCAGATATAATGAAACTCTCCCAAATGGTCATCAAATTGTCGTTCCAAGGTATTAGGAACAAGCCTCCCACAGTACCAATCAAAGAAGAAAGGGGAATGATTACAGGTAAAGTTTTGTTGCTAAGGATAATAAATAACATCGGCACAATGATTGCTGCATAAATATTTCCGGTGAAAAACAAAAGCTGCAGTGGGTTAGGTGTAAGGATACTCACAATAATGAGTAAACCGATACAGACGATACCGGAAAAAATGTAGGAAATTTTCCATTTCTCACGATCTGATAAAGGGTGAAATAATTCTATTATATTTTTTACAACCAAGGTTGTCGTAGCATGCAGCTCTGAACTAATGGCAGACGAAATGACACTAAAGCAAAATGAGACAAATAAAACAATGAGCATGGTTGATTGAATTTTATCTACAAGTTCAAACAGTAAAGAATATATATTTTTGTAGCTTCTGCCAAACATAATAATCATAAGGAGTGAAGTTAAGGCAAGAGGAACCGTGGCCCAAATAACACCTGCAAGTGTAAAGGTCATCCGTACTTTTTCTCGTTGAATAATAAATACTCTTTGCCATGTGGCCCGATCAATCATGGCCTGTCCAAAACCAATCAAGATAGCAGTGAAAATAAACCAAATCGAATCTGTATTTTTAAAGAATAAAATGTACGGATGATATAATTTAATTCCCTCATAAACAGGGTGAACACCTTCCTGGATAAAGAAATAGACAGGGATAACGATAACGGTCCCGAAGATTAAGGTGACATTAACACCTGCAAGTTGATGGATCCGCTGCATTCCACCCATTCCTCCGACAAAAAAACAAAATCCTAAAAACAACAACATCCCAATAAAAACAGGAATAGGGAACATTATGTGGATGAGGATTCCGGCACCCATTGCCTGAATAAATAGAGAGTGCAGGCTGGTAAAAATTAGTATAACGATGACAATCCAGTAACCGGCCGGTGTTAATTTTTTTCTTAATACATCCCCAATCGTTTGTTGATCAGGGAATTTATCACGCAGTAATTTGGCTATAAATCCAAACAAAATGAGTGCTATTGCCCCCATTAAGGAATAGCCAAGTCCTCCTGTTAATCCGTATTTAATTAACGTTTCAGGAGAGGAAAGGATGGTATTGCCTGTTATCCACCTTGCTAGAAGACTGACAACCCCATAGCCAACACCTAATTTAATCGCACCGCTAATATAAAATTGAAAAGAATTTTTATTCAACGGTATGTCTCCTTTAAACGGTAGTCCCGTGGTGATTGTCCAGTCATTTTCCGAAAGATTTGACTAAAGTAGTGCTGGCTATTAAAGCCGCATCTTTCAGAGATCGTGCTAATGCTTAAATCAGGGGAGTCGATTAACATTTTTTGCGCTTCTTTTAAACGGTAATCATTTAAATATTCCGAAAAGCCCATTCCGACTTCCTCATGAAATTTTCTGCTTAAATAAGCAGGGTTAATGTGGATTTTAGACGCCAAATAATTCAATGATAATTTTTCACTATATTCCTGGTGTATGATTTGTAAAGCGTTTACAATTGGCTCAGTATACCGACCCAACCTTTCATACTTGCTCAAGACACCCATCAGCTCGTCTTCAATAACAGGCTTTGTAATGTAATCAATAACCCCTAATCTTATCGAGGCCTGTGCATATTCAAAATTTTGAAATGCTGTCACCATAATAATGTCCATCGAATAAGAGCTGGTCAGTTCTTTCGCTAACTCCAAACCAGATTTTCCTGGCAGCTGGATATCTAAAAAAGCGATAAAGATTTCATGTTGTTTGATAATTTGAAGGGCTTGGGAGGCATCAAGAGCCTTGAAAATTTTCCAATTTGGAAATTTTTTTTGAATTAAATATTCAAGTTGTTCCAATTCAAGCGGTTCATCATCGACTAAAAGGATATTCATTTATTGCACCTTCTTTTGCTAATGGGAAAATGGCGGTTACACTGGTCCCATATTCTGTATTGGTTAATGTTACGGAAGTACGATCCCCGGGAAAAAGAATCTCAAGCCTTTTGGCGATATTTTCTAATCCAAGGCCGCCATCGTTAGATTGGAGCACTTGTCCTTCTAGAGAATTATTCCAAACGGTTACATATACTTCTTCATTTTTTTTATTAATTATGATCTTTAAAAAGGCTTCACCGATATGCCTTTCAAGGGCATGTTTAAAGGCATTCTCGACAAGAGTTTGAATTAAAAAAGGGATAATAACAGATTGTCCAACCTCTGGATCGAGCGATATTTCATAATGAAGTCTTTCACGAAACCTTATTTTTTGTATTTCCAAGTAGTAATTAATATAGGATAATTCCTCATTGATTGTAATTAGAGGTGAATTGGTTTTATATTTAAATTTAAGTAATCTTGAAAGAGTTTCAATTGAGCGAATTAGTTCCGATTTTCTGTCTAACCTGGCCAAGCTTAAAATCGAATTTAATGTATTAAAGAGAAAATGCGGCTGGATTTCTTGATTTAATTGATTATATAGTGCTGTTTGCAGCTCTTTTTCAAGGGCAATTTCCCGTGTTTGTTTTTCTAGAAGGTCAATTCGTTTTTCAAATACAAATAAGAACAACAAGGTAAAGGCCCCTAATAAGGGGGCTAATACACAAAGCATGATATAAAGTGAGAAAGTTTCAATATTAAGCATGGAACGAGATGCTCCTTTAGATGTAGAAAAAGGGAGTCAAACCTCACTCCCTTTTTTAATATAATATTTTATCTAATTTACCTCATTTTTGAAAATAGCTTTATTGGAATAGCTGCTCTGCAAAATGGCAGCTGACATAATGATTTTTATTTATTTCGCGTAAAGCAGGTTCTTCCATTTTACACCTCTCTGTCGCAAAGGGACAGCGGGTGTGAAAACGACATCCGCTAGGCGGGTCGATAGGGGAGGGGACATCTCCTTTTAATATAACTTTCTCCCTTGAATACGTTGGATTTGGAACAGGAATAGATGATAATAATGCCTTTGTATAAGGATGATGCGGTGAATCAAATAGTGCTTTCTTTTCTGCAATTTCAACGACCTTACCAAGATACATTACCATAACCCGGTCAGAAATATGACGTACTACACTTAAATCGTGCGAAATAAAAAGGAAGGTGAGTTGAAATTGATTTTGCAGCTTTTTTAATAGATTTAATATTTGTGCTTGGATGGATACATCCAAAGCAGAAA
>NZ_JBITPF010000097.1:0-42670 GCF_050468025.1 Neobacillus sp. NRS-1170 | reverse complement strand
TCATGCGCCTACTCTATTTTAATGGAAAGTATAAATTTCGACTTCGAGAACTGTCCAGCTCCAGCGCCTAGCACCTCGAGGTTTCTTGTCGGGGCTGACCAAGGCGCTTACGCTTTTCTTATGTGTAATGAAATTCGGCCAATATATTGGCCCTTACAATAATTTGTCCCGGTTCAATTTGAGTAGAAGTAATGCCTTTAACCATTGTTTCTGGCTGAAAAGAAAAGGGTTGGACTGAGGTTCCTCCCTCAACGACTAAGCTTGGAGTTTGTATTAATGTCACATTCAATGAACTGGCAATAGTACTCGCTTTTTGATGAGCGTTGGCCAGAGCTAGCTTAAGGGCTTGCTGGTAGTAAGCATCTTTGTTTTTTAGCTTAAATTGAACATTAGAGACATAATTAACACCGTTTTGGACAGCTGTATCCACTATATTTCCTATTTTCGATAAATCGTCTATCTTCACTTGGAGGATATGAGTGATTTTATATCCGCGGAATATTTGTTTTCCCTGTTCGTAATCATAATCTGATTCTATACGGTAATCGAAGGTTTGAATCTGATTTTTGCTGATACCTTGTGATACTAAAGCATTGATTACCTTTGTAGATTTTTGAGAATTTTGCTGCTGAGCGGTTATTAGTTCCTTTCCTTCCGTTATAACACCTAAGTTTACCGAAGCTGAGTCCGGTTGTACCGCTAATTCTCCTTCCCCATTCACTTTGATTAAAGATTCCCCAGCTCTTGGAAATCCGTTACGAATCGATGGCTGGTAATGGTACACATATCTCCCCTCCCAAAAGCTTTTCTCTTTCCTATAAAATACGATACCCCTTAATAAAGGTTCCATTTATTAATAGACTCAAAACATATTTTGACAGATTTGAAAGTCATAATGTGTCTTAGCAGGCATACATTTTAAATAATGAGACAGGCATTTAAGAGGAGGAAGCTTTTTGTGGAAACGATCCTAAACTTTTTACCTAAAAATATCGCCGGCCTAATCAAACAAATCCCCTCTGATCAAAAAGAAGAATTGGAAGAAATACGGATTCGCATCAATCGGCCGATTGAAATAACGATGAAGGGTGCACCAAAATTCCTTTCATATATCATTCAGCCTGATGATGCCTTCCATCTAATGAATAAAATTAGTCAATTCTCCATCTATACGCTTGAAGAGGAACTTAAACGAGGGTATATAACCGTTTCCGGCGGCCACAGAATCGGTCTTGCCGGCAAAGTTATTCTCGAAGACGGAAAGGTTAAGGCCATCAGAGATATCGCTTCTTTTAACATTCGGATTGCTAGAGAAAAGATTGGGATTGCAGACCCAATGATTCCGTATCTGTTTAACGGAAGCTGGATGCACACTATGATTATCGGTCCACCTCAAACGGGAAAAACCACCTTGCTTCGTGATATTGCAAGAATAATCTCTGCAGGGCATAAAGTGAAAGGCATCGAGGCAAAGAAGGCCGGTATAGTGGATGAACGCAGTGAAATTGCCGGATGTGTGAATGGAGTGCCTCAACTGACCTTTGGCAACCGGGTAGACGTATTAGATGCTTGTCCAAAGGCTGAAGGGATGATGATGATGATTCGCTCGATGAGTCCGGAAGTCCTCATTGTGGATGAAATTGGCAGGAAAGAAGATGCTGAAGCCATACAGGAGGCTGTTCATGCGGGAATAAAACTCATAATGACCACACATGGGACGAGCTTGGAAGAATTAAGGAGCAGACCTTCCTTAAGAGAAATCCTTGATCAAAAAATTTTCGAGCGGTTTGTTGTTCTCAGCCGAAAAAGTGGTCCTGGTACCATTACCCATATATTAGATGAAACAGGAAAAGAAATGAAACAAAAAGTGAGTGTGACATAAATGGTTAAGCTTATTGGAGCCATCTTTATAATCGTTGCAACCACTGTCATTGGATTTGAGGCGGCCAGGCATTTTAGTGAAAGGCCCAAGCAGCTTCGTGCCTTAAGGTCTGCTCTGCAATCTCTTGAGGCTGAAATTATGTACAGCCATACACCATTACATGAAGCAGCAAGAAGATTAGCCGTTCAGCTATCAAAGCCACTATCATCTTTCTTTGATAGCTTTGCCAAGAAATTAACGGATACCGAAACAACGGTAAAAGAGGCTTGGGAAACTAGCCTAATAGAGATATGGAAGTCAACCGCTTTAAAGCAGGGAGAATTTGAAATTATGAAGCAATTTGGGGAAACCCTTGGCCGTCATGATCGCTTTTCCCAACAGAAGCATATATTGCTGACTCTTTCCCATTTGGAAAGAGAAGAAGCTGACGCGATTCAAGCACAAGCAAAATACGAAAAAATGGTAAAGAGTCTCGGGTTCCTATCGGGATTATTACTGATCATTTTATTATTTTAGGGGGAAAAGCAATGGGCTTAGAAGTGGATATTATTTTTAAAATAGCCGGTGTAGGGATAGTCGTTGCATTTTTGCATACAGTTCTTGATCAGGTTGGAAAAAAGGAATATGCACAATGGGTTACCCTGTTTGGGTTTATTTACATTTTATTTCAGGTCGCTTCGATAGTCGATGATCTCTTCCAGAAAATAAAATCAGTATTTTTGTTTCAATAGAAAGGGGGGCTCTGCCATTGAAATCATAAAAATTATCGGCGTAGCTCTTGTTGCAACCTTTCTAGCTTTAATTGTAAAGGAACAGAAACCTAATTTTGCCTTCCTTTTAATCGTCTTTGTCGGTTGTACCATTTTTCTTTTTTTAGTAGATAAAATTTATGAAATTATTCATATGCTCGAAAAATTGGCCGTTAATGCAAAGGTAAATTTGGTATATGTTGAAACCATATTAAAAATAATTGGCATTGCTTATATTGCTGAATTTGCTACACAAATCACCAAGGATGCGGGACAGGGAGCGCTGGCATCAAAGATTGAATTAGCAGGAAAAATTATCATACTTGCCATGGCGATACCGATTCTTACGGTTCTAATCGAAACTATTATCAAACTAATTCCGAGCTAATGAGGTGTAAAAATTGAAGGCTAGGCTGCAGATTATTCCTATTATTATTCTCTTATTCTTCTTTATATTTATTCCAAGTGTCCAAGCTGCCGAAGAATCTAAAGACCCAGCTGCCCCAATAACACCTCAGACATTGGTTGACGAACAACTTAAATCCTTGGATTTAACAGAACTTAAACAATATTGGGAGGATATTTCCACTAAATATGGCGGATTCCTGCCAGAAAGCCAAAAGGGAAGCTTGTATGATTTTGTAAGCGGTGAAAAAAAGTTCTCTTTTAAACAATGGGGGCAGGGAGTACTAAAGTTTGCCTTTCATGAATTTGTTGCAAACGGTAAATTACTTGGAACCTTAATCATGCTGACCATTTTTAGCATGTTTCTTCAATCTATGCAAAATGCGTTTGAACAAAGTGCCATAAGCAAGGTTGCTTACTCTATCGTTTATATGGTGCTAGTCATACTCGCCTTAAACAGCTTTCATATTGCCATTAACTACACAAATGAAGCGATTGGGACAATGATTTCCTTTATACTAGCGCTCGTCCCATTGCTGCTTGCATTAATTGCCACATCTGGCGGACTTATTTCAGCGGCCTTCTTCCATCCAGTTATTCTTTTCTTAATGAATATGAGTGGAGTATTCATGCAATATATTATTCTGCCGCTCCTTTTTTTAGCCACCTTGCTCAGTATCGTAAGTACAATGTCTGAACAATATAAGGTGTCACAATTGGCGGCCTTATTAAGAAACTGGAGCATCGGGTTAATGGGGCTGTTTTTAACCGTATTTCTTGGCGTCATCTCTGTACAAGGTGCATCAGCAGCAGTAACGGATGGAGTAACAATAAGAACGGCAAAATTCGTAACAGGGAATTTCATTCCTGTTATCGGCAGAATGTTCACGGACGCAACAGACACGGTCGTTAGTGCGTCTGTACTGTTAAAAAATACTGTCGGCATTGCGGGTGTAGCCATCCTATTAATCATTGTTGCCTTTCCGGCTATTAAAATCTTAATGATTGCCTTTATTTATAAGTTTGCTGCCGCAATCCTGCAGCCATTAGGGGGAGGGCCGGTCATAAAATGTCTGGACATTATCAGCAGAAGCGTGATATACGTCTTCGCAGCCCTTGGCATTGTATCCCTTATGTTCTTTTTAAGTATTACTGTCATTGTCGCGGCCGGAAATTTAACGATGATGATGAGATAGGAGGGGATCCCAGCAATGGACTTTTTAAAAGAATGGGTAACAAATATTATTCTTTTTATCCTTTTAGCAACAGTAATCGATATGCTCCTTCCAAATTCAAGTATGCAAAAATATACGAAGATGGTAACCGGATTGCTGTTAATCGCCATTATTTTAACTCCAATCTTCAAATTAATCTCTAAGGACTTCGAAACAGCTCTTGGTTCTCTCCCTTCATATCAAGCCCCTGGAGAAAAAAACATGAAAAATTTAATAGATTTAAAGAAAAAAGAAATACAAGCCTCCCAACATGCATATATTTTAGAAGAAATGGCTGTCCGACTGAAAAAGGACGTTAAGGAGGAGTTGATGGAACAATACGGATTGGAGATAGCAAATATCGATATCGCCATAAACGAAGAAAGTGATCTAGCATTCCCTGAAAACCTCCAAAAGGTTATGGTTCTTCTGAAACAGCCAGAAACAAAAGTGAAGACAGTCGAAGCGATTAAACAAATAGAAATTAATACAGAAACACCTCTTCCATCAAAAAAATCAACAGAAGAAACAGAGCAAATAGCCGCATTTCTATCGCAAAAATGGAATGTAAAAGAAAAAACAGTTGAAGTTTCGATTGAAGGGGGGATCAATAAAAAGAATGGATAATAATAAAGGACCATTATCAACCTTGAAAAAATGGCTCAAACTTGATGGAAAATCCGAAAAAAAACCGGGGAAATATCAATATATGCTTCTTGTCCTTTGTATTGGTGCAGCCTTTATGCTTGTAGGCAATGTCATCTTTAAAACGGACTCCAATTCTTCTGCTGTACCTGCTACAACGAATGATAAAGGCGAATCAAATGATGTTCCTGCATTTGGAATCAAAAAGAGCTCTGGTAATAAAGCGATAGCTGAATATGAAGAAAAATATGAAAATCAGCTAAAGAAAGCACTTCAGGAAATGTTAGGCGTTGACGATGTCACCGTTGTTGTAAATATAGATTCTACAGATAAAAAGGTGCTAGAAAAAAATAGGGTTTCAAAAACACAAACCACCGATGAAACAGATCGTGAAGGCGGCCAGCGAAAAGTTCAGGAAACCTCCACAGATGAACAGCTCGTGATTATCAGAAACGGAGATAAAGAGGTTCCAATTGTTGTAGAAACAAAGAAACCTGACATTCGCGGAGTCTTGGTGGTTGCAAAGGGTGCAGATAATATTCAAGTGAAAAAATGGATTGTCGATGCAGTAACGCGTGTCTTAGGAGTTCCGAGCCATAGAGTTGCTGTTATGCCTAAAAAATAAAAGGGGGATTTTAATAATGCTATTGAAAAAACAAACGGTTTGGTTATTAACAATGTTGAGCTTAGTAGTCGTGCTATCGGTGTATTACATTACTTCACCAGAACAAAAGAGCAATGACCTCGCTGCGGTGCAACAAAATCCTAAAGACCAAATGGACCAAAAACAGTCAAAAACTAAAACCCAGTCTAAGGATGGAAAAACAGTTGTTTCTTCCTTTGCAGGGGATGCGGCATTTGAAGAATTGCGCATGAAGCTTGAAGATGCACGAAGTGAGGAGAAAGAAAAGTTAACAGCAACCCTTGCATCTACTGACCTAACTCCTGACGAACGGAGTAAAGCAAAAGATCAAATGGATAAATTGACGCAAACAGCGCAACAAGAAGAAATTCTTGAAACCCTAATTAAAGCAATGGGATATGATGATGTCCTTGTCAGAGCAAATGGTGAAAAAGTAAACGTAACAGTTAAATCCAAGAAGAAACATAGTGCTGCTGAGGCCAATAAAATTATTAAAGAAGTGAAAAAAGAAATTGGTGATACTAATTTCGTAGCTGTAACCTTCCAGCCAGCTAAATAGCTTGCACAAAGTAATCAAAGTCAAAGACTTTCATGGCTGTCGACAAACTTTCGATAGCCTTTTATTTATTAAAATTCTTTAATAGTTCACCGCGTTAATTTTTTATAAAATTATTAATATTTTGGGCTTAGCAACAAGTCTGTTGATTTGCGCTCCAGGCGCTTCGCTTTCCGCGGGCGTGCCGGGGAGCCTCCTCGGCGCTTCGCTCCTGCGGGGTCTCCCCTGCCCCGTACTCCCGCAGGAGTCTTCGCGCCTTCCGCTCCAATCAACAGAGTGTTTTTTAATAAAGACCCTAAACTCATCTTTTAAATATTCTAAATAAGAGCGAAATCAATGTTGCCAAAAGAGTTTAGCTAAAGTGAATATGAATTCGAGCCTGTTGATGAATTAGGTCGAGACGACCAACTTCTCCTATTGATTCCAAAAATATAGATTTTACCTTTAAGAGAAAGTTCGTCCTCTTTATAGCGAGGATATTGTTCGCCCATCTGATACCCATATTCTTTTTAAAATGAGGTTTATAAAAAAGATTGCAACTTACCTAGCAAGGCAAGAAAAAGTGTGTTGCTATTCTTTGGGTTAATTTGCCTCCCTGTTGATTGGAGAGGAGGGCACTCGACTCCTGCGGGATATAGAGGTCACTGGAGACCCCGCAGGCGCCAAAGCGCCGAGGAGGCTCCAGGACCTCCCCGCGGAAAGCGAGTGCCCGGAGCGGAAATCAACAGGCCAAATAGCAGAGACAATTAATTAATTAATTAATTAATTAATTAAACTTCGTAATTTAGATTCACGCGAAGTAAAAAATTGCCGAGAAAAATACCCTTTCTCGATAATCTGAGGAAAGTCAATGACTTTCCTTTTTAAATGGTTTAATTTAGCTATTAGTTTAATTTAGCTATTAAAGGAGAAAATAATATTTTGAATTGAATCAATTTCATAATAATTCGCCTTTCATCATGTATAGATTATTGAACTTTTATAAGGTATTATCGTATAGTATTAGTAGTAAGTCCTAATTAATGGAGTACAAGGGGTGTTACATAATGTTAAAAGTACAAGAAATTCGCGAATTAATTAAATTAGTTGACCAGTCCAGCATTGATGAATTTGTCTATGAGCTTGACGGTTCTAAAATTAAAATGAAAAAGCACGGAGCTCAAGTTGTAACGGCTGTACAACAAATTCCACAAGCTGCAGCTCCAGTGGCGGCTGCACCTGTTCAACCAATCCCAGTTGCACCTACTGCGGCAGTAGAGGAAGTAAAACAGGAATCACAAAAAGTGGAAGCAACTTCTCAAGCTGATACAGCAAATTTACACAAGATCCCTTCACCGATGGTTGGTACTTTCTATTCGTCACCAACTCCAGATGCTGATGCTTATGTTAAGGCAGGTACAAAGGTATCCAAGGATTCCATTGTTTGTATCGTAGAAGCGATGAAATTATTTAACGAAATTGAAGCAGAAGTAAATGGAGAAATTGTTGAAGTTCTTGCCAAGAATGGCCAATTAGTAGAATACGGACAGCCTTTATTTTTAGTAAAGCCTGAATAAGGAGCGATAACAGGATGATTAAAAAACTGTTAATTGCAAACAGAGGAGAAATTGCAGTTAGGATTATCAGAGCCTGCCGAGAAATGGGAATTGAATCAGTTGCCGTATTTTCTGAAGCAGACCGCGAAGCATTACATGTACAGCTTGCCGATGAAGCCTACTGTATTGGACCAACTTCATCAAAAGACAGTTATTTAAACGTTACCAATATTATTAGCGTTGCAAAGCTAACCGCTTGTGATGCCATTCACCCAGGATATGGTTTCTTAGCTGAAAACGCTGATTTTGCTGAGCTATGCCGGGAATGCAATATTACCTTTGTTGGACCAAGTCCAGAAGCCATAACCAAAATGGGTACCAAGGATATTGCAAGGGAAACGATGCGGGAAGCAGGTGTCCCAATTGTTCCAGGGTCAACGGGCATCATTAATGATATTGATGAAGCACTTGAGCTGGTAAAAAAAATTGAGTATCCAGTCATTATTAAAGCAACAGCCGGCGGAGGCGGCAAAGGCATCCGCGTTGCTAAAAATGAACAGGAATTAATTAAAGGAATCAATATTACTCAGCAGGAAGCATTAACAGCATTCGGGAATCCAGGTGTTTATATTGAAAAATATATCGAGGATTTCCGGCATGTTGAGATACAGGTGCTAGCAGATAATTATGGAAACACGATCCATTTAGGAGAACGAGATTGTTCCATCCAACGCAGACTTCAAAAACTTCTCGAAGAAACTCCTTCACCTGCATTAGATGGCGAAATTCGCACAGAAATGGGAAATGCAGCTGTTAAAGCGGCGAAAGCAGTTGATTATTCCGGTGCGGGCACGGTAGAATTTATATATGACTATCGTAATCGAAAGTTTTATTTTATGGAGATGAACACTAGGATCCAGGTGGAGCACCCTGTTACCGAAATGGTCACAGGAATCGACCTAATTAAAGAACAAATTCGTGTAGCAAATGGTGAAAAGCTTTCCTTAAAACAACAGGATGTCACCTTCACAGGCTGGGCAATTGAATGTCGGATTAATGCAGAGAATCCGGAGAAGAATTTTCTCCCTTCCGCTGGAAAAATCAAAATGTACTTACCTCCAGGCGGTTTGGGTGTTCGGATTGATTCAGCAGCGTACCCAGGATATACAATTCCACCATACTACGATTCGATGATTGCGAAAGTTATCACATATGGAAGCAGCAGGGAAGAGGCAATTTCAAGAATGAAGCGCGCTTTAAGTGAATTTGTGGTGGAAGGTATTAATACAACCATTCCGTTTCATTTAAAACTGCTTGAGCACGAAAAATTCGTAGAAGGCCAGTTTAATACGAAATTCTTAGAATTGCATGATGTGATGAAATCAGTCTAAAATCTGGAGGTGTTTTTGATGAGCGAATTCAGCATCTTGGAAATGGAACAAGGTAATAACGGCCTTGGGAAAATTGAGATTGCTCCTGAAGTAATTGAAGTTATTGCAGGTATTGCCGCATCCGAGGTGGATGGTGTTGCAGGCATGCGCGGAAATTTTGCAACAGGTGTAGTTGAGCGCCTTGGGAAGAAAAACCATGGTAAAGGCGTGAAAGTGGAGCTAACCGAATCAGGAATAAAAGTAGACGTCTATTGTTTAATGAAATTTGGCGTTTCTATTCCAACGGTTGCTGGGAAAGTCCAAGATAATATTCGTCAGGCACTGCTTAATATGACGGCATTGGATGCGGAAGAAGTTAACATTCATGTTGTTGGCATCCAATTTGAAACCCAAAAAATTGAGCCTGAAATTGATTCAGAAGTATAAAATGAAACCAAAGGAGCCTATTCCTTTGGTTTTTTCATTTTTTTAAAATAAAAGCGGTTGCAAATTAGAAAATTGTCTTTGTAAATGTGCGAATCGTTTTTAGTTATGCTATTATCATTTTATGTGTAAGGTTTCACGATTACCTTAATACTATATCTTGTATATAAAATAGACAAATTTACTTAATATCCCTAAAGGAGTTAAAGGTATAATGAAAAGAAGAACAGCCAGGGAAAAAGCGTTGCAGGCGCTTTTTCAAATCGATGTAAGCAATACTGAACCAGAATCAGCTATTGAACATGTTTTGGAAGGAGAAGAAGGCGACGAATATTTATCAAAGCTTGTTTTTGGTGTGGTAGAGCACAAAGATGAAATTGATAAAATAATTATCGAAAACCTTGAAAAGTGGTCAATGGACCGGCTGGCAACAGTTGATCGAAACTTACTAAGAATTGCAGTATGTGAACTAAAATTTTATCGTTCTGAAGTACCAGAAAAAGTTATTTTAGATGAAGCCATAGAAATCTCAAAAATTTTCGGAGATGACCAATCAAGTAAATTTATTAACGGTGTTCTTTCAAAGGTAAAAGAAAAAATTCTTAACGATTAATTGATTGGGTTATCTCTAGGGTGAGGGAGACGGAAAATGACCGCTGAAATTATTAATGGAAAAGAAATTGCTGCAAAGAAACGATTAGAAATTGCTGAAGAGGTTCAAAAACTTAAAAGTCAAGGAGTCACCCCGGGATTATCCGTTATTCTTGTTGGAAATAACGATGCTTCCCGGACATATGTTAAGAGCAAACAAAAAACATGTGAAGAGCTTGGGATGTACTCCCTTTTGATTACGATGCCTGAGGAAGTTTCTGAAGAGGAACTTTTGTCAAAAATTGAAGAGTTGAACGCAGATCCATCCATCCATGGAATATTAGTCCAACTGCCACTGCCAAAACATATTGATGAAACAAGGGTAATTGAGTCAATTTCTCCTTTAAAAGATGTTGATGGCTTTCATCCGATTAATATTGGCAGAATGATGACTGGGCAGAATGCCTTTCTACCATGTACTCCTTACGGTATTTTGGTACTTCTTGAGGAAACAGGTATCCAAGTAGAAGGAAAGCATGTGGTTGTTGTTGGAAGAAGTAATATTGTGGGCAAGCCGGTAGGACAACTTCTTCTTAATAAAAATGCAACAGTAACGTATTGTCACTCTAAAACAAAAGATTTAGGAGTACATACAAGGCAGGCAGATATTTTAATTGCTGCTGTGGGAATTCCGAATTTTGTCAAAGCTGACCATGTAAAAGAAGGCGCGGTAGTAATCGATGTCGGAATAAATCGCAATGAGGCAGGTAAGCTCTGTGGTGATGTTGCTTTTGATGATGTTAGCGAAAAAGCAGGCTATATTACTCCAGTTCCAAAGGGAGTAGGTCCGATGACGATTACTATGCTTATGTACAATACCTTAAAATCGGCTTCTGAAAGTATCGGAGGTTTTTAAGCAGGATCTTGTCCTTATCATCGATAAGGACAGTTTTATTATTAGAAAAGTGGAAGCGCCTTGACCGACCAGGGGCGACAAGCATAAGACGAGCCGGCGGAAAGGTTGCTTTTTAACCTTTTCGACGGATTGGCTGTAGACCTGCGAGCCCATAGGCGCTGTAGCTGGACAATTTTCAAAGTCAATATTAATACCTTCCTATAAAAAAAGGAGCGGCCATGCAGGAACAACGATATTTATCTGTGAATGCTTTAACCAAATACATAAAAAGAAAATTTGATGCGGACCCACATTTACGTGATATCCATGTAAGAGGGGAAATTTCGAACTTTAAACAGCATTCGAGTGGACATATGTATTTTACCTTAAAAGACGAAAAAGCCCGCATACTAGCCGTTATGTTCTCCAGTCACTCAAGGTTTATGAAGTTTTCTCCTGAAAATGGAATGAAAGTGATTGTTAAAGGTGACATCACTGTATATGAACCAGGTGGTCAGTATCAAATTTATATAAAAGAAATGCAGCCGGACGGAATTGGAGAATTATTTTTGGCATTTGAGCAATTAAAACAACGGCTTGAAGCAGAAGGCTTATTTGCTTTGGAAACCAAAAAGGCCCTTCCGTTATTTCCTAAAACTGTAGGAATCATCACATCACCAACCGGGGCAGCGATAAGAGATGTTATTACCACAATTAAAAGGCGGTATCCTATTGCTAATATTCTTGTTTTCCCTGCCCTTGTGCAAGGTGAGAACGCAGCCCCGTCAATCGCCAGGCAAATTGAAAAAGCAAATACTATGAAAGACATTGATGTATTGATTGTCGGCCGCGGCGGTGGATCAATTGAGGAGTTGTGGGCGTTTAACGAGGAACTTGTAGCCCGAGCTATCCATCAATCGCGGATTCCAATTATTTCAGCCGTCGGACACGAAACCGATTTCACGATTGCCGATTTTGTCGCTGATTTAAGGGCGCCAACTCCAACGGGTGCCGCTGAACTTGCTGTTCCCCATATTGAGGAATTAATGGAAAGGGTTCTGCAGCGCCAAACACGGCTGCTTAGGGCGATGCAGGAAAAATTTCGGTTTGAAAGGGAACGATTAAGCAGAGTACAAAAATCGTATGCTTTCCGTTATCCTCATCGTTTATATGAACAAAAATTGGAGCAGGTCGATAAGCTAACTGAACTGCTTGTACGTGGAAGTTCTCGCTTGACTTCGATTAAAAAGGGACAGCATGACCTTCTTCATAAACGTTTGCAGAGGAATCACCCGAGCGAGACCTTAGCTGCAGCCAAAAAAAGTTTTGACCGTACACACAAAGACATAGACCGTGCAATGCACAAAATATTATCCAAAAAACAAACAGATTTTGATCGACTAGTATCAACTTTACAGGCATTAAGTCCGTTGAAAATAATGGAACGCGGTTACAGTTTAGCTTATTCAGCAGAAAATCGTCTGGTCAAAAGTGTCAGCCAGGTAAAAGTAAATGAACAGGTACAGATTCAATTAACAGATGGCAGTCTTTACTGTAAAGTGGAGAACATAAAGGAGAGCGAAAAAAGTGCCGAATGAAAATAAATTATCCTTTGAAGAGGCAATGACGAAGCTCGAGCAAATCGTCGATAAACTTGAAGAAGGTGATGTTCCTTTAGAGGAAGCGATTATCTTCTATAAAGAAGGTATGGAATTATCCAAACTTTGTCATGATAAATTAAAAAGCGTAGAAGAACAGCTGACGCAAATCATTACGGAGGATGGACGCACGGAGAATTTTTCCGTTGCTGAGGAGGAATAGACTTGGAAGCCGGTTTACTTCATACATTTTCACAAGATTATAAGCAGCTCCTTGAGAATAAACTTAAATCTCTGGTTGATGAGCTTGATGCACCCTCTATCATCAAAGAATCAATGATCTATTCCCTTGAAGCAGGCGGAAAAAGAATTCGTCCCCTATTATTATTCGCAACATTGGATGCGTTTGGAATGGACCCAAACCAAGGTCTTTTTGCTGCAGCTGCAATTGAAATGATACATACTTACTCCTTAATCCATGATGACCTGCCAAGTATGGATAATGACGATCTTCGAAGGGGGAAGCCAACCAATCATAAAGTGTTTGGAGACGCCATCGCAATTCTGGCTGGGGATGCATTACTAACCTATAGTTTTGAGGTTGTTGGTAAAATGCCAAATGAATATGCCACCCCTGAGACAAAGCTAAAGTTAATGATAGAAATGGCAAAGGCTGCAGGAACGGAAGGAATGGTAGGCGGTCAAGTAGCAGATATGGAAGGAGAAGGGAAAGCCCTTTCCCTAGCGGAATTGGAATATATCCATATTCATAAAACTGGGAAACTGTTGAAATATAGTGTTTTAGCCGGAGCGATTATCGCCGGTGCCAATCAAATTCAACTAGAAAATTTATCAGCATTTGCCCATCATCTTGGTCTTGCTTTTCAGATTCAGGATGATATCCTGGATGTGGTTGGAAATGAACATCTAATTGGAAAGCCAGTTGGAAGTGACAAAACAAATCAAAAAAGCACATACCCGCAATTGTTATCTTTAGATGGGGCTAAAGATGCTTTACATAGGCAAATAAAACTGGCAAATGAACATTTAGAAAAGACAGGTTTAGATACCAAATTACTGATGGAATTAACGGAATTAGTTGCTTCGAGAGACCATTAAGAACGGTTATTTGAGGCAATGAAATAAGTGTGTTATAATTGTTTTCAATGTAGAAAACGTTGTCAATGCCGTTATCACTTTCGTGTTAGCGGCTTTTTTTAGAAGGCTATGATAAGTGGAATAGTTGATTTTTTAAAACTGTTGATTAGAGCGGAAAGCGAAGCGCCTGGAGCGCAAATCAACAACCAAGTTTACCAGAGCCTTTTAGTATGAAAAAGTATGAAAGTGAGTGGTCCAAACATGGATCTATTATCAATAAAAGACCCATCCTTTTTAAAAAGGATGTCAAACAAACAACTGGAGGCTTTAAGTCAGGAAATTCGCCAATTCTTGATTGAAAAGTTATCTGTAACTGGAGGCCATATTGGACCTAATTTAGGTGTAGTAGAACTAACAATTGCCTTACATAAATGCTTTGAAAGCCCAACTGATAAAATTATTTGGGATGTGGGCCATCAATCCTATGTCCATAAAATTTTAACGGGAAGAGCTTGTGAGTTCGATACTTTAAGACAGTTCAAGGGCCTTTGCGGCTTTCCAAAACGAATTGAGAGTGAACATGACGTATGGGAAACAGGACATAGTTCCACATCTCTGTCTGCTGCTATGGGAATGGCAATTGCAAGAGATTTAAAAAAGGAAAAGTCATTCGTTATTCCTGTAATTGGTGATGGTGCCTTAACCGGAGGTATGGCATTAGAAGCTTTGAATCATATTGGTCACGAGAAAAAAGATATGATTGTAATTTTAAACGATAATGAAATGTCAATTGCACCGAATGTAGGTGCCCTGCATAATATCCTAGGTCAATTACGTACAGCAGGAAAATACCAATGGGTAAAAGATGAGTTAGAAGTGTTATTAAAGAAGGTCCCTGCTGTTGGTGGGAAACTTGCTGCAACGGCAGAGAGAGTAAAAGACAGCCTAAAATATTTATTTGTTTCTGGCATGTTTTTTGAAGAACTTGGATTTACTTATTTAGGTCCAATTGATGGCCATAACTTTGATGACTTATTTGAAAACCTTAGCTATGCGAAAAAGACTGAAGGCCCAGTACTCCTTCATGTGATTACGAAAAAGGGTAAAGGATATCAACCTGCTGAAAGCGATAAAACCGGTACATGGCACGGTACAGGTCCATATAAGATGGATACTGGTGCTTTTGTTAAACCTGATAAAAAACAGCCGCCAGCCTGGAGCAGCCTAATAAGCGAGACGGTTCGAAGGCTTGCTCGTGAGGATGAACGTATTGTCGCTATAACCCCGGCGATGCCGGTAGGTTCTAAGCTTGAAGGTTTTGCCAGTGAGTTTCCTGACCGAATGTATGATGTAGGAATCGCGGAACAGCATGCTGCAACAGTTGCTGCAGGATTAGCTACTCAAAACATGAAACCTTTTTTGGCCATTTATTCAACGTTTCTGCAACGGGCTTATGATCAAGTGGTTCATGATATCTGCCGGCAAAATTTAAATGTGTTTATCGGAATTGATCGAGCTGGCTTGGTGGGTGCTGATGGTGAAACACATCAAGGTGTATTTGATATTGCTTTTTTACGCCATGTCCCTAACATGGTGTTAATGATGCCAAAGGATGAAAATGAAGGGCAGCATATGGTTTATACGGCCTTGAAATATGATGATGGTCCAATTGCCTTAAGATTTCCCCGCGGAAATGGGCTGGGTGTGCCATTGGATACGGATTTGCACAATATTCCGATTGGTACATGGGAAGTACTCAAAGAGGGGGATGATGCTGCAATCTTAACCTTTGGAACTACTATTCCAATGGCACTAGAAGCAGCACAGCGACTCGAGAAGCAAGGGATTTCTGTAAAAATCGTTAATGCCCGTTTTATTAAACCTTTGGATGAAAAGATGTTAAATATCCTCTTAGGAAAAAATATGCCGATCCTTACGATTGAAGAAGCAGTGCTGCAAGGTGGATTTGGAAGTGCTGTTCTTGAGTTTGCCCAGACAAATGGCTTTTATCATTCGCAAATAGACAGAATAGGAATTCCCGATCAATTTATTGAGCATGGTGACGTAGGCTCACTCCTTGATGAAATTGGCCTGACAACAGAGGAAGTAGTTAAACGAATTACCATTCTTGCACGAAAAAAACAACAAAGGGCTTAAATAATGAAAAATAAAGAACGTTTAGATGTTTTACTTGTGGAACGGGGATTAATTGAAACCCGTGAAAAGGCTAAAAGGGCGATAATGGCTGGTTTGGTTTATACAAACGAAGAGCGTTTAGATAAGCCAGGTGAAAAAGTTAAAACGGATATCCCGCTTAATATTAAAGGCAATATGCTGCCATATGTCAGCCGAGGAGGATTAAAGCTCGAAAAGGCATTAAAATCCTTTGAGGTGAATATCCAGGATAAGGTTCTGTTAGACATTGGAGCTTCGACTGGAGGTTTTACGGATTGTGCCCTGCAAAATGGGGCGAAATTGTCGTATGCCCTTGATGTTGGCTACAATCAGCTTGCATGGAAGCTTCGCCAAGATGATAGAGTCGTTGTCATGGAAAGAACAAATTTTCGCTATGTTACACCAGCTGATTTGAACGGAGAAATGCCGAATTTTGCCTCCATCGATGTTTCCTTTATTTCATTAACTTTAATTTTGCCTGTACTTAAAACGCTCTTAGTACCAGGAAGTGACATAATTGCCCTTATTAAGCCACAATTTGAGGCGGGCAGAGAGCAAGTAGGCAAAAAGGGTATTGTAAGGGATGAAAAAGTTCACCTTCAAGTGATTGATAAAATTATTCATTTTTCTATTCAACAAGGGTTTACTATTACGAACTTGTCTTATTCACCAATTACCGGCGGAGATGGGAATATTGAGTTCCTTCTTCACCTGAAATGGGAAGGCGAAAGAGAGACGGGAGTAAACCTATTGCCGGTTTTGCCAGCCGATGTGGTTAAGGAGGCACATAGAGAATTTCATACAAAGCAAGAATAACAGGGGTAGGTTCGCTTACCCTTTTTTTGTATTTCATTGCATATTTATTAAGAAAAAAATGTACAAGTATAGAAAAATGGGCTAACATATGAGTAGAAGCGACAAAATAGAACAAAATACTCAGTTGTTTTAACGACCACGAGGTGAAAGTATGAATAAAGGACAACGACATATAAAGATAAGAGAAATTATTGCTACCAATGATATTGAAACACAGGATGATTTAGTCGATGAACTTAAGAATGCAGGTTATAATGTGACTCAGGCCACCGTCTCCCGGGATATTAAAGAGTTACACCTTGTAAAAGTGCCACTAAGTGATGGGCGCTATAAATACAGCTTGCCTGCTGATCAGCGGTTTAATCCTTTGCAAAAACTAAAAAGATCATTAATAGACGCATTTGTTCGAATTGATTCCGCAGGACATTTACTCGTCATGAAATGCCTGCCGGGAAATGCTATGGCTATTGGTGCTCTCATCGATAACTTGGATTGGGACGAAATATTAGGAACCATATGCGGTGATGATACGATGCTTATTATTTGCCGGACACCAGAAGATACAGAAGTGATTACCAATAGGTTCCTTGACATGCTTTAATTGGGGGAGAGTTCCTTGTTAGCAGAATTATCAATTAAAAATTTCGCGATTATTGAAAATTTAACGATTTCTTTTAAAAAAGGTTTAACCGTATTGACAGGAGAAACAGGCGCTGGAAAATCTATTATCATTGATGCCATTCATCTCCTCGTTGGCGGAAGGGGATCGGCGGAATTTGTCCGCCATGGAGAAGAAAAGGCAGAAATAGAGGGGTTATACCAAATTGATGATCCACAACATCCTGTAATATTCAAAGCAATGGAGTTCGGGATTGATATCGAAGAAGGGATGGTCATTTTACGTCGTGATATTGCCAAGACTGGAAAAAGCGTATGCCGTATAAATGGAAAGCTCGTAACCATTTCTACACTTCGTGAAATTGGGGCTACACTTGTCGATATTCACGGGCAACATGAACACCAAGAATTAATGGATGAATCTTGGCATTTACCTTTGCTTGATCAATTTGGTTCAGAAGAAATCTTACCTTCACTAGAAGAATATCAGGAAGTATTCCACCGGTATGAACAAACCCGGCAAAAGCTTAAATCTTTAAGTGATAATGATCAACAAACGGCCCATCGTTTGGATTTAATCTTATTTCAGTTTGATGAAATCCAAAAAGCAAATTTAAAGCCGCAGGAAGATGAAGAATTGTATGTAGAAAAGAAGAAACTGGGGAATTTTGAAAAGGTGTTTGCGGCCGTACAATCAAGTTACAATGGCTTAAACGGTGAACAGAAAGGACTCGATTGGATCAGTTTGGTCATGGGGCATCTTGAAGATGCAGCTTCTCTCGATAATGCCTATAAAGAAATTTTTGAATCGGTCTCAAATAGCTTTTACCAATTAGAGGACGCTGCCCGGTCGTTAAGAAATGAATTAGACGGATTAGAGTTCGACCCGCAAAGGTTAAATGAAATTGAAGATCGATTAAATGAAATCAACCAACTAAAACGTAAATACGGCAAAACCATTAATGAAATAGTGGAATATGCCGCTAAAATCGAAGAAGAGATTGAAACGTTGCAAAACAAAGAAACACATATTGGGGAGTTAGAAAAGGAATTAGCTTCCATCAAAAAGGATTTGAGCCTAGAAGCTAAGCAATTAACTGAACTCCGGAAAAAATGGGCAGAAAAGTTGACGAAATTAATACATAAAGAATTGAAAGAATTATACATGGCGAAAACCGTTTTTGAGATTCGTTTTGAGCCTGATATCGAGCATTTTTCCAAAACAGGTGTTGATCATGTCGAGTTTTATATAAGCACCAATCCTGGAGAACCGTTAAAACCATTATCAAAGGTTGCTTCTGGCGGAGAGTTATCACGAATTATGCTTGCATTAAAAAGTATTTTTTCTAAACATCAAGGCGTCACTTCCATTATTTTTGATGAGGTAGATACGGGTGTTAGCGGCAGAGTGGCCCAGTCAATTGCCGAAAAAATTTATAAAGTAGCATCTGATTCCCAGGTTTTATGTATTTCGCATTTGCCTCAAGTAGCGGCTATGGCTGATACACATTTATTTATTTCGAAGATCATTAAAGGCGGCAGAACGAAAACTTCCGTCTCGCCATTGAATATTGAAGAAAAAATAAAAGAAATCGGACGGATGATTTCTGGAGTGGAAATAACCGATTTAACGAAACAACATGCGAAGGAATTATTGCAATTAGCTGAAATAAATAAAAAAAATTGAAAAGCTATCCATTCTGGGTAGCTTTTTTATGTAGAACGAAGTTATAAATGATTGTCAAGGAGGCAAAATTATAGATGTAGCCATTTCAGTTGATGTAACTAGAAGCGAGGAGAGTGAAAAGTTTGAAGTTAGAGATAATTAGAAAAATTATTGGTGGAATTCTCCTTGTTTCATTAATTAGCCTTATTTTTTTTCAGCCATTGCAACAATATTTAAGTGTACCTAAAACAATCACTGTTTTTGAAGGACAAGATTATACGTTTCAAAAGGCTGTCCCGGTTTCAGCCGCTTTAGTATCTCACAATTCCACTATCACACTTGAACAGGAAAAACATTCAGTTTCGGTAAAGGCATCAGAAAAAGGCAAAAATGAAATGCTTTTAGAATATGCCGGTATCCCCATTAAAAAGGTCGATGTACGTGTCTTAAAAGATTTCCGTGTCATTCCAGGCGGTCAATCAATCGGTGTAAAATTGAATACTGTAGGAGTTTTGGTTGTCGGCCACCACTTAGTCAACACATCAAATGGAAAAAAGTCTCCAGGTGAAATTGCAGGAATTAAAGTTGGAGATATCATCACAGAAATCAATGGCAATAAAATTGAAAAAATGACAGATGTTGCGCCTTTTGTACAAGCTGCTGGACAGGATGGCAAAGCATTAGATATGATGATCAGCCGAGAAAGCGGCAAATTTAAGACTAAACTTACCCCATTAAAGGATAAAGAGGAAAATAGTTATAAGCTTGGCTTGTATATTAGAGATTCTGCTGCTGGGATTGGAACGATGACTTTTATTCATCCGCAATCCAAAAAATATGGTGCTCTTGGCCATGTTATTTCCGATATGGATACGAAAAAGCCGATTGTTGTAGAAGATGGTCAAATTGTAAGATCAACCGTAACATCAATTGAAAAAGGCAGTAATGGAGACCCGGGTGAAAAGCTAGCGCGTTTCTCTTCGGACCGAGAAATTGTCGGTAATATTACTAAGAATAGCCCATTTGGAATTTTTGGTGAATTAAATAAGGAGTTAAAAAATGGCGTGTTAGATAAACCACTGCCAATTGCTTTATCCCATCAAGTAAAAGAAGGACCAGCAAAAATATTAACAGTTGTAAACAATGACAAAGTTGAAGAATTTAATATCGAAATTGTCAGCACAATCCCGCAAAAGTTTCCGGCTACAAAAGGCATGGTCATAAAAGTAACCGACCCTAAGCTGCTTGAAAAAACGGGAGGAATCGTTCAAGGAATGAGCGGAAGTCCGATTATTCAGGATGGAAAGCTTGTCGGAGCAGTGACACATGTCTTTGTCAATGATCCAACCTCAGGTTATGGGGTCCATATTGAATGGATGCTAAATGAAGCTGGAATTAACATATATGATATGCCAAAAAATAAAGCGAGTTGATATTAGAGCAAAATAGGTAAATATCCCTATTTTGCTTCTTCTCTTATATAAAGTTTTTTCGACAAATAGCAGTTATTTTTTGGAAAAAACGCGATTTTCGTCGAAAAGATGAGGAAAACAAAGAAAAGATAAGATTTTATCACTAATTTAAGAAATATTAAAAAAATGAGAGGATTTTTTGTTGCATTGTCGAATTTCTAATTTAGAATAGAATTAAGAGCTTACAGAGAATAAGGGATGAAACTGAAATAGAGATTTATGAGTCGAGTTAAGGAGGAACCGGAGTTGAAAAAAATAAAAGTATGTGTCGTTGATGACAATAGGGAACTAGTTGGATTATTAGAGGACTATATTTCGTCCCAGGATGATATGGAAGTAGTAGGTATTGCTCACAATGGTCAGGAATGTTTAGAAATGTTAAGTAATACAGATCCTGATGTTCTCGTTTTAGATATTATCATGCCGCATCTTGATGGTTTAGCAGTATTAGGACGTCTTCGTGAACTGAAAAAAGGAGTTTTGCCAAATGTCATAATGCTGACTGCATTTGGGCAGGAGGACGTAACCAAAAAAGCGGTTGAACTTGGGGCCTCTTACTTTATTCTTAAACCGTTTGATATGGAGAATTTAGGAAGTCATATTAGACAAGTTAGCGGCAGCAGCAATTTATTTACAACACGTAAGGCTCCGGCAACTAATTATCGTTCCCAATCCGAACAAAAACCAAAAAATCTTGATGCCAGCATTACCAGTATTATCCATGAAATTGGAGTACCGGCCCATATTAAAGGTTATTTATACTTAAGAGAAGCGATTTCGATGGTTTATAACGATATCGAACTGCTTGGCTCGATTACTAAAGTTCTATATCCAGACATCGCTAAGAAATACAACACAACAGCCAGCCGTGTAGAACGTGCAATCCGTCATGCGATTGAAGTAGCTTGGAGCCGTGGCAATATCGACTCCATTTCTTCGTTGTTCGGATATACTGTCAGTATGTCAAAGGCAAAGCCAACGAACTCAGAATTTATCGCCATGGTTGCTGATAAACTTCGCTTAGAGCATAAGGCTTCTTGAAAGGAAGAGTAAATTAAATTAAAAAGCCTTCATTTTAGAGGAATGAAGGCTTTTTTGCTTTTAATTGTTAATTATTCTTTTCCTTTTCTAATTCCATTAGCTTTTGAATTAGAATATGCTGTGGCATGTGCATAAGCTGTTCAAGAGGAATATTTAATTTTTGTGCAAGTTTTAGGGCGGTATCAGGTGATAATTGTAATGGTTTCATTTGGAATCCTCCATATTAATAGTTGGGATGTGAAAAAAATGACACAAATTTTCGCGCACCGTGGTTACTCTGCTTTATTTGCTGAAAATACAATGGGTGCCTTTATTGAAGCAGAAAAAGCAGGTGCAGACGGTCTAGAACTTGATGTTCAATTAACAAAAGACGGCGAAATTGTCGTCATACATGATGAAAAAGTCGATCGGACAACGACGGGAAAAGGTTTTGTTAAGGATTTTTTATATAAAGATATTAGAAAACTAAACGCCAATAAAAAAGGTCTTAAAAAGGAAGCGATTCCTTCTTTAGCGGAAGTGTTAGATTGGCTTAAAACGAACAAAATGATTTGTAATATTGAGTTAAAAAATGGCCTGATTCCCTATGAAGGCATGGAAGAAAAGGTTGTTAATCTGGTTCGTGAGTATGGTTTATCAGATAGGATCATCATTTCCTCATTTAATCACTATAGTATTGTCCAAAGTTATCGTTTAGCCCCAGAAATTGAAACGGCCCCGCTGCTTATTGAAGCAATCTATATGCCGTGGATTTACTCTAAATCCATTAGGGCAAAAGGATTTCATCCAAGGCATTCTTCGATGTCAGATAATATTATTATCAATACAATGGAAAATGGGATAGCAGTACGGCCTTATACTGTTAATATGGATGCCGATATGCACAGATTCTTTAATATTAATTGTACCGCTTTTATTACTGATGACCCAGTAAAAGCTTTACGAATAAGAAAACAATATGAAAAGAGACCATAACTGGCCTCTTTTTTCATTTTTTAAATTTTGTTTGAACTTTATTTCTTTTTCGATCACGATGGAGGATGAATCCGGCAACAAAACCAAGACCACCAATGAAAAAGACTAATCCAACGAGAAATTGAAGCCATAATTTAGGAAATGGTGCTTGAAGAATCCCGAAGGTCATATCTCGCATCAATTTTATTCCAACCGCAGCCAAAATACCAGGGATCAATACTATGATAAGGGCAATTATCCTGCTCATGAATGAAATCCTTCCAATTTGTAATTTATTAAATAAGCACATCTAGATTATAACTCATGAAAATATTATTACATAGACGAAATTTGTCAAGATAAGAGTTTAGCTATAAAATAGATACTGAAAAAAGTTGCATATTTTTCCTGTGTTGAAATGAAAAGATTTTCTTTATATGAAAGGGTGGGAAAATGCAAAATGTCATGATTGTAGGAGCCGGAAAGGGCGGTACAGCAATCTTGAAAATTTTAAAAGAATCAGAAATGCTAAACCTTCATGCCGTTGTAGATCGAAATTTGGATGCACCAGGTATACTAATGGCACAAGAAGAAGGTATTAAAACAGGGACACATTGGCAGTCTTTTCTCAACGAAAACATAGATATTATTATTGAAGTTACAGGAAACGATGCTGTTTTTCAAGAAATACGGGAAACAAAAAATAAAAAAACAGTATTAATTCCAGGCAGTGTAGCCTTCCTCGTGGCTAGGCTTATGGAAGAAAAAGAAGAGCTCATCGAAAAGCACCAGAATGAATCCTATCAGCAGGAATTAATTTTTAACGCTACAAATGATGGTATGGTTGTCATTGATAAATTTGGAAAGGTCATTTTATTTAATAGACGGGCAGAAGAAATAATGGGAGTCAAGAGAGATGAGGCAATTGGGAAATTTGTCGTTGAAGTTATCCCGCATAGCCGTCTGCCACATATCCTTGAAACCAGAAGGATAGAGTCTAACCAAGAAATGATCTTAGGGAATGGTAAAAAAATTATTACCACACGTATTCCGATTATCGAGGAAAATGGAACCTTAATTGGAGCTTTCGCTGTTTTTAAAGACATTACAGAGGTTGTAAATCTTGCTGAAGAAATCACGGATCTTAAAGAAATCCAAACGATGCTGCAAGCTATAATCCACTCAAGTGATGATGCGATTTCTGTTGTGGATGAAAATGGCCGGGGCCTCCTGATAAACCCTGCATATACCCGAATTACTGGGCTTACACAAGAACAGGTTATCGGCCAGCCGGCAACCACAGATATTTCTGAAGGTGAAAGCATGCACATGAAGGTGCTGCAAACAAGAAGGGCAGTTCGTGGCGTGGCGATGCGAGTCGGCCCGAACAAAAAAGAAGTAATCGTAAATGTAGCACCCATAATCGTAAAGGGGAAATTAAAGGGCAGTGTCGGGGTTATCCATGATATGTCTGAAATGAAATCGCTCAGCAGGGAATTAAGCCGTGCTAGACAGTTGATTCGTAAGCTGGAGGCAAAATACACATTTGAGGATATCATCGGAAAATCGGACGAAATGACCTTGGCGATAGAACAGGCAAAGCTTGGAGCCAAAACTCCTGCAACAGTTCTTCTTCGCGGTGAGTCAGGAACGGGAAAAGAGTTGTTTGCCCATGCCATACATAATGCAAGCGATCGTAAATATAACAAATTTATCCGTGTTAATTGTGCTGCAATATCGGAGTCCTTGCTTGAAAGCGAATTGTTCGGCTACGAAGAAGGAGCTTTTTCTGGTGCAATAAGAGGAGGAAAGACAGGTTTTTTTGAGGAAGCAAATAATGGGAGCATATTTCTCGATGAGATCGGCGAACTATCCGCCAATACTCAGGCAAAACTCCTTAGGGTATTACAGGAAAATGAAATCATCCGAGTGGGTGGAACAAAGCCAATCACCATCAATGTAAGGATTATAGCTGCGACAAATGTCAATTTAGAAAAAGGAATTGCTAAAGGAACGTTTAGGGAAGACTTATATTATCGTTTAAATCGTATGCCGATCCACATTCCTCCGTTAAGAAAACGCAAAGATGAAATTCCGTTATTATGTGAAAGGTTAATTCAAAAAATTAATCGAGATTACGGACGAAATGTTGAAGGAATTACCCAAGCAGCTTTGCTGCAGTTGATGGGGTATGATTGGCCTGGAAATGTAAGAGAATTGGAAAATATTCTTGGCAGAGCGATTATTTTTATGAATTATTATGAAACCTTAATCGACGTCCATCACTTGCCTGAATTAAAAAATAAAAAATCAGGACATGAAATAAATTCAACAAACGAAAGTGAGTCCTTTACATTAGATCGTTCACTTTCCGAAATGATGGAAGAATATGAAGCGAATATTATTCAGCAAACACTAACTCGATTAAAGGGCAATAAAACATTAACAGCTAAAACTCTTGGTTTGTCTGTAAGGAATTTATATTATAAGCTGGAAAAATACAATCTTGAAAAAAATATCATGCAATAAATTTCATGGTGTGAATTTTTTTGCATAGGGGAAATTTGAAAATAAAGCGTTTTCATTGCATTTAAGTTTGGCATGGAACTTGCAATGTAATATATCGGAGTTGCAGAAATAGGAGAAGGGGTTGATGACAACTTGTTGCTTGAATCACTAATTGACAAAGCAACCCAGGTTAGTGCCAAAACAGTGGCCGTTGCAGCTGCAGAGGATGAAGAAGTTATTGAAGCTGTTTTGGATGCTCATAACCGAAATCTCGCAAATTTCATATTATTTGGTGATAAGGAAAAAATCAAAACCATTTTGGAATTAAAAAAACATGATAAAAGAGATTCTAACAATCTGGAGATAATTCATACTGAATCAAACGCATCAGCTGCTGAATTGGCAGTCAAAGCCGTTTTTAACAAACAGGCAGATGTATTGATGAAAGGCAATATTCCAACAAGCACTTTATTAAAAGCCGTTTTAAATAAGGAATATGGACTTCGAACAGGAAATGTACTGTCCCATGTAGCTGTTTTTGAGATACCTGGCTTTGAACGATTTACGATTGTTACAGATGCTGGGATGAATATTACTCCAGATTTAGAACAAAAGGCACAAATTACAAAAAATGCTGTATCCATTGCAAAGTCAATTGGAATTGAATTACCGAAAGTAGCACCTATTGCTGCCGTAGAAGTAGTTAATCCAGTCATGCAGCCTACTTTGGATGCCGCTGCTTTAACGACGATGAATAAACGCGGGCAAATAACTGGTTGCATAGTCGATGGTCCATTGGCGTTAGATAATGCCGTTTCGGAGCTTGCAGCAGAGCATAAAGGAATTCATAGTGAAGTGGCTGGAAAAGCCGATATACTATTAGTACCTACTATTGAGGTGGGTAATGTCTTATATAAATCATTAATTTATTTTGCCAAAGCTAAGGTTGGAGCAGTAATTGCCGGTGCTCGAGCACCGATTGTTCTGACTTCTAGAGCTGATTCTGCGGAAAGTAAATTATATTCGCTTGCGCTGGCACTATGCTGCGTATCAAAATAGAAGGTTAACATCCGAGGAGGAATAAGAAATGGAAATTTTCAAGTACTTAGAGAAATATGATTATGAGCAAGTGGTATTTTGCCAAGATAAGCAGTCAGGATTAAAAGCTATTATTGCTATTCATGATACAACTCTTGGACCAGCATTAGGCGGAACCCGCATGTGGACATATGAATCTGAGGAAGCAGCCATTGAAGATGCTCTTCGTCTCGCAAAAGGAATGACTTATAAAAATGCTGCCGCTGGCTTAAATCTTGGCGGAGGAAAAACAGTTATCATTGGTGACCCTCGCAAGGATAAGAATGAAGAAATGTTCCGTGCCTTTGGCCGATATATTCAGGGGCTGAATGGCCGATATATTACAGCAGAAGACGTTGGTACCACTGTTGCCGATATGGATTTAATCCATGAAGAAACAGATTATGTAACAGGAATTTCACCAGCTTTCGGTTCTTCTGGAAATCCTTCACCGGTAACTGCATTCGGTGTTTACCGAGGAATGAAAGCCGCTGCCAAAGAAGCATTCGGCACAGATTCACTTGAAGGAAAAGTGGTTTCAGTTCAAGGTGTTGGAAATGTTGCCTACACTCTTTGCGAATATTTGCATAAAGAAGGCGCCCAGCTTATTGTAACAGATATTAATAAAGAGGCTGTTAATCGTGCCGTGGAAGCATTTGGTGCACGTGCTGTAGACCCTAATGAAATTTATGGTGTTGAGTGTGATATTTATGCTCCATGTGCTCTTGGGGCAACAATTAATGATGATACTATTCCACAACTAAAGGCAAAGGTAATTGCAGGTTCTGCTAATAATCAATTAAAAGATACCCGTCACGGCGATATCATTCATGAAATGGGAATTGTTTATGCTCCTGATTATGTTATTAATGCCGGCGGAGTCATAAATGTTGCCGACGAGCTTTATGGATACAACCAGGAACGTGCGATGAAAAAAGTTGAACAACTCTATACAACGATTGAAAAAGTAATTGAAATTTCTAAACGTGATGGGATTCCAACATATGTTGCTGCTGATCGGATGGCAGAAGAGAGAATTGCAAAAATACGTAATTCCAGAAGCCAATTCCTGCAAAATGGACATCATATTCTTAGTCATAGAATTTCAAGATAAGCAATTTTTGTGTCATAAGGTTGGGGGAAGAACGCTGAATGGAAATTCAGCGTCTTTGCCTTTCATTAAGAGAAATTGCTCAATTGGAGGTTAAAAAGTTGTCAGATAAAGAATATCGAATTCTCGTCATCAACCCAGGCTCGACATCCACTAAGATTGGGGTTTTCGATAATGAAATTTCCATTTTTGAAAAAACAATCCGCCATGATGCAGATATAATCAATTCTTATTCAAATATTATTGAACAATACGATTTTAGAAAGGCCACTATTTTGGAAACACTGGATAAAGAAGGAATAAATATTTCCAAATTGAGCGCCGTTTGCGGCAGGGGTGGATTACTTCGTCCCATCGAGGGTGGTACCTATGCGGTAAATGACTTAATGCTAAAAGACTTAAGGGCTGGTTTTTCCGGACAGCATGCATCAAACCTTGGCGGTATCATCGCTTTCGAAATTGCGGCAGGTCTTAATATTCCAGCATATATTGTAGATCCGGTTGTTGTCGATGAACTCGATCCAATAGCAAGAATTTCCGGGTTCGCTTTAATTGAAAGAAAAAGTATCTTTCATGCCTTAAATCAAAAGGCAGTTGCAAGAAGAATCGCAAAAGAATTAGGTAAAAAATACAATGAGCTGAACTTAATCGTAACCCATATGGGCGGCGGCATTACCGTTGGTGTTCATAAGCAAGGAAAAGTTATTGATGTAAATAATGGTCTCCACGGTGATGGGCCTTTCAGTCCAGAGCGTGCAGGGACTGTTCCTGCGGGGGACTTAATTGCCCTGTGTTATTCGGGGGAATATTACCGGGAAGAAATTATGAAGAAACTTGTTGGCCAAGGAGGACTTGTTGGATACCTTGGAACGAATGATGCGGTTCAGGTGGAAGAAAGGATTGCTGCTGGTGACAAGGAGGCCAAGCTTGTCTACGATGCAATGGGCTATCAGGTTGCTAAGGAAATTGGGGCAGCAAGTGCCGTATTGGCCGGTAAAGTAGATGCCATTGTGCTAACAGGCGGTCTTGCTTATGGGAAGGGTTTTGTGAAAGAAATATCTGATAGAATAAATTGGATTGCCGATGTTATTATCCATCCTGGTGAAAACGAACTTCAAGCTCTTGCAGAAGGAGCTCTTAGGGTCTTGCGCGGTGAAGAAGAGGTAAGGGTCTACCCAGGGAATTTTACAACAGCTAACATTTAAGAAATTTGGGGAGGAATTTTAAATGGCACAAGAATATGATTTGGTCATTCTTGGCGGTGGAACAGGCGGTTACGTAGCTGCCATTCGCGCTTCTCAGCTTGGCTTAAAAACAGCGATTGTCGAAAAAGGTAAATTAGGCGGAACATGTCTTCATAAAGGCTGTATTCCTAGTAAGGCACTCCTACGAAGTGCAGAAGTTTTCGCAACAGCAAAACATAGTGAGGATTTCGGCGTTTTTACTGGAGATGTTTCCGTTAATTTTACTAAGGTTCAGGAAAGAAAAAATAAAATTATCGATCAGTTACATAAGGGTGTTCAGCATTTAATGAAGCAGGGGAAAATTGATGTCTATGAAGGCCTTGGACGTATACTAGGGCCATCCATTTTTTCACCAATGCCAGGAACGATTTCCGTTGAAATGAATAATGGATCTGATAACGAAATGCTAATTCCGAAAAATGTGATAGTTGCGACTGGATCAAGACCACGAACCCTTCCTGGACTTGAAATTGACGGGAAATATGTCATGTCCTCTGAGGAAGCACTGCAACTCGAGGAGCTTCCAAGCTCGATCATTATTGTCGGCGGCGGTGTAATTGGAATTGAATGGGCATCCATGCTTTCAGATTTCGGGGTAGAAGTAACTGTAATTGAGTATGCTGACCGAATCATTCCGACAGAAGATAAGGAAATCTCTAAGGAAATGCAGCGTTTAATGAAGAAGAAAGGAATTAAACTCGTAACAGGTGCTAAAGTCCTTTCAGAAACACTGATAAAAGATAATGGAGTTGCCATTTCAGCGGAAGTAAAAGGTGCTGTGAAAGAATTTAAAGCCGATAAACTGCTTGTTTCTGTCGGCCGTCAAGCGAATACAGAAGGAATTGGACTTGAGAATACCGAAATACAAGTAGAAAAAGGTTTTATCTTAACAAATGAATTTTACCAAACGAAGGAATCTCATATTTATGCGATTGGTGATGTCATTGGCGGCCTTCAGCTTGCACATGTGGCTAGCCACGAAGGAATAATTGCCGTTGAACATATAGCTGGAAAAGACCCTTCAAATCTTGATTACAATCTAGTTTCAAGATGTATTTATTCAAGCCCTGAAGTATCAAGTGTCGGGATTACAGAGGACCAAGCGATAGAAAAAGGCTTAAAAGTAAAGGTCGGAAAGTTTTCATTTAGGGCAATTGGTAAAGCATTAGTTTTTGGAGAATCGGATGGATTTGTTAAAATTGTTGCAGATGAAGAAACCAATGATATTTTAGGGGTGCATATGATTGGACCTCATGTAACTGATATGATTTCTGAAGCTGGGCTTGCGATGGTTTTAGATGCAACACCATGGGAAATTGGCCACACTATTCATCCGCACCCAACATTATCTGAAGCCATTGGAGAAGCTGCGCTGGCAGTGGACGGAAAAGCGATTCATTCATAATAATGATTTTTTTACGAACAATCGGGAGGTTAGAAATTAATGGTAGAGAAGCGTCATGAAGCTTTAGGGTTAAGCGACGGAAAAGTATTGGAAATGTATGAAACGATGCTTTTAGCCCGCCGCATAGACGAACGGATGTGGCTATTGAATCGTGCCGGGAAAATTCCTTTTGTTATTTCTTGTCAGGGACAGGAAGCAGCTCAAGTTGGTGCAGCATTTGCCCTTGATCGTGATAAGGATTATGTACTGCCATACTATCGCGACATGGGAGTTGTTTTAACATTCGGGATGACTGCAAAAGAACTGATGCTTTCAGGATTTGCTAAAGCGGAAGATCCTAACTCGGGAGGACGGCAAATGCCAGGGCATTTTGGCCAAAAGAAAAACCGGATTGTCACTGGTTCTTCTCCAGTTACTACCCAAGTTCCACACGCAGTAGGTGTTGCTCTGGCTGGGAAAATGGAAAGAAAAGACCTTGTTACGTTTGTTACGTTTGGTGAAGGTTCCTCAAACCAGGGAGATTTCCATGAAGGTGCAAATTTTGCAGGTGTGCATAAGCTTCCAGTCATTTTTATGTGCGAAAACAACAAATATGCTATCTCTGTTCCAATAGAAAAGCAATTGGGCTGTGAAAAGGTTTCTGATCGTGCAATTGGTTACGGAATGCCAGGATTTACTGTTGATGGGAATGATCCATTAGAAGTTTATAAAGTGGTAAAAGAAGCTGCAGACCGAGGTCGCCGCGGCGAGGGAGCTACTTTGATTGAAACTATATCTTACCGTCTGACACCACACTCTTCCGATGATGATGACCGTTCTTATCGGGCGCCGGATGAAGTGGCCAAGGCGAAAACACAGGACCCGATTATCACTTTTGGAGCTTATTTAAAAGAAACCGGAGTATTGAATGACGAGTTGGAAAAAGAAATCAACGACCGTGTGATGAAATTGGTGAATGAAGCAACTGATTATGCTGAAAATGCTCCGTATTCTGCACCAGAAGAAGCTTTGAAATATGTTTATGCGGAGGGAGTATAGGCATGGCAGTAATTTCTTATATTGATGCAGTAACAATGGCCATTCGTGAAGAAATGGAAAGAGATCCCAAGGTATTTGTCCTTGGGGAAGACGTTGGAGTTAAGGGTGGGGTATTTAAGGCTACCCAAGGATTATATGAACAATTTGGTGAAGAACGTGTTATTGATACACCGTTAGCTGAATCAGCCATTGCTGGGGTAGGTATCGGGGCAGCGATGTACGGAATGCGTCCAATTGCGGAAATGCAATTTGCTGATTTTATCATGCCAGCAGTCAATCAAATAATTTCGGAAGCTGCTAAAATTCGTTTTCGTTCCAACAATGACTGGCATTGTCCTATGGTCATTCGTGCACCATATGGCGGGGGAGTTCATGGAGCACTCTATCATTCCCAATCAGTAGAAGCAGTATTTGCGAACCAGCCTGGCTTGAAAATTGTCATGCCTTCTACTCCTTATGATGTTAAAGGTTTATTAAAAGCAGCTATCCGTGATAATGACCCTGTATTGTTTTTTGAACATAAACGGGCCTACCGTTTAATTAAAGGAGAAGTTCCAACGGATGATTATACGCTGCCAATCGGAAAGGCCGATGTAAAGCGTGAAGGAGAAGACATCACCGTCATTACATACGGACTTTGTGTTCATTTTGCCCTTCAAGCAGCTGAAAAATTAGCGAAGGATGGAATTTCTACTCATATTCTTGATCTGCGAACTGTTTATCCACTTGATAAAGAAGCCATCATTGAAGCGGCTTCGAAGACAGGAAAAGTGTTGCTTGTAACTGAGGACAATAAAGAAGGAAGCATTATTAGTGAAGTGTCAGCGATTATTGCCGAAAACTGCTTATTTGAATTAGATGCACCGATTATGCGATTAGCAGGCCCGGATGTACCGGCAATGCCATATTCTCCAACAATGGAAAAGTTCTTTATGGTAAATCCTGATAAAGTGGAAAAAGCAATGCGCGAGCTGGCTGAATATTAATTTTTCTAATGGAATGTTTTTCTTAAGGAGGTTTCACCATTGGTAATTGAACAAATAAAAATGCCGCAGTTAGGCGAAAGTGTTACCGAGGGAACGATAAGCAAGTGGCTCGTTTCTGTCGGAGATAAAGTGAATAAATACGACCCTCTCGCTGAGGTTATGACAGATAAAGTAAACGCGGAGGTTCCTTCCTCCTTTACAGGTGTGATTAAGGAACTAATTGCCGGAGAAGGCGATACATTGGCCGTAGGAGAAATCATTTGTACAATCGAAATTGAAGGCGACAATGGTGCAGAGGTAGCACCAGTTGAACAAAAAACAGCAGCCGCTGAATCAGCCGCAGCTCCTCAAGCGGACCAAGGAAATAAAGCCCGCTACTCACCTGCCGTTCTAAAAATTTCTCAAGAGCACGGCATTGATTTATCACAGGTGTCAGGCACCGGTGCCGGCGGCCGGATTACTCGGAAAGATTTATTAAAACTAATCGAATCCGGAACGATTCCTGCGGCTGGTGCAAAAGTGGAAGAACCACAACAGCCAGCGGCTGTAAAGCAAGAGGTTGTTCAGCCTGCAGCAAAAAGTCAGCCTGTATCACCTGCTGCCGCTGCTCCAGCAGTGAATATCCCGGTGGCCGCAGGTGATATTGAAATTCCGGTAACAGGCATCCGTAAAGCGATTGCTGCCAATATGCTCCGAAGCAAGCATGAAGCACCCCATGCCTGGACGATGGTTGAAGTTGATGCTACAAATCTTGTGGAATACCGAAATTCCCTTAAGGATGAATTCAAGAAAAAAGAAGGCTTCAATTTAACCTTCTTTGCCTTCTTTGTAAAAGCTGTAGCACAAGCACTTAAGGAATTCCCGCAAATCAATTCAATGTGGGCCGGAGACAAAATTATCCAAAAGAAAGATATAAATCTTTCAATTGCTGTTGCTACGGATGATGCTTTATTTGTACCGGTTATTAAAAATGCCGATGAGAAAACAGTTAAAGGAATTGCACGTGAAGTATCCGAATTAGCTGTTAAGGTGAGGACTGGGAAACTTCGTTCAGAAGATATGCAGGGCGGCACGTTTACCGTTAACAACACAGGTTCATTCGGCTCTGTTCAATCAATGGGAATCATTAATTATCCACAAGCGGCAATTCTACAAGTCGAATCCATTGTCAAACGACCTGTTGTAATGAATAATGGCATGATTGCTGTCCGTGACATGGTAAATCTTTGCATGTCACTTGACCACCGCGTATTGGACGGTCTTATCTGTGGCCGCTTCCTCGCACGGGTAAAGGAAATCATTGAAAATACATCAAAATCTACGACATCCATTTATTAAAGAAAAGCCGCTGCCTGCTATGGCGGCGGTTATTTTTATTGCCTGATTTCAATATCTATCCTAAAATAGAATTAATTGAATTTTTATAATTTAATTGAAAGGGGATGAGTGGTTTGGAAAAATTAAGGACTCAAACTTTCCCTCCCAAATCGATTCAAGATTGGGAAGAAAAAGCCGAACAATCCTTAAAAGGAAGAAAAATTGAATCTTTACAAAATACTACATATGAAAACATCATTTTGAAACCGCTTTATTCTCGTAAGGATGAACAGCTAGTTCCTGAATATCCGGGTGGATCAGATTCAAGAAGAGGTATACACCCTTTAGGATATGTGACGAATGAATGGAAGGTTGCACAGCGAATCACAGCTGATACAGCTGGTGACCTGAAAATTAAGCTTCATGAAGCAATAAAAAAAGGACAAACGGCTATTTCATTTGAAGTAAGAGAAGAGCTTTGTGAATCTGAAAGTTTTGCAGATTTATATCAGAAATATCCTTTCGCATTAAATACAAAATGCCTGCAGTCTGATTTTTTAACAAAGTTAGACAGCCAAATTAGTGAAAAGGAAAAGGTTACTGGTTATATTGCAAATGACCTCATTTCTCTTTTTGCAGAAACAGGAATTCTTTCGGAAGAACTCCTCGAAAAGTGGACAGAGGATGTGAAGTATGCAGAAAAGAAATTTCCACAATTACGAAGCATCCTTATAAGCACTACTCCTTATCATAATAGTGGAGCAAATGCTGTCCAAGAGCTGGGAATTGCAGCTGCCACTGGAGTTTTTTATTTACAACAACTTATTGAAAAAGGGATGGACCTTAATTCAATAACCAACAAAATAGTCTTTCAATTTTCAATTGGCAGCAACTTTTTTATGGAAGTAGCGAAGTTGAGGGCAGCCAGAGTCATCTGGGATCGAATATCCGAGCTATATGGTGCTAAAGGTGATTCACGTAAAATGCATATCGCGGCCGAAACTTCCACTTTTACCAAAACAATTACAGATTCACATGTGAATCTTCTTCGTTCTGCAAATGAGGCATTCGCCGCTGTTTTAGGGGGAGCCCAATATTTACAAGTAAGCTCCTTTGACGAAATGACCGGAGCAAACGCTTTCTCTGAACGAATTGCACGAAACATTCAGTTGATTTTAAAGGAAGAGGCCCATTTACAGAAGGTAATTGACCCAGCTGGCGGCTCTTGGTATATTGAAGCGCTGACTAATCAATTAGCTGAAAAAGCATGGAGCTTTTTCCAACAAATTGATGCCAAGGGCGGAATACTTGAAGTCTTAAAATCTAATTGGCTTCAACGAGAGCTCGAGGCTGTTTTTGAAAAGAGAAATACGGATATCCAAACTAGAAAACAGAGTATTATCGGAACAAATGTTTATGCTGCACTTGATGAAAGTTTACCTAATATTCAATCCTCCCAAACAAGTGAATCTCTCAGCAATAAAGATTCACTAGTGATTGAAAGAATTCACCAACGAAGATTATCAGAACCATTTGAAGAGCTGCGATATAAGGCAAAATTAATTGAGGAAAAATCAGGTTCTACTCCTTCTGTAGGCATGATTTGTCTTGGCGAATTGAAACAATACAAAGCAAGACTTGATTTTATGAAAGGTTTCCTAGCGGCCGGAGGCATCAAGGCTGTTGAAAGTAAACCAATCTTCAATCTGGAAGAAGCTAGACAATTTCTAAAAGACCTAGAGACGAATTTTGTTTGCTTCTGTGGCACCAATGAACAATATGAATTGCTAGGTTACCCAATACTGGCTGCCTTAAATGCAGAATTTCCAAATCAGACGTTCCTTTTGGCAGGAATTCCTGAAAAGGAAAGACAGGAAGCGTGTCAAAAGGATGGTGTCGCCCAGTTTGTTCATGTTAAAAGCAACTGCTATGAAACTGTTTCAACCATCCTAGAATCAATGGAGGTGAGCTCAAGTGAAGAAACAAAAGCCTGATTTTCAAAATAAACCGTTATTTGATAATCAAGAATTCCTTTCTAAAGAAGAATGGCTGAAAAAAGCAGAAAAAGAAATCAATGCTTCCATCGATGATTTATTGTTTGAAACCAATGAACAAATTAGTTTAAAACCCATTTATTCAAAAGAAGACCGAGATGGCTTAGAGCATATCGATGACTTGCCAGGGCTCCCGCCATTTACCCGTGGCCCTTATCCGACAATGTATGTGAATCGCCCGTGGACAGTGAGACAGTATGCTGGCTTTTCAACAGCGGAGGAAAGCAATGCTTTTTACCGCAGGAATCTTGCGATGGGACAAAAGGGTCTATCCGTTGCTTTCGATTTGGCAACTCATCGCGGCTATGATTCAGATCATCCGCGCGTTGTTGGAGATGTTGGAAAAGCCGGAGTTGCGATTGATTCTATTCTCGATATGAAAACATTGTTTGATGGCATTCCACTTGATCAAATGTCTGTATCAATGACAATGAACGGTGCAGTCCTTCCGATTTTGGCCTTTTTTATCGTAACTGCTGAAGAGCAGGGTGTCAGTCAGGAGAAGCTTTCCGGAACGATTCAAAACGATATTTTAAAAGAATATATGGTGCGTAACACCTATATCTATCCTCCAGAAATGTCGATGAAAATTATTGCGGATATTTTTGAATACACGTCCAAATATATGCCTAAGTTTAATAGCATCAGCATCTCCGGCTATCATATGCAGGAGGCGGGTGCACCAGCAGATTTAGAATTAGCCTACACCTTAGCAGACGGTTTGGAATATGTAAGGACTGGACTTAAAGCAGGAATCGAAATTGATTCGTTCGCACCAAGACTTTCTTTTTTCTGGGCGATTGGCATGAATTATTTTATGGAAGTAGCAAAAATGCGTGCGGCCCGGCTTATCTGGGCAAAAATGATGAAATCTTTTAATCCGAAAAGTGAAAAATCATTGGCACTCAGAACCCATTCTCAAACCTCTGGCTGGAGCTTGACAGAGCAGGATCCATTTAACAATGTAACCCGGACGTTAATTGAAGCACATGCGGCAGCGATGGGGCATACGCAATCCCTTCATACAAATGCGCTAGATGAAGCTATTGCCTTGCCAACTGACTTCTCCGCAAGAATTGCCCGGAACACTCAGCTGTTTCTACAGGAAGAAACCGGTATTACAAACGTGATTGATCCATGGGCAGGTTCCTTTTATGTTGAGAAATTAACCGATGAATTAGTGCAAAGAGCTTGGACACATATTGAAGAAATTGAAAAACTTGGCGGCATGGCAAAAGCGATTGAAACCGGACTTCCAAAAATGCGGATTGAAGAGGCAGCTGCCAAAAGGCAGGCGCAAATTGATTCAGGTAAAGAGACGATCATAGGTGTAAACCGATACCGTCTTGAAAAAGAGGAAGCAATTGATATTCTTGATATCGATAATACGGCTGTTCGCTTAAAGCAAATTGAAAAATTAAATGCATTAAAGATGAACCGGGATGATGAAAAGGTTAATGAAGCTTTGGCTGCCCTAACGAAAGCAGCTGAAACAGGTGAACGGAATCTATTGGAACTCGCTGTCCAAGCTGCAAGGGCAAGGGCAACACTAGGCGAAATTTCTGATGCAATTGAAAAAGTGGCAAGCCGTCATAAAGCGGTAATCCGCTCAATTAGCGGTGTTTACAGCCAAGCGTTTACCAATGAAGAAGAAATTGCCGCAGTGAAAGAAATGACAGACGAATTCCTTGAAAATGAAGGCAGAAGACCAAGAATTTTGATTGCGAAAATGGGGCAGGACGGTCATGACCGCGGTGCCAAGGTTATTGCGACAGCTTTTGCGGATCTTGGGTTTGATGTAGATATCGGCCCTTTATTTCAAACTCCCGAGGAATCAGCTATGCAGGCAGTTGAAAACGATGTACATGTAATCGGTATGAGCTCACTGGCTGCAGGACATAAAACATTACTTCCGCAGCTTGCCAGCGAATTAAAAAAGCTCGGCAGAGAGGATATTTTAATTGTTATCGGCGGTGTCATTCCAGCTCAGGATTACCAATTTTTATATGACAATGGTGCAGCGGCCATTTTCGGTCCTGGAACTATTATTCCTGTTGCAGCCGGGAAAGTAATCAAGGAGATTTATAAACAGCTTGGTTATGAGGAAGTGGCACAGTAAATGGACGGGGATAAGAGACCAGAATGGAGCGATCCAAACGAGCCTGATAAATTTTCAAGCATTATTCGTAAAGGCCAAATACAAGAAGGGCAAGAAATTTCCATTCAAAAAAATATGCGGTTTCAAAAGCGCAAATCGAGCGAGCCCTCAGTCGAAGAATTATTTGATGGGGTGCTGTCAGGAAACAGAAGCCAGCTTGCCCGTGCGATTACCCTGGTTGAAAGTAATGCGGAACAGCATTTTCATAAGGCCCAAGAGCTCCTTCAAAAACTTTTAACACATACCAGTAATTCGGTTCGGATTGGAATTACAGGTGTCCCTGGAGCAGGAAAAAGCACTTTTATAGAAGCATTTGGTACGTTTCTATGTGAGTTAGGCCTCCAAGTTGCTGTGTTAGCCATTGACCCATCCTCTAGCATTAGCGGAGGCAGCATTCTAGGAGATAAAACGCGGATGGAGCAGCTTTCCCGAAATCCAAGGGCCTTTATTCGACCTTCCCCAACCGCAGGGAAGCTAGGAGGAGTGCACCGAAAAACAAGGGAAGCGCTGCTGATATGTGAGGCTGCCGGGTATGACGTTATCTTGATTGAAACTGTCGGTGTCGGTCAAAGTGAAACCATCATTAGAGATATGGTAGACTTCTTTATGCTCCTAGTTTTAACAGGGGCAGGAGATGAATTGCAGGGGATGAAGAAGGGAATCATGGAACTTGCCGATGCGATAATTGTTCACAAGGCTGATGGAGCAAATCAACCAAAAGCAGAGCAGACAAAAAAAGAATACAACCGTATTCTCCATTTCCTTCAGCCTGCCACGAAGGGCTGGAACACCAAAGCCTATACTTGTTCGTCCTTAACTGGAGATGGTATTAAAAATATTTGGAATGTCATAAAAGAATTTGAAGCATCAGGGAAATTAACAGGTGTTTTTAACGAAAGAAGAAATGGTCAGCAGCGGGATTGGCTTTATTCCATGATTACAGATCAGCTTCAATACAGCTTTTTCCATCATCCGGCGGTAAAACTGAAATTACCCCAACTGGAAAACGAAGTCATTGCCGGTGAAAAAACGGCGGCCTCTGCCGTGGAAGCCTTATTCGATGCGTTTTTGAATAAAAAAGTTTAGTGGTCGATTGGTTTATTTGAAAAAAACACTTTTTTACTGTTATCATATAGTTATAAGGACATAGAAGGAGTGAAGTTGATGAGCATGGATTTTAACTTTTTCATGAATGATGTAGTTAAACAGGCACGCCAAGAAATCGCGGCGGCTGGCTATAAAGAGCTTAAAACACCTGAAGAGGTGGAAGCTGCACTTGAACAAAAAGGAACAACCTTAGTAATGATTAATTCTGTCTGCGGCTGCGCAGGCGGGATTGCCCGCCCTGCAGCGGAACATGCCTTGCATTATGATAAACGTCCAGACCATCTTGTCACCGTTTTTGCCGGCCAGGATAAGGAAGCAACGGAAAAAGCAAGAGGTTATTTCACCGGATATCCACCATCCTCTCCGTCATTTGCTTTATTAAAAGACGGAAAGATTGTCTCCATGGTTGAACGCCATCAAATTGAAGGCTACGATCCGGCAACGGTGGTTGCAAAGCTTCAAAATGAATTCGAACAGCACTGTGACGAAGTATAGCGAATAAAATGGAAAGGTCAAATCGTGAATCGATTTGGCCTTTTTTATTGTCGAATCTTCCTTTATCGTGTATATTTATTAATTATTTCGTAATTTTAATCACTTCGAAGGGGAGTTTTTGATATGAAGGACTTATTAAAAAGTTATTTAGAAAACATTCAAAATAAATTATGGGAGATTAGTGATACCTTGTACCATAATCCAGAATTGGGTGACCAAGAATTTAAATCCATGCAGCGATTAGTGGATTTTCTTGAAGAAAATCAATTTACAGTTGAAAAAGGGATTGTTGACAGGCCAACTGCCTTTAAAGCTGTGTATGATAGCAAGAAAGATGGACCAACTATTGCTTATTTATCAGAATATGATGCTTTGCCTGAGATAGGGCATGGATGCGGCCATAATATGATTGGAACGATGAGTGCAGGTGCAGGTGTTCTTTTAAGCAAGGTTGTTGATGAAATTGGCGGAAGGGTTGTTGTATTAGGTACTCCGGCAGAAGAAACAAATGGCGCAAAAGTTCCAATGGCAGAACAGGGAATCTTTGATGATATCGATGCAGCAATGATTTTGCATCCAGCTGATGAATCTTATGAAAGCGGTGATTCACTTGCAATGGATGCCATACAATTTGAATATAAAGGCAGAACAAGCCATGCAGCCGCTTCTCCTGAAAAGGGAATTAACGCACTTGATGCTGTACTACAATTATTTAACGGGATAAATGCTCTTAGACAGCATGTCACTTCAGATGTTAGAATACACGGAATCATTAAAGAGGGCGGGGTTGCGGCCAATATTGTCCCAGATAAAGCGATAGCCCAATTTTATGTCCGTGCCAGCAACCGCAGCTACTTAAACGAGGTTGTTGAAAAGGTAAAGAACATAGCAAAGGGTGCTTCTTCAATGACTGGGGCGGAACTCGAGATTAGTAATTACGAATTGAGCTATGACAATATGGTAACGAACAATACCTTATCTCAGTTGTTTACAAACAATCTTCTATCAACTGATGTAAAAGAGGTAAAAAAAGCTAAAAATTCTTATGGTTCCATTGATATGGGAAATGTGAGTCACGTGGTTCCTGCCATTCATCCGTATATCGGACTTGATTCTCCTGGATTAATCGCACATACAAGGGAATTTGCGGACTTAACTATTACTGACAACTCTCATAAGATTCTTTCTAATGGTGCCTTAGCCCTTGCCTTAACTGGTTTTGATGTAATAACCAATAAAGATGTATTAGAAAAAATAAAAAATGAATTTCGTCAGCAGATAGTTAGTGAGGCATAAATATTAGCAGTACCTCTCTTTAATGAGAGGTACATTTTTATTTTAATAAATCATTTTACATAAAAATACTATTAATGTTTAATCTATTTAATATAATTGTAACGGAATTATTTGAATATTTTTATATTGAAAAAATATCTTTTCAAAATAAAACTCATGTGTTATTATTCGTTTTGTTGAATAAAAATTCAAGTTGTTATAAAAAAATACCTTTATAATATAGGAGGAGACATCATGAAAAAGACGATCTTAACATTAACTCTTATCTTAACTTTAGTTGTTCTAGCTGCATGCGGCCAAACTAATAAGGACGGAGCAAATGGAGGAAAAACCAAAGACGAGAAAGTATTAACGATGGCAACATCTGCTGATTTTGCTCCATTTGAATCAAGAGATCCATCCGGCAAGGTTGAAGGATTTGATATTGACTTGGCGAATGCTATTGCAAAGGAATTAGGTTATAAATTAGAAATTAAAGACATGAAGTTTGATGGCTTAATCGGTGCCTTACAAGCTAAGCGAGTAGATATGGTTCTTGCTGGTATGTCTGCAACAGAAAAGCGCAAGAAAAATGTTGATTTTTCAACTCCTTATAACCATTCAGGTGAAATGTTCTTAACATTAAAAAATGCTAATATTAAAACAATCGATGATCTAAAAGGAAAAACAGTTGGAGTCCAGTTAGGCACGATTCAAGAAGAAGGGGCAAAAGTACTTCAAAAAAAGGTTGATTTTACTATTAAGCCACTTGATAATGCCACAACTTTAATTCAAGAACTATTATCTAACCGAATTCAAGTCGCCTATTTAGATAAATCAGTTGCTACAGGGTACATTAAGGAACAAGGGTTAGCTGGATTTGATGATCCAACAACAAGTTCTCCAGGAATGGCAGTTGCATTTCCTAAAGGCAGTGACATGATTGACGATGTAAATAAGGTTCTTAAAAACATGGAGGAGAACGGTAAACTCCAGGAATTAAAAGATAAGTGGTTAAAAGATCAACAATAATTAAAATATTGAAGTGAGGTGTAAGGCATGAATTTGGATTTTACCCAAATTGTGCCTTATATTCCTTTTATCCTAAAAGGAATATGGGTTACATTAAAATTTGTTGTTTTTTCGATAATTTTTGGTTTTGTTCTGGGGACTATTTTAGCCTTGTTTAAGATTTCACGGAACAAAGCATTGAATTTTTTGGGAGATGCCTATACATCTATTTTTCGTGGTACACCATTAATTTTGCAATTAATGCTTATCTATTTTGCTATTCCACAATTAACTGGTTATGACATCTCACCATTTTTATCATCAATTTTAGCATTTGGACTAAATTCATCTGCCTATGTTTCAGAAATTATCAGGGCAGGAATTCAAGCGGTAGATAAAGGCCAAACTGAAGCTGCGCAAGCACTGGGAGTCCCTTATCGTTTAATGATGAAGGATCTAATTTTGCCCCAAGCGTTAAAAAATATATTACCTGCACTTATGAACGAGTTTATTACCTTAACAAAAGAATCAGCTATTGTTTCAACAATTGGTTATTTAGATTTAATGCGCCGTGCTCAGGTTGTTGGAGCAGATACCTATCGGAACTTTGAGCCTTTGATATTTGTTGGTTTAATTTATTGGATTTTAGTTATGGGATTAACACTTGCTGGTAAACGAGTTGAAAGGAGGATGAAATTTAGTGATTAAAGTAGAAAACCTCTTTAAACAATTCGGAGAACATGAAGTCCTAAAAAATATTTCTACCCATATTGATAGTGGGGAAGTTGTTTCCATTATCGGACCATCAGGTTCGGGCAAGTCCACCTTCCTTCGTTGTTTGAATTTGTTGGAGACACCAACGCAAGGGAAGGTCTGGATAAATAATCAAGAGATTACCGACAGGAAAACGAATATCATGAAAGTTCGTGAACAAATTGGTATGGTTTTTCAGCACTTTTATTTATTTCCCCATTTGACAGTTTTAGAAAACTTAACCTACGCACCGATGAAGGTTAAAGGGGAATCAAGGGAAACTGCTGAAAAAAAAGCTAGGGAATTGCTGGCTAAAGTTGGTCTTTCCGAAAAAGAGAAAGCTTATCCAAATAATCTTTCAGGCGGACAGAAGCAGCGTGTTGCCATTGCTCGTGCTTTGGCAATGGAACCAAAGCTGATGTTGTTTGATGAACCTACTTCAGCGCTTGACCCAGAAATGGTAAAAGAAGTTTTAAACGTTATGAAAGACCTGGCACAATCAGGAATGACCATGGCTATTGTAACCCATGAAATGGGATTTGCACGGGAGGTTTCTGACCGCATCATGTTTCTGGATGAAGGAAAATTATTAGAAGAAGGCTCTCCTAATGAATTTTTTAATAATCCTCGTACAACCAGAGCAAAGGACTTTCTGGAAAAAGTGTTATAATTATATTAATGAAGTTAAAAGATGGTCATATTGATCATCTTTTTATTTAGGCTAAATTAATGCAATTTTTGATATTTAACACTGTTGATTGGAG
>NZ_JBITPF010000096.1:0-9350 GCF_050468025.1 Neobacillus sp. NRS-1170 | reverse complement strand
GGGGAGACCCCGCAGGCGCGAAAGCGCCGAGGAGGCTCCCCGGCACGCCCGCGAACCGCTCGCGCCTGGAGCGCAAATCAACAATTAAATTATCAGAGCCTTTATTTATATAGGAGAGTCAAAATGAAATTTCGCATTGGTTATCGGACAATCAAAACTGCAGTAGGCACTGCAGCTTCCATCTTAATCGCGCAGCAGCTTGGCCTTCACAACTACGCTTCTGCAGGAATTTTAACTATTTTATGTATTCAAGTGACGAAAAGAAGGTCTCTTAGGACTTCCTGGGATCGATTTTTGGCGTGTGTATTAGCCATGCCTTTTTCTGCTTTGTTCTTTGAGGGAATCGCCTACCATCCAATCGTAATCGGGGTTATGCTGTTTTTCTTTATTCCAATTCTTGTCATGTTAAAGGCCAGGGACGGTATTGTTACTAGCAGTGTCATAATTCTACATATTTACATGGCTCAAAAAATTTCAATGACTAATTTTTTAAATGAACTAGGTGTCATTATTACAGGAATCGGAGTGGCTCTCCTCATCAATCTTTATATGCCAAGTGCCGATAGAAAACTAAGGGACTATCAACGGAAATTAGAAGAAAACTTTAAAATTATTTTATGCGAATTGGTTCGATACCTACGAACGGGTGAAAGCGATTGGGGAGGGAAAGAGATTACTGAATGTGCCCTCTTGCTCGAAGAGGCAAAAGCACTAGCTTTCAGAGATGTAGAAAATCATCTTTTAAGGGATGAGAATCTTTATTTTCATTATTTCAAAATGAGAGAAAAGCAATTTGAAATCATTGAACGTGTCATGCCGATTGTCACCTCTATTACCAGAACAGTTAGGCAAGGGAAGATGGTGGCTGATTTCCTGGAAGAATTATCTGAAAATGTTCATCCTGGAAATACAGCTTATATTTATATTGAAAAATTAAGAGAGATGAAAAAGGAATTTGAAGAAATGGAGCTTCCAAAAACTAGAGAGGAATTTGAAACACGGGCAGCCCTGCTTCAATTAGTGAAAGAAATGAATAACTACCTCATTATTAAAAGTTCATTTAAAGGAATGGAAACTTTCATGAATAAAAGGAAGAAAGTTGAAGCAAACTAGGAAAAAAAAGGCAGGTGGATGAATTTGATAAAAATCTTATCGCCAATCCTGATTGCTTTTTTCCTTTCTCCGCTTTGGCCGTTAGGGCCTAATCCAGTACCAGGAGCCCCTTTTGTCATTGTAAATAAAAGTAAAAATGAACTGGCTTTTATAAGTGAGAACAAAGTTCAAACAGTGGTTAGTGTTGGAACAGGCAAGACACAAGAATTAACACCTGAAGGACTTTTTACGATTATTGTAAAAGCAAAGGACCCTTATTTTCGAAGAGAGAATATTCCTGGTGGCGATCCGAAAAATCCTCTAGGGGCTAGATGGATTGGCTTTGATGCAAAGGGAACGGATGGCAGGACCTACGGAATTCATGGGACCAATCAGCCTGCTTCAATTGGGAAATATGTTTCACAGGGCTGTATCCGCTCGCAAAATGAGGTAATAAAATCGTTATTTCCATTAATCCCATTGGGGACAAAGATTCTTGTCACTTCTTCAAAAAAATCCTTTGAATTGCTGGCCCAAGAAAATGGAGCAATAAAATGAGGAAAGGGAATGTTCGAATTGAACATTCCCTTTTATATGGTTAACGAATAAATTGGCCGATTCCAATTAGGAGGGTTGACGCAAGCATGGCAAACAACATTAAATAAACAACAATTTTACGATTTTTCTTTTTTGACAATCTAGGGACCTCCTTCATTTATAAACCTATATTTATATTGTACAGGGAAAAGCCTAAATGAACAATGGAACAACTCCGGCAATTTAGGAAGGAATTATGAACTTTTTACCGAATACAATAATTGTCGAATTATTTTTATATTGGAACAGAGGGGAAAACATGATTAAAAAAGTCGACCATATCGGAATAGCTGTTAAATCATTAGAGAATGCATTACCTTTTTATACGGAAGTATTAAGTCTGCCACTATTAAAAATTGAAGTGGTTGAAAGCCAAAAGGTTAAAGTTGCATTTTTGCAGGCAGGGGAAACTAAACTCGAACTGCTGGAACCTGTGTCAGAGGAAAGTACCATCGCTAAATTTATTGAAAAACGCGGTGAAGGCATTCACCATGTCGCGCTTGGGGTAAACTCTATTGAAGAAAGAATTATGGAATTGAAAGAAAAAGGGATTCGTATGATTGACGAAAGCCCAAGGCTGGGCGCAGGGGGAGCACATATTGCCTTTATGCATCCAAAGTCATCTTCCGGTGTATTATACGAGTTATGTGAAAAGAAAGGACTGAAGGGGTAACATGATCGACATCTATGAAAAAATTAACGAATTATATGATAAGCGCAGAGAGGTTGAGCTAGGCGGCGGCGACGAGCGAATTGATAAACAGCATGAAAAAGGGAAACTGACTGCCCGAGAAAGAATTGAGCTTTTAGTTGATAAAGGAAGCTTTGTTGAACTAAATCCTTTTATTGAGCATCGTACCAATGATTTCGGTCTCGATGAACAAAAAGGGCCTGGCGATGGTGTTGTAACCGGTTACGGTAAGGTAAATGGCCGTCCGATTTATTTATTTTCCCAAGACTTTACTGTTTTTGGCGGTGCCTTAGGGGAAATGCATGCTAAAAAGATTGCCAATGTGATGGATTTAGCGGCGAAAAATGGCGCCCCATTTGTTGGTCTGAATGATTCCGGCGGCGCTAGAATCCAGGAAGGTGTTGTCTCGCTGGATGGTTATGGTCATATTTTTTACCGTAATGCCATTTATTCAGGGGTCATTCCGCAAATTTCCGTCATTATGGGTCCATGTGCCGGTGGTGCAGTTTATTCGCCAGCCATTACGGATTTTGTGTTTATGGTCGAAAAAACAAGCCAAATGTTCATTACCGGTCCGAAGGTAATCGAGACGGTAACCGGTGAAAAAATAAGTGCAGAAGACCTTGGCGGGGCGGATGTCCATAACTCGATTAGCGGAAACGCCCATTTCCGCGCTTCGACTGAGGCGGAAGTGCTGCAAGATGTTCGAAAGCTTTTAGGCTACCTGCCGCAAAACAATGAAGAAAAACCGCCGAGGCTTAATCCGGAGGAAGAAAATGATTACCGTCCGGATTTAACCGACGTTATTCCGTTTGATGCGGTAAGGCCTTATGACGTTCGGAAGGTGATTGAACAAGTAGTAGACGGCGACTCCTTTATGGAAATTCAAAAGGATTTCGCAAAAAATATTGTCGTAGGATTCGCGAGAATTAAGGGCGAACCGGTCGGGCTTGTTTGCAATCAGCCAAAGGTTATGGCTGGGGGTCTAGATATTGACTCATCTGATAAAGCTTCAAGATTTATAAGGACCTGCGATGCGTTTAACATTCCGATTATTACTTTTGAAGATGTGACGGGGTTCTTCCCAGGCGTTAAGCAGGAGCACGGAGGAATCATTCGTCATGGTGCAAAGATTTTATTTGCCTATTCCGAAGCAACAGTACCTAAACTGACAGTAATTTTAAGGAAGGCATATGGAGGGGCATACGTTGCCCTTAACAGTAAATCGATTGGGGCAGACCTCGTATTCGCATGGCCAAATGCAGAAATTGCGGTAATGGGTCCACAAGGTGCAGCAAATATTATTTTTTCTAAGGAAATTCAAAACAGTGAAAATCCAGAACAAACAAGGCAGCAAAAGATTGAAGAGTATCGAGAAAAATTTGCGAACCCGTATGTGGCTGCATCAAGAGGAATGGTCGATGATGTCATTGACCCGCGGGAAACGAGAATCAAAATTATTCAAGCACTAGACATGCTCAGAAATAAAAAAGAGTCTAGACCATATAAAAAACATGGAAATATTCCATTATAAATTGGCTATGTTAAAGACCGATGTTGAATTTTAAAAACTATTGATTAGAGCGGAAGGCGCGACGACTCCTCGAAAATGCTAACGCATTTCCTTCGTGCGTGGGCGGATTCGAAGATGCAATTCAATGTCCTGCGGGAGTACGGGGCCGAGGAGGCTCCCCGGGACCGCCCGCGGAAAGCAAAGCGCCTGGAGAGCAAATCAACAGCCAAGTTTAACAGTGATTAATTGTAAAAGGCAGGTCTAGAACCTGCCTTTTATTTGATGGTATGAACTTGAAAAGGTATACTGAAATAGTGAGTACATAACTGGGAGGGTTTCTACAAATGATTAATCAGGAACGTCTTTTAAATGAATTTTTAGAACTTGTACAAATTGACTCGGAAACAAAATTTGAGACTGAAATTGCAAAGATTTTAAAACAAAAATTTTCTGATTTAGGTCTTGATGTTTTCGAAGACGATACAACAGCTGTGACTGGACATGGTGCAGGAAACTTAGTATGTAATTTGGCGGCTACTAAGGAAGGGATTGATCCGATTTATTTTACCTGCCATATGGATACTGTTACTCCTGCGAAAGGAGTAAAACCATCGATAAAGGATGGCTATGTTGTTACGGATGGTACCACAATACTAGGTGCAGATGATAAAACTGGGATTTCTGTTATGCTTGAAACCATTCGTGTTTTAAAAGAACAGAACATTGAGCACGGCTTAATCCAATTTGTCATTACGGTTGGTGAAGAATCAGGTTTAGTTGGTGCAAAGGCCCTTGACCCTTCCTTAATGAAAGCAAAATATGGCTATGCGCTTGATAGTGATGGTTTAGTTGGTAATGTGGTTGTAGCAGCTCCAACCCAAGCAAAAGTGAAAACGACTATTTATGGAAAAACTGCTCATGCCGGTGTCGCTCCAGAGAAAGGGGTTTCGGCGATTACCATCGCTGCCAAAGCAATTGCCAGAATGCCATTAGGAAGAATTGATCACGAAACAACGGCAAATATTGGCCGTTTTGAAGGTGGTTCTGCTACAAATATCGTTTGCGACCGTGTGGACATTTTAGCTGAAGCACGTTCCTTGATTCCTGAAAAAATGGAAGCACAGGTCGGCAAGATGAAGGAAGCCTATGAAACGGTTGCAGCCGAAATGGGCGGCAGAGCAGAGGTAGAAGTGGAAATCATGTACCCAGGCTTCAAATTCGGCGAAGGCGATCAAGTAGTAGAAATCGCCCGCAAGGCTGCCGGGAAAATCGGCCGCAGCTGTGAATTGCAGCATAGCGGAGGGGGCAGTGATGCTAACGTAATCGCTGGATTCGGCATTCCTACCGTTAATCTTGCCGTTGGCTATGAAGAAATCCATACCACCAACGAACGCATGCCGATTGAAGAGCTATACAAGCTGGCAGAAATGACCGTTGCGATTATCAACGAAGTAACCAATCAATAGTTTTGGAGGAGAGCTGTCGTTATCAAGACCTAAATCCAAAAAACATTAAAAAATCAAGTCCAGAACATATTATATATAACTAATATGTGTGGTTATCCCAATTTAAATATTATTAAAATTAGCAAGAGGGAAATTTCATTAAAAAGACGCCAATCAATATTGTCGTCTTTTTTCCTTCTATTTTCGTTTGGGCTACTCAAGGTAAGTTGAGTCACCCTTATTGAACAATCGCACCTGTTAGCTTAAGGACAATCGTTCACAATCTGATTTTAATTGAATAGTAAAAGAAATATTACTAATTAAATATCTTCCCAAGTCGAGGATGGCAACCCGGAAGCAATCATGTAAGATGATAATCCTTACCCGCAAATAAAAGGGAAATAACTCCTTTCTGCAGAAATATAAAACGAAAGGAGTTTTGTTTATGCAGTTTAATCTTTTGGATAATGGTATTGATTCACTTAAAGCATCTGGGGACATACTTTTGGATTATTATCTTGATTATGAATTTGAAAGGCATCAAATAAAAGATGCTGTTTTTCACTTTATGCACGGTGTTGAAATAGTAAGTAAATATTTATTAAGCCAGAAAAATGAGGAATTATTATTTAAAAAATTAATTGAGTACCAAGAAGCTAAAAATAAAATGGATGACAATAATTTATTTAGCGTATTTGATGCAAATCCTGAAATAAGAACAATTGACATCATGACTGCATTAAAACGACTAGATAGCCAAACAAGAGTAAAAATTGATAAGGAGTTATACGATTCATTAGATCAAATTAGACTATTCCGAAATCAATTAACCCACTATACAGTTAATTTAGATGATGGAGAATTTGTTTCTTTAGTCACTCTTATAAGGCGAACGTTTGAAAAAATTTTAATTTTGTTCGAAAAAAACATTCCTCAATTTAAGAAAAGGTTTAAGGAATTAGCTAGAGAGGAGCCTGTTACGGAATACGATGAGTACCTCGATAGGTTAGAGACTTTAGCTTTAATGGCCCATGAAGATGCAAGATTAGACTATGAGGCTGATAGGGACGATATATTAGAAAGTCAAGCTATGAGGGATAAAGATTAAGCACTCTAATGAGTGCTTTTTTATTTTGCTCAAGGAAGGTGTTGAAATGAGAATGTAGGATCACTAAATTATAGAACAGAAACAGCAGTTGGATAAACTTAAATCACCAATTGTCCCAGCAATCCCATCTTTAACTCTAGCACCCGTTACTTTAAGTACAATTCTTCACAATCTGCTTTTGTAGTTGTCCTAAAAAAAACCATACTTTGTTTAAGCAAAGCCTTCATTGAATATAGGGAAATATCACTTCATTTTCCAAATAGGTACTTTAAAAATTAGTAAAAGAACGATAATTGCTATTAGAGATAGTCCGTATGCCAATAATGGCTTTTTATTATGAAGCGGCAACATAGAAAACATTACAAAATAAAAAATAAAATTCCACTTAGGATTCCAGCCGTTATGATAGGTTATTCCACCAAATATTTTAAAGTCCATCAATTCGAGTAAAGATAAACTTAATGTCCATAGGGAAATCCAGAGAATTTGATTTTTTCGTTTTGTGGGGAACTTCCCTAAATAAGTTAATATTAAGGAGGTATAACCAACAAACATTACAAAAATATTCGCTAACGTATGGTTTGGGAAGATAATTGATGGTTCATAATCCCACAAAGAGTATTTATAGCAAAGAAAATTGTAAAGCAAATCAGCTGTAATAATATATAAAATGGTGGACTGATACTTCTTCCAGTTTTTCCAATCCCCCCAACGCCAACCAACAAAAACCAAAGCCATTATGATTAAAAAAGTAAACATTCGACATTACCCATTCTAGTTTTCTTAAATTTATTTTACCTGTAATGAAAATGCTTTATTCCCTTTAAAATTTTTTATTTTAGGGAACTATCGAGATAACGTACAACTTGCCAATGTAACTATGGATAAATAACCACTTTACATTATATAGGTGGGATTATAAATGGATTACGGTTTAAGCGGTTATCACCGGCAACAATTGGGTCCCATTCATCTATCACTTCTTTAACAAGATAATATTTATTCATTACTAACCCCCACCTCAAATTCCACTATCCTGCCTACGTTAGTGCAATAAAAAAGGGGATCGCCGCTGCCATCCCAATCTTTAACTCTTGCACCCGTTAGCTTAAGTACAATTATTCACAATCTTTTTATCGAGTAAAATGACACTGTAAATAAAAAACGAATATCAAACACTATTTTTAGGTAGTATCTGATATTCGAATTTCAGTTTAATATGATATTTGATTATTTTCTTAAAGTTTTTAATGCACCGCTCCAAGCAGCAACTTGGTCAAGCATTTCATTTACATTATTAAGGTGTAAGTCTGCTGGTTTAAATGTAGTATAGTTTTCAAAGTCAGTAAATAAGGACAATGTAGGATGTACACGGACATCTGCAACCATTAATTCACCCAAGATTCCTCTTAAATGTTCAGCAGCACGAGCACCACCAGTTGAACCATAACTAACAATACCTGCTGCTTTGTTATTCCAGGCTTCACGAGCAAAATCAAGTGCATTTTTTAATGCTCCTGTTATACTGTGATTATATTCTTGAACGATAAATACGAACCCATCCAAGCTGTTAAGTTTTTCGTTCCAAGCTGCAATACCTGGTTCAGTCCCATCAGTTGTTCCTAAAAAAGGTAATTGATAATCAGCAATATCTATGATTTCATAGTTTGCATCTCCACGTTTATCAGCGATTTCCTTAACCCATTCTCCTACTTGAGGGCTAACTCTTCCTTGTCTTGTGCTACCTAAAATAATACCTACATTTAATTTTTCATTTTTCATTTTTTCTTTCTCCTTTATAGATGAATTTCCAAATAATTTGGATAGAAACCCCATATTAATTACCACCTAATATTTTTTAAAAATCTATATTATAAAGAACTTTTCTTAACACGTATGACCTTGTACAATAAAAATTTCCAAAGTTTTTTTCACACGTTCTTACTAAGTTCCTGCTTTTTTCCAAGTAAAACAACAAGACTTAAGATGAGAAAGACCAATGCAGGCATTATTAATCCTATACCTTGCCCAGCTTTAAAATGTGAAAACACTGCACCAGCCATCAGTAATACGAGTCCACCGGAAGCCAGTAAAGCAATTCTTGATTTCCAAAATCCAACTAAAAGTCCAATAGCCCCTAATACTTCACAGAAACCTACGAAATACATGAATCCTAACGAATAACCTAAACCTTCAAATGTTTGGACTAGCATTACATTTCCTGTTAGCTTCATTACACCAAAAGCTGCAAAACCAACTACAAGTAAACCCTGAAGAATACGAATAACCCATTTCATTATTACAGTTCCTCCTTGTTTCAATTTAACTTCTAGGGTTATAATAATCCCTGAGAATTATTATTGGAAGTAGGCACATTAATGTGTCATAGTTTACAAAAAGATACCTAAGGAGGAGTAAGCTCAATGGCGGACGAATGTAAAGGCAATGGAACTGGAACGATTGAAACGGACGAATGTAAAGGCAAGGGAACTGGAACGATTGAAACGGCTCTTGATATTCTTGTAGGAAAATGGAAGCCTGTTATTCTTTTTCATATTTTTGAAAACGGAACACTACGCTTTAGTGAACTTCAACGTTTAATTCCAGATGTAACGAAAAAAATGCTTACTACTCAACTAAGGGAATTGGAATATCACGATATAATAAACCGAAAGATATATGCACAAATTCCTCCAAAAGTCGAATATTCAATAACAGAATATGGAAAAGGTTTAACACCACTTTTGGTGTCAATGCATCAATGGGGATTAGGACATTTAAAGCATTTAGATGAGCTTTACGGGAAAAACGAAAGAGAGCAAGGAAAATAAAAGAAGCTGAATTTCAGCTTCTTTTATTTATCCTTTTTGAACTAACCTGCCCGTTTGTTTAAGTTATCATGAA
>NZ_JBITPF010000095.1:0-6514 GCF_050468025.1 Neobacillus sp. NRS-1170 | reverse complement strand
TCATCTCCTACTTTCGGCCAGACGCGCTTTCCTTTTTCATTAAGTGGCGTCACACCGCCGGTTCCATACTTTAAGACTGTAGATAAAGAATATTCGTCACTCAATCGAAATCTTTCTGCCAAAGTTCCCAGCTTTTGGATCGTATTTCCAGTTCCAAATGGGGACCAATGATCTGTTATACTATCATGACCTACAGAAACACGAATGCCTAATTTATCTAGAGATGGAATAGGTATCGTCGCCCGATTAATCGGTACTGTCGTGGTAACATCCATCTCTTGATCTTTTAAGATAGCAGCCATATCTGAGAGTGCATCCCCATTTAAATCGCCTAATGCAATCCCATGGCTTATCGTAGATTTTCCCTTAAGCCCTGCTTCCTTTGTATAATGCGCCATCCTTTCAAAGGTAAATGCCCCTAAAGTATTGGGATCATGAAGATGAATGTCGACGCCTTTATTATTTTCAACGGCAATATCAAAGACGGTATATAAGGATTTTTCGATATTGCGGTCCACTGTCGCGGGGTCTACCCCGCCAACTAATGTAGCTCCATTCTTCATAGCATCACGGATGAGCTGCACTGAATCACTTTTTAATAGTCCATGCTGTGGAAAAGCCACGATATCATAGGTGAGCACATCTTCGTATTTTTTTAAGGCATTAACAGTTACCTCTAAATTTTTCAAACCGATGACAGGATCCACATTACAATGGGTGCGAATATGGGTATGTCCGTTTTCCAATAATAATTCAATCATTTTCTCCGCTCGTTCTTGAGCAGTAGGGAGGAGCTTCGGAAGTAATTCTTTCTCCTCTTCCAATCTAGTAAAAATACCGTTCGTGATTGGTGTACAGGCTTTCCATGGTCCGCCATAATAAGTTTTATCAATATGGATATGCATGTCCCTTAAGGAAGGAAGCAAAAGCTTACCATTAGCATCGATTTGCTTTATGTCCTTCTCAGGCTTTATATTTGTAATTTCAGTTATGGTTCCTTCTTCAATCTTCAAGTGGCAAACTTCCGTTTCGGTAGCAGCCACACGATTATTTTCATAAATGAATCCTTTTTCTAAGCGGACATTCGTTAACCAAAAAGTTCCCATTCCAATTCCTCCTCAATTAAATTAGGAAAAAGTACTTTTTCACAAAAGTACTTCCCCAAAAAACTTAATCCGTTTTTACTTAATGACTACATCATCAATCATTAAATAACTTGCAGCATTTAACCAGAATCCACTTACATTTTTACTATAAGCAGCGATATGCTCGTAGTTTCGGATTGGAACATAAACGGCATCGTCAATTTCCTTCTGCATAACTTCTTCATAAAGCTTTAAACGCTTTTTCTCATCTGTTTCTCTTCGTGCTGATTCAATCATTTTGTCTACATCAGGATTGCTATAGTAGAAATGGTTTCCTGGAGGTCCCTGTGATGCTGAATGGAATAGGTTATATTGGTTGTAATCTCCATCACCTGTTGCATTTCCCCATCCGCCAATCGCCATGTCGTGCTCACCTTTTTCAATCATACCGATATAGGCGCCATACTCCATAACTTGGATTTTCACATCTACGCCAATCCCTTTTAGCTGAGATTGAATAACTTCGGCCATATTGATACGTTCTTTTCGGTCACTTGTTAATAATGTAACTTTAAGACCTTTTTCATAGCCAGCTTCTTTTAATAATTTCTTTGCTTCATTTAAATCATAGTCATATGGCTTCACTTTATCACTATAGCCAAACACTTTCGGGCTCATCGCAACGTTTGCAAGAGTTCCAACATTATTATAGACACCTTTGATAATGGCTTCTCTTTCAATCGCGTGGCTGATTGCCTTACGAACCCTTACATCATCAAATGGCTTTTTCTTTACATTAAATCCAACATATTCAACAGCTAGTCCATCAGTACGGTAAAGAGCCATTTTGTCAGAAGCCTCAATGCGATCAATTTCTGTGACAGGCACTTGGTCATTGATTTGCGCTTCTCCTGTTTCAATCATGGCAAGACGAGTAGCATCTTCAGGTACGACCTTGAATACTACACGATCAATATTTGGTTTTTTGCCCCAGTAGTTTTCATTTTTCTTTAAGGAAATTTCTTGGCCAGTCTTCCAAGACTCGAACACAAAAGGCCCCGTTCCAACTGGATGCTGTGATAATGAATCAGGATTTTCCGCCAAAGCTTTTGGACTAATGATACTTCCTTCATTACTTGCCAAAATAGATAGAAGTGGTGCATAAGGATATTCAAGAATTAATTGAACAGTGTTTTCATCCACAACCTTCACTTCTTTAATCATTGAAAACTTTTCGCGCTGCGGCGAAGCTGTTTTCGGATCTAGCAAACGATCAAAGGTTTTTTTAACAGCATCAGCATTAAATGGTGCACCATCATGGAATTTTATGCCTTCTCTTAATTTAAATTCCCAAGTGGTGTCATCGATCACTTTCCACTCTTTTGCTAATAATGGTTGAATTTTAAAATCTTTATCTGGTTCAACCAGGCCCTCATAAACCTTTTGATAAACAATATTTGCGGAAGGAATATCAGTAATGAAATGAGGGTCTAGCTTGGTTGCATCAGAAAGCCTGACTACGGTTAAGGTTCCGCCTTGTTTAGGTCCTTCTTTTTTACTTGCTGCCTCATTAGAAGTAGATGATTTTGTAGAACATGCTTGAGCAATCATCAGCATTAATCCAATTAATACAAATAGAATGCCATTTTTGATGGTTCGTCTTTTTCTCTCCATTTTCCCCTGCTCCTTTGTTGTCTTTTTAAAAATTCAGAATCTAAGATGTAAACCAATTTCACCTGCCTCTAAATTTGCTTATCTGCATTATAGAAGATGATGAACAAGAATATTTACAGAATATTTACTGAATTTTTAACTATTTTGACAAACAATTTAAAAAATATTTACATTCATTAAAATTTTGATAATTTGTACATATTCCCATAGAAAAAATCGCTTGGAAGGGGGATTAAATCAGCGAGAGTCAGCATCATGTTTTTTCAAAAAATATAAGGAGGTTTTTTCATGTCAGTAGAAGTGAAAACAGATCGTTCAGTCGTAATCAAACAATCTATGAGTCAACCAAAACAATCTAAATTGAAAGATTTCTTATCTGTTTTAATGTTAAATAAAGCGGCTTTAGTTGGGGCAGTGATTATTGTTTTTTATATTCTCATCGCGATATTTGCCCCACTTTTGGCTCCCTATGATCCATATGCAATAAAATTGGAAAACAAATTAATGCCGCCCTCTGGTGACCATTGGATGGGAACAGATGATAAAGGAAGAGATATTTTAAGCCGGATTATTTACGGTTCAAGACTTTCTATGGGGGTTGGATTTGCAGCTGTATTTTTCGGTGCATTCTTCGGTATTATTTTTGGACTTGTCGCCGGCTACTATGGAAAATGGGTTGATTCTATCATTATGAGAATGATGGACGTTATGCTGGCTTTCCCGGGAATCTTACTCGCTCTTGCGATTATTAGCGCCCTTGGACCAAGTCTGATTAATGTTACGATTGCCGTTGGGGCGTTTTCAGTCCCATTATTTGCCCGGATTGTCCGCGGCTCTACCCTTGAGGTCAAAAGACTCGAGTATATCGATGCCATAAGGTCGTTAGGTGCCAATGATTTGACAATCATTTTTAAACATATTCTTCCGAATATTCTTTCACCCATTATTGTCCAAGGGACCTTACGACTTGCTACTGCGATTCTTTCCGCAGCAGGATTGTCATTCCTTGGTCTTGGGGCACAACCCCCTTCACCTGAATGGGGAACGATGTTAAGTAATGGAAGGGATTTCTTGTTCTCTGCCCCTTATATTGCTATTTTCCCAGGGTTAACGATATCAATACTCGTATTAGGTTTTAATATTTTTGGCGATGGATTACGCGATGCATTCGATCCACGGATGAAAAAATAATAGATTAAAAGGAGGCTGACCATCATGTTCATGTTTATCTTTCGTCGTTTAGTGCAGACCATCCCGGTCGTAATCGGGGTTACATTTGTCGTTTTCTTTATTATGCAGCTCGTACCTGGTGATCCTGCCGTATTGCTGGCAGGTGAAGGGGCTTCTAAGGAAACGATTAATGGAATTCGAGAGCAATTAGGATTAAATCGGCCTTTATTGGTTCAATATTTTGATTACTTAACGAATATCTTTCATGGTGATTTTGGCACTTCGTTAAAAAATAGCCAGCCAGTTTTGGATGAAATTATGGTTCGCTTACCGATTACCATGGAGCTTGCATTTTTTAGTATTCTTATCACCATCATTTTAGGGATGGCTGCCGGGATTATTTCAGCAATAAAGCCTTACTCCCTTACAGATACAGGTGTAATGTTAGTTGCCCTTCTAGGAATTTCACTTCCAAGCTTTTGGTTTGGATTGATGATGATGTATTTCTTTTCCGTTAAGCTGCAAATCCTTCCCGTTGCTGGATGGGACAGCATCCTGCATGTTATTCTTCCGTCCCTTACATTAGGTGCCGGGGGTGCCGCCATCGTGGCCCGGATGACTAGATCCAGTATGTTAGAGGTCGTTCGTCAGGATTATATCCGGACAGCGCGAGCCAAAGGACTTCGTGAACGCGTAATTATTTATAAACATGCCTTAAGAAATGCTCTAATTCCAGTTATCACCGTAGTGGGGTTACAATTTGGTTCTCTTCTTGGGGGAACGGTACTTGTTGAATCAATATTCGCCATCAATGGACTAGGCCGTATGATTGTAGATGCGATTCGGATGCGCGATTTACCAATGGTCCAGGGCGGAGTATTAATGGCCTCGCTTATCTTCGTAATCGTGAATTTATTTGTTGATGTATTCTATCGATTCTTCAATAAACGGATTGAATTAAATTAATAGGTGGTGAATGAAGTTATGACTGAGAAAAACAAACCGATATTAGAAGTCAAAGGATTAAAAACTCATTTTTATACGAAGCGCGGCGTAAGTAAAGCAGTAGATGGCATCGATTTCACACTACAAAAGGGTGAGACCTTGGGTATTGTCGGCGAATCCGGCTGCGGGAAAAGTATGACATCCCTTTCGATTCTCCGTTTAATCCCCTCCCCTCCTGGTAAAATCGCGGGAGGGCAAATTCTTTTCAAAGGAAAGGATTTGGTGTCCCTTCCAGAGGACGAAATGAGGAAAATTCGCGGAAACGAAATTTCAATGATCTTCCAAGAGCCGATGACCTCCTTAAATCCCGTCATTCCGGTTGGTGAACAAATTGCGGAAGCTTTAAGACTACATCAAAATATGGGAAAAAGAGAAGCATGGACTAAATCCATTGAAATGCTCAAGCTCGTTGGAATCCCCTCTCCTGAAAAAAGGGCAAAACAGGAGCCTTTCCAATTAAGCGGCGGTATGCGCCAGCGGGTCATGATTGCGATGGCACTTGCCTGTACCCCTGAGGTATTGATTGCTGACGAACCAACGACAGCCTTGGATGTAACGATTCAAGCACAAATACTTTCGTTAATTAAAGACCTTCAAACCAAGTTGGGCATGGGTGTCATCATGATTACACATGATTTGGGAGTTGTCGCAGAAACATGTGACTCCGTTGCAGTTATGTATGCCGGTAATATTGTCGAGCATGCAGCTACCGAATACATCTTCACCAACCCAAAGCATCCCTATACCCTAGGGTTAATAAATTCTTTACCGAAGATTCACGAAGATCAGGAAGAATTACAAACGATTGAGGGCAGTGTCCCAAGTCCTTATAATATGCCGATTGGCTGCAGGTTCGCCTCAAGATGCCCTTTCCAGCAGCCAATATGTCATGCCATACAGCCGGAGTTAGTAGAACAAACTGATGGCTCTAAGGTTCGCTGTTGGATGTATACAGATAAATGGACTGGTCAAGTTATTGAAAAGGAGGCTGTACAATAATGCAAACTGCGGAAAAAAAGAAAGTATTATTAGAGGTGGATCATTTAAAGCAGTATTTCCCAGTTAAAACAGACTCCGTATTTAAACCAAAAAACTATGTAAAAGCTGTTGATGATGTTTCCTTCCATCTCTATGAAGGGGAAACATTAAGTATTGTCGGCGAATCTGGCTGCGGAAAATCAACGACTGGACGAGCGATTTTAAGACTGGATGAACCGACAGACGGAAAAGTCTTATATTCTGGGCAAAATATACTCGATTTTAATAAAAAAGAAATGAGAAAGCTTAGAGGAGATCTGCAGGTTATTTTCCAGGATCCTTTTGCCTCACTCAACCCACGGCAAACGGTCAAGCAAATATTAAATGAAGCAATGGCGATTCAACAAGTTGTTCCGAAGGAAAAACGGATGGAAAGAATGTTAGAATTACTTGGTTATGTCGGTCTTCCTGAGGAAGCACTAGATCGCTATCCCCATGAGTTTAGCGGAGGGCAGCGACAGCGGATTGGAATTGCCCGCGCTCTTGCGGTAAATCCTAAATTAATTATTTGTGATGAGGCGGTTTCTGCTTTGGATGTATCC
>NZ_JBITPF010000094.1:0-21115 GCF_050468025.1 Neobacillus sp. NRS-1170 | reverse complement strand
TAAAGGGGATAATATCATTTGACCCGGACTTTTAATTATCAATTAAACCATTCAAATGTACTTCAAGATTTACATGTTTATCATCTAAATTTACATTAAGGTTTACTTTGGCTTTTTCATTTTTCTTTTCATTATTTTTGACTTTATCTTTTTGAGATGGGTTTTCCTTTTGAACCGATTGTTTTTTGGTCTGACCGTAATTCTGTTTTATTGTTTCCTCTTCCATCTTTTTTAATTGACCAGGAGGAACTGAGTTTCCGCCAACACGATTATTTTTGTTTTCTGAACTCGTGTTATTAATAGTAGTGTTTTCGATTTGTTTCTTTATTTGACCATGCGGCTCGGTTTTTTCTACAATTTCAGTTTTTACTGACTGTGTTGGAGGGGCAGTTTTTTTATTTTCTTTTTTATTTTCTTTATTATTTTCAATTGTTTTCTCATTATCTTTAACCGTATTGAACAATTTTGACTTGTATTTCCCGGTTGTTTTTCCTTCTTTAAGTGCTATTTCTCGCGTTTCTTCTGTTTCTGTAATATAGGTAGGCTTTAATTGCTGCTTTTTAATTGCTGACTTGATTTCCTTGATATTTTTTTGAAGTTTTTCCTCTGCATCCTTTGCCAGTTGTTTGGTTCGGACAGTAGAGAGGATAATTTTTTCATTTTTATTCAAATATCCTTCATCTTTCATTTCGGCTAGTATTGCTTTAGTTACGTCAGAAACGTTTTGATTTTCCCAATCATCCAACTCTGAAATAACCTTTTTTCCTTCTTTATTATATCCAGTTATTTCAACAACCTGCATTTTTTTATTGATACCAAGCTCAATGCTCGGATTTACATCTATAGACATATAAGCATATGCTTTATCATTTTGGAACATCGGAATAATTGCTCCGCCAAGGATAATAATGAACGCCATTGCCGCAGCCCATACAGATTTTTGTCTTAAAATATTTTTTGCTCCATGAAATGATTTATCAGTTCTACTACTTTCAATGGGAAAAAAATGTATTTCTTCCCCGATTGAATATGCTTGATCTTGCTTTCGGGCACGCAAAAATTCGCCTTCAGGGGTTAAAAGTGTTAGAAAACCGTTATCAATTTTCATTACAATTCCCTTTTTCATTCCTCAAGCACCCCCTTTAAATAATCTTGTAAATAAACATAATCACTCGATAAAATCAGCGCAATCGCAATAATGTATTTTCGATTCCGTTCAATCGTTTTTCTGCTTACATTCACCATTTTTTCTAGTTGCTTAATAGGAAGGCGCTTTTTTTCAAATAACAAATCCTTCATTTCCTGATTCTCAATCAGCATTTTCGCAGCCTGAATGGCGTTTTTCCTCGCATCGGCATGCTTTGGAGAATTCTCAACCAAATCGCTGAAATTTAAATCAAAAGTCGTTAATAAGGATTGAAATTGTATAATTTCATCTTTCCTGAGCTGATCATCATTTTTTTTATGAAAATCATCAAGGGAAAGCTCATTTACAATCACGGTACCAGGTGACTCTTCTTCATTTGATGCATTGGTTAAGTCAATACTAATATGTTGGTTTTTAGTTTGTTTACGAATATAATCAATGACTCTTCTTTTAATTATTACTTCTGAAAAGCTTAAAAGCGAGCTTCCACGGTCGGGTGAATATTTTTCAATCGCTTCATTAAACGCGATAAGACCAATGCTAAATTCATCATCGGATTCATATATATATCTTCTGCATACGGAAGATACTGTTTTTGCAATAAAAGGTTTATAGGCATCAATTATTTCATTAATTAAAGATTTATTACCTTGTTGAATTAAAGTGACCGTTTCTTCTAACGTTCTTTTTTTCTTTTTGGTCATAAACAATAAACTTAGCATTTGCTCACCTCTATTCGACCAATTATAACATACGAATGTTACTTTGGACTTTATGTTGGTTAAGCATTTTCCAAAAAAGATAGACCCCAAGAATGGCTATCTTTTCCTGTTTATTGTTTAGTAAGGCTCTTTTCGTAAACTATGTTGCTTTTGGGGTTTAATTAAGGGCATTTACTAAGTTTGTAGGCAATTTTCGCAAATGTTCTTACGAAAAGATGCCACGAAGCTTCTAGTTATAGGGGTGATGAACTTTTACGAAAAACAACAATCTTAGCGAAAATAGTCTTTAGTAAAAAATGCGATCGCTTTTTTCATTAAATAATTACGTTTCATATGATAGTGTTTGTGGGGGTTATCAAAAAGTTTTTTTCCCAATAAAAAAGCATCAAACCAATACACGATTTGATGTTTTTTATTCGTTTTGAAATTTTACAGATAACAAAAATTTTATCAAGAAGCCAGTTATCAGCCCTGGGATTAAAAACAACATGGGTAAAAAAACGGGTCCAGGGTGCACTTGAAATATAGAAATTTTTGGGGAAAGCATCAATCCTACTGTGACAAAATAAGCACCAAATACAAATGGTAAAAAGGAGTATTTCTCATCCTTAGGCATTGCGGAACGATAACCATCCCAAAGAGAAAACATATAAACACATGGGTAAAACATGAGCCATTGATAATTGGTGACCGCTTCTGCTTTATCTATTTCTCCTAAGAAGCTGTACATAATCGCCTGATTAAAATGGCTATTCACATTCATTACAAATTCTAACACCACAAGCAATAATCCTTTGATATAATGTCCCATTAACAGTTGACTAAATCCAGGGAAAGCAATATTCCATAATACCGATTCTAATTTATTCATCTTTTTCATTGTACGATCCCGCTTCTTCTAGGCATTATTTTGAATTCCAAACTCTTTAATTTAGCTTATCCAGTCTAATGCTAAAATAACGATGGACCACTGAAATTTCCCAAGTTTAACTTTTCTTTAAAATACTCAAATAACTTTTGACAAATTGCAGCCAATTCCGCTTTGCTTTAAAGTAACTCTTAAAAAGTGTGAGAAACATTGGGTACTTGTCTTCATAGGGGTACCAATGAATTTCAGTCTTCTTCCGTCCACGATCCTCAACAATTGATTTTTCATGGCAGAAGATTTTCAGGCCGGCATCTCCATGATATCTGCCTATGCCGCTTTGCTTTGTACCGCCAAATGGAAGACCATGATTGGCAACTGTAATGATGGCATCATTGATAACAATCGCCCCTGAAATAAGCTTCGAAGCTACTCTGCGTGCTTTTGTAATATCTCTCGTCCAAACGCTTGCATTTAATCCGTAAACTGTATCGTTTGAAAGCATAATTGCCTCTTCCTCTGTTTCAAAAGGAATGATAGGGAGAATAGGTCCAAACGACTCTTCTTGAATAATTTTCATCTGATGATTGACGTTTGTTACCATCGTTAACGGCAAAAACATTCCATTTTGCCATTCTTTCGGAGGGATTCCAGTTTCCAGGACAGCACCATTGTTTAGGGCATCCTCCAGCTGTTCCTTTACAATTTGAACTTGAGCCGGAAACGTCATCGATCCAACATCTGCATTTACATCCGTTCCCTGCCGAAGTTCTGAAATTTCCTTTTTCAATAAAGAAATGAATTTCGAATACACTGCTTTTTCTACATATAATCTTTCTGCGCTCATACAAACTTGACCGCTATTGGTAAAAGCTGCCCATGCAGCCCCTTTTGCCGCTCTCTCCAAATGTGCGTCCTTAAAAACAATCATTGGGTCCTTGCCGCCAAGCTCCAGTGTCGTTGGTATCAGTTCTTTCGCTGCTACTTCTTGAATGATTTTTCCCGTTTTAACAGAACCGGTAAAAAAGATGTAATCCGGCCTTCCATTTGTAAAGGCTGCCCCAACTTCTTTTCCCCCGTGGGCTACTTGGACGACTCCCTCTGGAAATCCGGCTTTACGGAACAAATCTTCAATGCATTTCCCAACCAGCGGAGTTACTTCTGATGGTTTTAAAATCACTGAATTCCCTGATGCTATGGCGCTAATCATCGGTACCATCGCAAGCTGTAAAGGGTAATTCCATGGTGAAATTACGAGTACGATTCCTCGTGGCATATATTCAATATAGGACCTTTTACCGATTAACAATATTGGAGTTTTGACTCTCTTCCGATTTAAGATATTTTCTGCATGCTTGCAAATATGATCAATACTATCCAAGGTTGGCATGATATCTGCTATAAGCGCCTCAGTTACAACCTTCCCTGTGTCAGCAGAAATAATTTTTGCAACTTCTTCCATCTCTTCGACCATTATTTTTTTTAATTTTTTTAAATAGTTTAGCCGTTCCTCTATTTGAAGCTTACTCCATGATTGAAAAGCAATACGTCCTTTATGATAAAAAAAGCCTACTTGATTAGCAGGAGTTTCTTCAATCTCTCCAATTTGCTCTCCTGTTGCAGGGGCAATAACTTTTAGTTTTTCATGAACTGCATCCATGAACCTTCACCCTTTTTATAAGATATTTATATGATAGCTTGGGTTATCCTTTTGCCTTAAATAGAAGCTTGCCATCGGTTTAATTCCTTCCCTAAATTCTGGACATATGATTCCGGAATCCTTTAAATCATTTTGTGCTTGGGTGTTATCAAAATTGCCCATCCAAGTAAAATAATCTAAAGCTTCTTTTTCTACACCAAGATATTTCCTTATTGGTTTTATGGAAAGAAACCATTTCCCAAGAGTTAAAGGAATCATTCCTTTTGGTTGTTTATTCAGAAGTTCTTGCATAAGAATTTCATATAGCTCTGATGCACGATACGGCCTGGGATCCGTTAAATGATACGTTTTTCCGGCTGCCTTTTCAAAGAAGCTGAGATACGCCGTTGCTTGAATGATATAGTCGACAGGAACAAGATTGACAAACGCTTCTCCCTTTCCTAATCGTGGTATAATAGGTAAAAACTTTAACCGCTCTAGAAAGTTCATGATAAAATAAGGCCCATCAAATTTAATTGTCTCACCAGTATGAGAATGACCTTTGACAATACCCGGGCGGATAATTGTCACTGGTACATCCTTTTTTATACCTTCTACCAAAACCTCAGCTTCAAATTTCGTTTCTTCATAATGATTTTTAAAGCGTAAAGGCCTGATTAATTCTGTTTCATAAAGAGTACCCTCTCGTACTCCAACGACATAAGCAGTACTAAAATAGGTATATCTTTCTAAATTGGGCAGCCCTTTAATCCATTCATTAACATTTGCTGTCCCGTAAACGTTTACTTTATAAGCAATATCTCGCGGAACCGCCAAGTCATAAATAGCAGCTAAATGAAATACATGGGTTATCTTTTCCTTTAAATTAACCAGTTCTTCAGGATTCTTTAACAATCCAGGATTTGTAATGTCTCCCTCAATTATTTTAAAAGAGGTATCGGGAAGCCCAAGCTCTGATAGAATCGTTTTTCGTTCATTTTCTGCTTTATCAGCCATACCTGGCAGCACGAGTGCAAAAACCTGCCCTTGTAAATTATTTTTCTTCCATACATCCCGAATTAGTTGATTACAAATGAAGCCTGGAAAACCAGTGAAAAAATCCCCCTTTTTCAATTCATCTCCCCCTATTAACGATAATTGTTTTCATTGTAAATTCTTCCAAAAAGATTCGTCTATAGGTAATTAGACTGAATTTTCCTAATATTCAATAGAATAAAAACGGCGGGATATTTCCCGCCTTTTCGTTTATTCATGTTGATCCATTGGATTATAAAGCTTAACATTTGGATTTTTTTCTTGGAACCATCTAAGGGCAAATTCGTTTTCGAATAAAAATACATAATGATCGTAACGATCCTTTACCAGCAGGCTTCGTGAACTTGAAAGATTTTCATCTACTTCATTATTTTCAACCCACCGAGCAATCTTAGAACCGATACGCTCCATTAAAACCTCAGCATTATATTCATTTCTCATCCGATGCTCAAATACTTCAAACTGAAGCTGACCAACTGCCCCTAATAAATACTCTTCCATCCTTACGGATTTAAACAGCTGAATCGCCCCTTCTTGAACGAGCTGCTGAATTCCTTTATAGAAGGATTTTTGCTTCATAACGTTCTTCGCAGAAACCTTCACATATAATTCAGGGGTAAACTGAGGTAATCTTTCATATTGGAAATCATCTTTACCGGTGGTAAGGGTATCACCAATTTGATAAGTTCCAGTGTCATACAAACCGATAATATCGCCGCTGACGGCCTCATCCACCGTATTTCGTTCTTCTGCCATAAACGAAGTGGATTGGGAAAGCTTTAATTGTTTGCCTAATCTTGGGATATTAACAGTCATCCCACGCTCAAATTTTCCCGAACAAACGCGAATAAATGCAATACGGTCACGATGGGCAGGATTCATATTGGCTTGAATTTTAAAAACAAAGCCAGAAAACTGTTCTCCCAATGGATCAATTTCACCAACAGATGAATTCCGGGCCTTCGGTGGTGGAGCAAACTTCAGGTAGGACTCTAGGAAGGTCTGAACTCCAAAATTCGTTAACGCACTTCCAAAGAAAACAGGTGTCAACGTACCTGCTGCTACTTTTTCCGCCGAAAAGTCATTCCCTGCTTCATTCAAGAGCATAATCTCATCCAATGTTTGATCATAAAGACCTGAACTTTTTATTGGATGGTCGCCTTCAATTTCTCCCTCATTATTCAAGGAGATAAATCGTTCTTCTTCACTTACCCGAAATTGCTCAACACGATTATTAAAACGGTCATAAATACCAAGAAATTCTTTCCCCATGCCAATAGGCCAGTTCATTGGATATGACTCTATTCCGAGAACCTCTTCAAGTTCAGCCAGCAATTCAAGCGGTGCTTTCCCTTGGCGGTCTAGTTTATTCATAAATGTAAAAATCGGTATTCCACGCATCCGGCATACTTTAAAAAGCTTAAGTGTTTGTTCCTCAATCCCTTTTGCTGAATCGACAATCATTACCGCGCTATCAACAGCCATTAAGGTTCTGTACGTATCTTCACTGAAATCTTGGTGCCCTGGTGTATCCAAAATATTAACGCGGAATCCGTTATAATCAAATTGCATCACACTGGAGGTGACGGAAATTCCCCGCTGTTTTTCAATTTCCATCCAGTCACTTGTTGCAAATTTTCCTGTTTTCTTCGCCTTTACAGTCCCGGCATCGCGAATGGCTCCGCCAAATAATAATAATTTTTCCGTTAGTGTTGTTTTTCCGGCATCAGGGTGGGAGATAATCGCAAATGTCCGGCGTGACAATACTTCTTGTTTAAAATTGTTACCCATCTTGTCTTCCTCTCTTTTGACAATGAAAATTTTTGTCCATAACCTCAATCTTATCAGAGAAATCGTTACCTTTGCAATATTTCAATTTAGTACATGAAGTATTTCTTTTATCAAGTAACCGAAAAGACTATAATGTAATTATGTTCTTAAACTAGATAAAAAAGCTTAGGAGGCATTATGGATATCACGAAAATTGACCAGCCAACCTTAGATTTAATGACAAAGGCTTTTGCAATTGTCCTTGAGCAAAATAAGGTGTCTTATAAAAAAATTGGGATTGTTGAAGAAGGCGATCAGCTTTTATTTTTGTATGAAGGAAAAGACGAAAAAGTTCATGTTTTCAAATGGAGCAAAGCATCAAGTGTCGGCGTTAGTATTGGAGTACTTGCACAAAGCGTTTTAATGCCAATAATCCCTCATCTTCGCCTATTATCATAACTACCAAAACACACCAGCTATTAATAATGGCTGGTGTGTTTTTTCCCACCGATTCCCACATCCATTTTTCTGGAAATGCCTTTATAATAGATATGTACTCTGTTAAAGGAGATGAGGATAAATGAATGAAAGCAAAAGAAAAGTTTCTAAGTTCATTCCGCTGTTCGCAGCATTTATTATAGTTATATCCGGCATTATTTGGTTTGTTCAAAGCACGAAAAATGAAGTTTCTATCCCATTTTCATCTGTAGAAAAAACTATTCAATCCCAAAAGGGAAAAACCGTTTCACTAACGGAACAAGCAGATGGCAGTATATATATTAAAGCTGGAGAAGCAGAATTTGTTTCCCATGTTCCTCCAAATAGTCAGATGATCGACAAACTTGTTGAAAAATATAATATTAAATACTCCTATTCTACTAGCAGCCGCTACGGAAAATGGATAATGGGCGGAGTGGTTTTACTATTAGCAGGTGCGGCTTTTACTTTACAAAAAGCAAAAGGCGGATTTGGCCTTAAAAACTCGATGAAAAACAGTGTTGCTAAGTCTAGACCTCTACCCTCTATTACTTTAGAAGATATAGGCGGTCTTGGCGAGGAAATGAAGGAAGAGATTCTTCAGACGCTCTCAACCTTAAAAGAACCTGAGCGTTCTATAAAATTAGGAATTAAACCGCCAAAAGGCATCCTGTTATACGGACCTCCAGGCACAGGTAAAACTTTGCTTGCTCAGGCGATTGCCCGTGAATTAAATGCGTCATTTTTTTCTGCAAGCGGATCAGCGTTTAATGAATTGTTTGTAGGTGTTGGTGCAAGCCGCGTTCGTTCCTTATTCCAAACAGCAAGAAAACAAAGTCCTGCCGTTATTTTCATCGACGAAGTAGATGCACTTGCCGGCAAACGTAAAGCACATGGCGGTGAAGAAGCAGAAAAAACACTTACTGAACTTCTTGTTCAGCTTGATGGCGGTCATTCTAATGATGGAATTTTATTTATTGCTGCTACCAATAGAAAGGATATGCTTGATGAAGCCTTCTTGCGGCCAGGCAGAATTGATTTTTCCTTTCATGTTTCACTTCCAGATACGAAAGGAAGAAGAGAAATTATTGATATTCATTCGAAAGGAAAAGCGCTCGCAGAAGATATCCTTGCCTCACTAGATGAATTAGCGGAAAGTACATCCGGCTTTTCTGGTGCAGAACTTCAATCTTTATTTGAAACTGCCAGCAGACGTGCCGTTCGAAACGGTCAGGATATAATTCAAAAAGGGGATTTGGATTATGCACTTGATCGAACTATCTTAGGGAGCACGTCCCGCTCTTTACAAGATCTTGATACAAAACGGCGTGTTGCGATTCATGAAGCAGGACATGCACTAGTTGCAGCATTAACGAAGCCGGGCTCTGTAAGAAAAGCGACGATTATTCCTCGCGGAGAGGCTTTGGGATATGTCGCACCAATTCCAAAAGAGCTTCATTTATCAACAACGAGTGACTTATTAGACCGCGTAGCTATGGTTTTAGCGGGCGGGGTCGCTGAGAGAATCTTACTAGGTGAACATAGCATTGGTGTAAGCGGTGATGTTCAGCAGGCTAAACAGATTATTGAGAAAATGGTCGATACAGGTATGCTCCAAAACGGATTTAGCCTAACCTTTAATAAACAGGATAAAGAAGCTAAAATGCAAGAACTGTTTGAAAAAGGCATAGAAAAAGCTGAAAGCTTAATAAACGGTCATCAATATCAGTATCAGCAATTAGTTGATTCCTTATTAAAAAAAGAAACATTAGATGGGTTTGAGGTAGAAGAAATTGTTGGAAACCGTTCAAACCATCACACTGAAAATTTAGTATTAGCATAAGAGTCAAAACAGGTGCGGCGATGCACCTGTTTTTTCATTTCGTCAGGAATAATGGTTTTTTATTTTGGTGGCAAACTATAGGTGGAAATCCTTAAAGGAAGTGACACTATGTTCGGGAAAAAAGAAGTATTGGAATTAGAGCAGAATAAATATAAGATCGAAGCAGAAGATTATTTGAATAATCCAGAAAAAACGGAGGGGCTTCTGAACAAAGCAATAAAAAAAGCCAATCAACGGAAAGGAAACCTTGGTGAAGCCTGGGAGAAGCTGCAATTACTGTTTGAAATGATAAAAGCCTATTCAAAAGGGGACTACAAAAATGTCTCTAAAGTTACTATATTGACCGTTATTGGGGCTATCCTATATTTCATTTCACCAATTGATATGGTTCCAGATTTTATTGTTGGTCTTGGAATTATTGATGATGCAGCGGTAATTGGCTACACCATAAAAAAGTTAGGAACTGAAATTGAAGAGTTCCAGAAATGGAAAAAGTCCTCTCAAGTTGCAAAAGAAAACCCGTTTGATTAATTCAAACGGGTTAGTACAAAATCCTTCTATTACCATCTAAAGCAAGCCGCACCTACAATGATTAAAAGGATGAATAATACAACGATTAAAGCGAAACCGCCACCAAAGCCACAGCCCCCATAGCCGTAGCCGCCATATCCAAAGCCACAGCCCCCATGGCCGTAGCCGCCATATCCATATCCAAACATTTTATTACCTCCTCTTTATATTAACAGAATCCGTAACCCCAAGAAGCCCCAATTATAATTAACAAAATAAATAAAACGACCAGTAGGGCAAATCCGCCGCCATAACCACCTGCTACACCAGACATTTACATTACCTCCTTTTCTTAATTCCATATATCCTATTCACCTAGATAAAAATGTGCGATAGACACTTATCCCTATAACCCAGATTTGAAAAAAAAGAATAAGCCCATTCCAATCAAAAATTGCCCCTTATTATCGGGATATTTGTCCATAAAAAAATTTCAAATTTGACAATTAAAGCGGTTTTCCTTAATATGTTCACAACTAATTATGGATTGGAGTAAAAACTTGAGAAATGTTGTTACCATTTTCATGTTGATTTTTTTGACTTCATTTCGACTGATTAAGGGTTTGACTAGAAGTCCGCAAGGCCAACCACCATTAAAAATAGGCCATCGTGGTGCAGCTGGGTACTGTCCTGAAAATACCTTTGCCTCTTTTAACAAAGCATTAGAATTGGGGGTTGATTTCCTTGAAATTGATTTACAGATGACAAAGGATGGGGAATTAATCATCATTCATGATCCGACAGTAAACAGGACTACAAACGGCAAAGGAAAAGTAAAAGATTTAACTTTAAAGGAAATTCATCAGCTAGATGCTGGCAGTTGGTTTCATCCGCGCTTTTCAGGGGAAAAGGTTCCTATCTTCAGTGAATTTTTAGATAAATATGCAGGTGTTACAGGATTGCTCATTGAATTAAAGAAACCTTCATTATATCCTCATATCGAAGAAAAAGTGGCAAATGAACTGATAAAAAGAGGGCTGGAATCTGGAGAGAATAAACAAATTATTATTCAATCCTTTGACAAAATCTCTTTAAAACGATTCCATCACTTGCTTCCTTCAGTGCCAATTGGTGTTTTGATTAAAAATAACGTGGTAAATGGAATTTCAACGAATGAATTAATTGGTTTTTCCAGTTTTGCTTCCTATGTAAATCCGAAAATTACCATGATAAATAAGCGTCTAATTAAAAGAATCCAACGCCATGGATTTAAAACAATTATCTGGACTGTTAAAAAGAAAAGCGACGTAAAACTGCTAAGACATTTTGATATTAATGGGATTGTAAGTGATTACCCTGATTACATTTAAAAAGAAAAGGCAGCTCCGTTAAGGATGCTGCCAAATTTTTTAAAAGAAAACAATATAAATAATGAGTGCCAATACAATTCTGTAAACTGCGAATGGCAAAAGCTTTATTTTATTGATAAGTTTTAAGAAAAAACGGATCGAAAGTAAGGCAAATATAAAAGCACTAATGAATCCAGCAATAAAGAATGGCAGAGAATCCATCGTCATATATTGCCAGTTTTTCAGTAAGGAAAGGAAACTTGCTCCTGCCATAATTGGCACCGCCATGATAAAAGTAAAGTCAGCGGCAGCGCGGTGGCTCATTCCCAGAAGTACACCACCTGATATGGTGGAGCCTGAACGTGAGAATCCCGGCCATAATGAGAAGCATTGAAAAATACCAATTGCTATTGCCTGTCCATATGTGATTTGATCTACAGTTTGCGTTTTCGGTTTCTTTGGTCCGATAATATCTGCAAGGATCATAAACACAGCCCCAATTACGAGGCCAATTAAAACAGTTTTAGTAGAGAATAGGTGTTCGTCGATATAATCGTTAAACAAAACGCCTAGAACACCTGCAGGAATTAACCCCACTATAACCTGAGTTAATTTAAGCCGGCCTTGATTTTGATTTTCTTGCTTAATAAATCTCCCTAATCCTAACAATTCAATAAATCGGTTTTTAAAGGTAACCACAACCGCTAATATCGAACCAAGCTGAATAACTACCTTAAAGGTATTAGCTCCGTGCTTTGTTAAAAACTCTTCTGACTTTAGCCACATGTCATCGACTATAATCATATGGCCAGTTGACGAAACAGGAGCAAATTCTGTTACCCCTTCCACCAACCCTAAAACAATTGCTTTTAAGATCATAAGTAAATCCATTTTGTGAAATCTCCTAACTTTTTGTCCCAAAATAATTATTTCAATGAACTTTCCTATTTTACTCATTTTCGAACTTTATAGCAAGATTAATATTATTCAATTAATTTAATCATTAATAACTCTCATTACACGTCCATTAAATTTCTTTGCGTAGTACCCTGAACTCAAATCAGCAATAGCAATGCCGGTTGAACTTTGTGAACCAATAAATTTTCCGTCTCCAAGATAAATGCCAACATGGCCGTCAATTTTATATGTATCAAAAAATACCATGTCCCCTGGGCGTGCTTCACTGTATGGGATTCTAGTACCAGTATTTTTTAAAATATCTGTGTGGGCCCCTACTTTAATCCCTGCCTGAGCAAATGCCCAAGATACAAATGCCGAGCAATCGAATCTGCCATTGGCTATATCGGCTTCATTCCTGCCGCCTCCAAAAACATAAACTGAGTTTCCAATATATTTTTCTCCTGCATGGATAACTGTATTGATTGCTTCATTTGGTGAAATTGGTATTGAAAAATTCACAGAAGGATTCGAAGAAAAGATTCCAGTTGCCAATATGCTAGCTTCTTTTACAGCTAGATTACGATCTTGTTGCTGCAAATTTGCCTTTTCATTGAGTTTTTCCTGTTCCTTTAATTTTAGCTCTTCTTTTAAAGCGTCATTCTGCTCTTTTTGTTCTAAAATCAGAGCCTGCATACCCTCAAGCTCGGTTTTTAAACTATTAAGGTCAGCAAGTTTCTTTTCAACAGTAAATTGTTTACTTTCAACATCAATCTGATCCTCTTTATGCTGCTTAACAAGATCCTGATCAGCCTCTACAATTGTTGCAACTGCTCCCAATCTGTCAACAAAATCACTGAAACTCGAGGCACCTAGTATCACATCTATGTAACTTACCTTTCCACCACTTTCTTGAAGAGAGAGGGCACGCTTTTTTATAATTTCATTACGTATGTCTATTCTTCCTTTTATGTTAGAAACTTCTTTCTCTAACTCTTCTACTTCCTTCTTTGAAGCGATTACTTTTGCTTCCGTCTGAACGATCATATTATTATTATCAATAATTGCCTGGTCAACTCTTTTTATTTGTTCTGTCAGCTTTGTAAGTTCATGTTGAACCTTAGTAATTTCCTCATCCGTTTTGGTAAGTTCATCTTTGATCCCTGATCTTTGATTCTGAATACTATTAATCTCTTCTGCTTTAACATCTATCCCCGGCATTGCACTAAAACTGCCAAGTCCAATAATGAGTGCAGCACTAAATGGCATTAGTTTCTTAAACAAACCTGTTCCCCTGCCTTCTAAAAAGATTCAAGAATCTAGTGTAATAGAAATTAATCTTTGAAGACTAGAAAAAATATCCGCCAATTTCTACTTAGTTTACTTATTATCTATGTATTGCAAATTTTATCTAACTATTGGTCTATGTGTATGTAAGACTATAAGCATAATTAATACCCAATATCATCCTATTTTGTCTATATTAGAAGTATAACATCTTATTTTGGCAAATTAATATTTAAAATATTAAAATTTTATTTCAACGTGGAGTTTCTTGTGATGTACAAATTTATTCAATAAATAAAAAACCACAATCTCTTACCCTGGCTAGAGACTGTGGCTTTCAATGTTTTAAGTAGTTATGATTATTTCTCAATGCTGAATACTTCCCCTTTAATTTCTGAAAAATGTTACGGTGTTTTTACGAGTTCTCTAAAACTATTCTTTCCCCGTTCTAAAAAGTTTAAATGAGTATTTCTTGCAAGTTTAACATAGTCCTTTCGAACTTGGACCCACGCATTACGCCTTTCTCTTGCATAGGCGACACTTGCTTCAGCACTTTTTTCTATATTATCCTCTAATTGATCCACAACATATAAGAAAGATTTAATTGGGGTAAGCGCGAGTTTCTCTAACTGTCCAGTAACCTCTTTCAATTGTGCTTTTAAGTCTTCACGGTCGTTATTGGTTACCGCTGACTCTTTCATGGCTTCTTTACGGGAATTGATTTGATCCAACAGTTCAGTGGTCATTTCTTTATTGGTCTTTTTCGATTGATCGTACAATTTTGCAATGGAATTTCTATATTGCTTATTGAACTTGATGACTTCTTTCAATGCATTAATATAGGCTTCCTCACGGTTTTCGCGAACCCTTTCTGCACGTTCCTGTGACTGCTCATATTGGTCCCAAAAAGTGTTTACAAAAGAACCGAAAGGTACTGATTCATCCACTAATGGCAGCTCTTTTTCTTCCGCAGCCGATGCTTCATTTTTTTTCTGTGCCATTGTCCTTCCTCCCCTTACTATTATTTTCTTTCTCTATTGAATCCTTCTTATGAAACGAAGGGATATAGAGCTCAAAGAAACTGGTATACATTTTGAAAAATTGATCCAAAAGCGATTGATATGTTTCTAATTGATTCGCATAGCCTTTTAAGTATGTAACTCCAGCTTTTGTAATTGCATATCTTCTCTTAGCAGGTCCTGTTCCCGTTGTATCCCATTCTGAAGATACAAGCTCGTCCTTTTCCAGTTGTCTTAGGAGCCTATATAAATTCCCCTGATCAAGCGTCTTAAACCCGAATGCTTCTAGCTTCTGGCTTAGTTCATACCCGTGAAGAGAAACCTTGCTAAGAAGCAATAAAATAAATGGCAGAACAAAATTTTTTGATGGATTAACTGTCTGTTTATCTTGGTTTACCATATCTTTACCACCTCACCTATATGTATTTTACACTTATAAGTAATATTTTGTCAATCTTGTAAATAAATATTATTAAAACTTGAATTTAATTGTTTACAATTTACTAAACTTGGTTATAAACTTATTAAAAATGAAAAGGTGGTGTAAAATGGAAGAAGCAAAATTTAGTAAATCTGGTGTTCCATATATGCATTTTGGCAACGGGCAACCATTGGTACTGATTCATGGTCTAGGTGAAGTTAAAGAAGGATGGCATAATCAATTTGAACTAGCCGATCAATTTGAGTTGATTATCCCCGACTTACGCGGCCATGGAGAATGTACCAAGACAGAGGGAATTACTATTCAAAATTTTGCTGCTGACGTCATTGGTTTACTTAAAGAGTTAGAAATTGAAAACGCTCACATTCTTGGTCTATCAATGGGTGGAGCAGTTGCACAGGAAATATACCGCCAAGAACCCTCCATAATCCGTTCTCTCTTGTTGATAAGCACATTCCATTATATCCCAAAAATATTTAAAGGATTATTATTTGAAAATCGGAAAGCAAAGTTTGAATCTCTATCCTCATCAGGCAGCCAAAGTGAATATTTAGCGCATATGGCACTTTACTCCTGGAATAAAGGAATTATGGAAAAATTCAGCCACATTTTCCAACCAAAACATCAGATTTTCATGGATTCTTTGAAGGCCTGTCTCGAAGTCAATAATCATTCCTTGTTACCTAAGATACAGGTACCTACCCTTATTATCGGCTCTCAATATGATTCCGTTTTACCCGTTTGGATTCAAGCATGTATGCATAAGTTGATTCCTCATTCTAAGTTTATCATAATGAGGAATACTGGTCATCTTGCAAAACTGGAAGTAAAGAACCGGTTTAATAGACTGCTTAGGAGTTTCCTTACCCAGCAAAATCATGCTGCATTAAAAAGATAAGCGGGAAGGATATAATCCTTATCCGCTTATAATTTATTCATTAGATTTAAAAATTATACAAGTACCTGTTGAATTTCCTGTGAACGAGCTGAAAGCCACTTGTCCCAAATTTCAGCGAACACACCAGTCAATGCAAGTGAAACATGTCCACCTTCATAGACCTCATAAGTCTTATCCTCACTTGAAACAAGTTCCATCACTGGAAAGCTTTGCTGCTCTAAAACAAGTGTATCACGTGAACAAGAAAAGACGAATAGCGGGCATCTAATATTCTTTAAATCCACTTTCCTGCCGCCAATCACCAATTCTCCCTTTAGGAGTTTATTATCCTTATAAAGGTCATTAAACAACTGTTTGAATGCTGCACCTGCAAACGAAGCAGTATCCTTTGTCCATTTATCCATACGGCGCCACTTTTCAACATATTTGTCATCATGTGCCCGGCTGATCAGATTCATTTTAGGACTTCCATAACTTGGTGATAACATCCTAAACATCAAATACAGAAATTCTGATGGAATAGTCTCATGGGCATCAGCAAAGCGGTCAAAACTTAGCTCCCCTTTTTGCAGCCCCTCCAGCCACTTATCAGGAACGATACCAACACTGAAATCAATTGGAACAGCGGCAAGGGATAAATTTTTAATTGGCAATTTTGTTATTGAAGCCAGGATGGCTGCTATTGTTCCGCCTAGGCAGTATCCGGCCAATGATATTTCCTTTGCACCTGAATGTCTTAAAGCTCTTTTAAGCGAGTTTTCCAAATAATCAATGATATAATTGTCTAGTGTAATGTCGGAATCTTCAAGTCCGGGAGAACCCCAATCCAACAGGTAGACATCATAGCCGCGTTCTGTAAGACCGCCGACAACGCTGCTACCTTTACCAACGTCTAGAATGTACACCTTATTCAACAGAGAGTAAATTAAAAATACTGGAACTGCATGCTTTTTTTCCGTAGCAGGATGATACCATAAGGTTGTTTTATTTTTTTTCCATACACATTGACGTGGTGTAGGAATAATCTCTGGTTTTGGTTCGGTCATAATCTTATAAAGTTGGTTCCATCTTTTCGTTTCTTTTTCTAAGTTTACGAGTGGAATAAAGTTCGTTCCCTGTGCTTTCGTGCTCATTATTTTCATTGCTCCTTTCAATATTATTTAGTTGTATTAGCACCCGTTAGTACTAGATCTATCTCCAGCTTTTTTTCTGGTTCTTTTTTCTGTTTTTCCTTTTCTTTTCCTTTAAAAGCTAAATCTACCTTAATACTCTTTAACTGCTCTATTTCCTTCCGTAATTCCTGGAGGTCATCTTTAATTTTTTGAGTTTCCGCCACCTCTTGGGCCATCTTTTGGAATTCATGCTTCATTTGCATGACGATATTTACTACTTCTTCAAGCATTCCTAAATTTTGTTTTGTAATGGAGCTTACGCTGTCTTGTAAATTCCAAATTTGTTCTTCTAATATATCAATTTTTTCTTCCATTTGAATTGAAAGCTTTGCGGCATTCGCGATATCTCTCTTTGTCGGGATATTCATTAGAGCTGCAATAACCTCTTGGTTTTTTTTAATTCGATCGAGGTAAAATGAATAAGTGTTTAGACTGAAACTTGCTGTGCGAACAAATTCATTATTGTCTGTCAGCTTATATAATAGGCTATTTACTTGTTTGTCCCACATCCCACTTAACTGCTTGAATCCAAAAAATGGATCGAAATTTTTTTCACTTGTCATGCCGCAGCACTCCTTCAATCATGATTTTGTAAGTTCTTCAGTTTTTTCCATGTATTTATTCAGCGGAAACATCAAAGCTTTAATTTGCCTAGCAAACAAATTGACAAACCCTTTTTGATTTTCATAGAGCAGATTTCCTGCTTGTTTCAGAGTTTTGATATATTGCCTTCTTCCTTTTTTCCTAAAAGCAATAAATTGATCAATCATTTCTAGATATTTCCCAATCGCCTGAGAATTTCCGATAGTTTGACACGGAGTGCTTAATAGCGAAACTGCCTTTTTTTGTATTTCATCAAATTGTGCATTAACTTCCTCATAAGACTGAATGGGAAAGAAATGCTGCAGGGCGGTAGTTGACATTAAAAATTCATCACGTGTAGTCTTTTCCCATTCAGCCAATTCCCTAGTAAATTGCTCGGCTACTGTTTTTAAATTCGCTTGATTCCGTTTGACACTCTCAGTGAATTGTTTAACCTCTTTTAAGAGGGCTTCATCGCGATTATCAGCACGCTTTACCCATTCATCTAATTCATGGAATGCCTGTCTCCAGATCAGGTCCAAACTTGAAAGTGAAATTTCATTATCGTTATCCTTTGTAGAAGCCATATCACTCACATCCTGTGAAGATTTTTTTGATTTTAATTTTGTGTATGAATTTCTATCCTTCAAAAGCTAAACGAAAGATTCCAGCAAGTTCATTAACAAGTGGTAATTTTGGATTTGGAATTGTATTTTGATCATGGAAGGCACGTTCAGCAAGTTCATTCACTTTGTTTTCAAACTCTGTTTTATCAACCCCAACTGCTTTGATGCTCGCTGGCATTTCTAATTCTTCGGCCAGCTTAATAATTGCTTCTATTAAGCTTTCAACCCCTTCTTCTGTAGTACTGGCAGGAAGGCCAAGCATTATAGCCAATTCCGCATAGCGCTTGTCTGCAATGAAATGCTCATATTTCGGGAATGTCATGAATTTATTTGGCTTCATCGCGTTAAAGCGAATGACATGCGGCAGCATTATAGCGTTGGCACGTCCGTGAGGTATATTAAATTCTGCACCGAGCACATGGGCTAGACTATGATTAATTCCAAGGAAGGAATTAGCGAATGCCATTCCCGCAATTGTTGAGGCATTATGGATTTTTTCACGCGCAAGCTCATCACAGCCATCCCTGAATGCCTTTGGTAAATATTCAAAAATTAATTGAATCGCTTTTAAAGCCAATCCATCAGTATAGTCATTAGCTAACACCGAAACATATGCTTCGATTGCATGTGTCAAAACATCCATTCCGGTATCTGCCGTTACATGGCTTGGGACAGTCATGACAAATTGTGGATCTACGATCGCCACATCTGGAGTCATCTCTGTATCAGCGAGCGAGTATTTCCTATTTGTTTTCTTATCTGTGATGACTGAAAAGGAAGTAACTTCTGATCCTGTTCCAGAAGTGGTCGGTATCGCAATAAATTTTGCCTTATCACGAAGTACCGGGAATTTAACCACCCGCTTGCTTGGATCAAAAAATTTTTGGGTTAAGCTGTGAAAGTTAGTTTCTGGGTGTTCGTAAAACAGCCACATCGCTTTTGCCGCATCCATTACTGAACCGCCGCCAAGGGCAATTATACAATCTGGTTCAAACCTTCTCATCCGTTCAGCACCCCACAAGACTGTTTCAACACATGGTTCTGGTTCAATGTCTGAAAAGGTTTCCACCTGGATTTTGTTAGGGTTCTTTTTTAAGTAATAAAGGACTTTATCAACATAGCCATTTTTTACAGGGCTTCCGCTAGTCACAATAAATGCCCTTGAAATGGCTGGAATGGCCGCAAGAGTTTGGATGGAGTTTTTTTCAAAGAAAATCTGTGACGGAACCTTAAACCACTGCGTCATTGTTCTTCTTTTTGCTACTTTTTTAATGTTAATTAAATTAGCTGCTCCTACATTCTGTGACACAGAGTTCCCTCCATAAGTGCCGCATCCAATTGTTAAGGACGGTAAAGATGTATTATAGATATCGCCAATAGCTCCATGTGTGGATGGTGTATTAACAATAATTCTGCCTGCTTTCATTCGAAGGGCAAATGCATCGATAGCATCCTGATCCGACGTATGAATTGCCGCTGAATGACCAAGACCTCCGTATTCAAGGGTTTCTTCGGCTATTCGTAATCCTCCTGCAAAACTATTAACCTTGTAACAGGCCAAAATTGGGCTTAATTTTTCACAGGATAATGGATAATTAGGACCAACCCCCTCAATTTCGGCAATTAATATCTTTGTGTTAGCAGGTACATTTACCCCTGCTATTTTCGCAATTTTGGCAGCATGTAAACCAACAATCAGTGGATTAAGAGACGCAGTCTTAGGGTCAATTGCAATCCTCTCCACCATTTTGCGTTCTTCTTCATTAAGGAAATAACACTGGTTTTCAATTAACTCCTGTCTTACTTCATCATAAATCTCTTGTTCAATTATTAGTGCTTGCTCTGAGGCACAAATCATGCCGTTATCAAATGTTTTAGATAAAATAAGGTCGTTGACCGCCCGTTTAATATTGGCTGTTTTTTCAATATAACAAGGCACATTCCCTGCTCCGACGCCAAGAGCCGGTTTTCCTGAACTATAGGCTGCCGTTACTAGGTTAGGTCCTCCCGTCGCAAGGATGAGAGATATCTTTGGATGCTTCATTAATGCTTGAAAGGCTTCATGAGATGGGACTTCAATCCACTGGATGCTGTTTTCAGGGGCACCAGCCCGAATCGCTGCTTCCTTTAGCAATTCCGCAGTTCTTACACAGCATTTCTGTGCATATTTAGGAAAGGCAAAGATGATTGGATTTCTTGTTTTAAGTGAAATTAACGATTTAAAAATAACTGTTGAGGTTGGATTTGTAATTGGGATAACACCTGCAATAACACCGACTGGCTCGGCCATCTCAACCATACCTTCATTCTCATTTTCACTTATCACACCTACAGTTTTTATGTCCCTAATATTGTTATAGATGCATTCAGTCGCAAACATATTTTTAAAGACTTTATCTTCATAAACACCTCTTTTTGTTTCTTCTACTGCAAGCATCGCTAGCTCCTTATGGTGCTCAAGCGCAGTCAAAGCCATTTCTTTTACGATTTTATCCACCATTTCTTGATTGTAACAGCGGAATTCACTCAGAGCTATTACTCCGTTACTTCCTAAAACGTCAATCATAAGAGCGACATCATGATTTTCTCGTACCACTCTTTCTTTTACTGACATTTAAACATCCCTCCAGATTATCTATAATTCTGGCTAAAATATATCATGGTCTCTGTTGCAAAATTTGTCGAATCTTGCACAAAAATGAATGAATAACCATTCATTTATTGATAATTCATAAATTATTCACAATATCAGCGAAAGATAATGTCTATTAAATAAAAAAACACAAACCCATGAAATGATATGCTCCCCAATAG
>NZ_JBITPF010000093.1:0-8156 GCF_050468025.1 Neobacillus sp. NRS-1170 | reverse complement strand
ACAAAATCTAGGACTTGACTGAAAATCACGCTCTCGAGTCCGCAAGAAGCCCTATATAAGACGCGCTCTGCCGAAAATCATGCTCCCGAGTCCGCAAGAAGCCCTATAGAAGAAACGGCCTGCCGAAAATCATGCTCCCGAGTCCGTAAGAAGCCCTATAGAGGAAACGGCCTGCCGAAAATCATGCACCTGAGTCCGCAAGAAGGGCTAATTCCCTCTACCAGCCATATTCAAGCTCTCTTAATCATTATTCTCTAAAAAATACGCAAGCTTTTAGAAAAACTCATATAGGCCCTCATTAAAATACAGAAATTCTTCCTTTGAGACCTTATAGCGTGTATAGCCTTCATAAAAGGCATGTAAGTATTCAGGATTATCAACAAAATGGCTAATCGCCAGGGATTCATCATATCGAGGATCTCCGACTGTCATACCAGACACATCAATGAAAAGTTTTACCTTTCCGTCGATAACAAGCACATTATCTGATGTGCAATCACCATGTATCATTGTTGGTTGGACTGGCAGCGGTTTTTGTGACTTTAACCGGTTTAACAATTCTAAGCTGCCTTCCGTTTGGCCGTTTTTTACATAGCTTTGTGCTTTAAGAAGTTGTTCCTCCAGCCAATCATTCTTCCGTTTCAGCGCTTCAATCGGCCTCATTTCGTGAAACTGATTAAGAAATTGTCCAAAGCTTCTCACTAACGCTTTTTTATCGGATTTTGACAATCCGCCCTTTAAAGCCGCTGTTAATGTAATGCCTTCCTCAAATGACATGATAAGGTGACTGCTGTCCGTTTTCTCGATAAATCCATAATAAGCAGGAACTGGAATTTCTCTTTCGTGGGTTAGTTTTTCTAAAACCTGAGCCTCTGCCTTTAGCCATGTTCGATATCTTTCATCATAAGCACTTTTAAGCAAGTAGGATCCCTTATTCGTAACAAGGCGGCGAACTTCAGAGGTACAGCCTTGTTCCTTTAATAAATCAAAAGAATGGATTTCACCCATTACTTTCTCAATATCTTTCTGTATATTATCAGCCATTTCAACCACCCGCACTTTTCCTTTTTTAAATATAACAATTAAGATAAATATAAGCTATGAGAACCTTCCTTGTGGTGTTGTGGTGTTATAATGACTTGAAAGGTTGTGATGTAATGAACAAATTTATTGTCCTTGTTTTTAGTATAGTATTGGTTTTGATCTCAGGCTGCAGTTCAAATAACTTTCAGATAAAGCTCTCTACACCAAAATCGTTTACACCTGGTAAAGCTTCTCCCATTGAATTTAAAATCACAGACAGTGAGGGTAAACCAGTTGAAGGTGCAAAGGTTAGCGCAGTGTTGAAAATGCAAGGCATGAGTCATGGCGATCTTTCTATGCAGATGCAAGAAATTGGGGATGGAGTGTATGCCGGGAAAGCGAATATTGAGATGGAAGGCGATTATACTGCAGCCATAAAAATCGATTACAAAGGTGCAAAATGGGCTGGGGAAAAACGGTTTTCCATTGTTTATAAAAAAGCACAGTAGTACTAAAAACGTTATTTCGGGTGCCTGGATTTTGGTTTTTGATTTCTGTTTTTTATCAAAATGTCCAATGGTGCCCCGAAATTGTCTAATACCCACGAAAAAATGTCCAAACCCACCTCAAAATTGTCCAATCCAATCTTTTAAAAATAAATGTCTGGTCCTCACCCATAAAATTATGCTTCCTTACGAATGTATATAAATAGCTCCACGTAAATTACATCCAAATATTGGTTTAAGCAACTTAGATTAACTTACTTAACATGGGAGAGAAGAAGAATGTCAGAAGAAACCTATCAATCTCGTGAGGAACGAAAACAAGCTGAAAAAACAAAACAAAATAACCAGAGAAGTAATAGTGCACCACCGAAAAGAGGATCCGTGTTGAAAAAAGGATCTTTATTGAAAAAAGTGATCATTGTCTGTTTGGTGCTTGGTCTTGTTTCAACAGGAGCAGGAGCCATCACATTCGCTTCAATGATTAAGGGTACACCTACATTAGATGCTTCGAAGCTGGAGGATCCGCTTTCCACGAAATTTTATGATAAAAACGGAAAATTCCTTTATGAATACGGGAAGGAAAAGCGGACGAAGATTTCGTATGAACAAGTGCCCAAAGTGCTAGAACATGCGTTTATTGCCACAGAGGATTCCCATTTTTATGAACATCATGGAATCGACCTCAAACGGACGGCTAAGGCCATTTTCGTGAACGTAACCGGGGATTTCGGATCTCAGGGGGGCAGTACCATTACCCAGCAGGTCATTAAAAACTCCTTTTTGTCTCCAGAGAAAACATTGAAGCGAAAAGTGCAGGAATGGGACCTGGCGTATCAGTTGGAAAAAGAGTACTCCAAGCACGAAATTTTGATGATGTATTTGAACAAAATCTATCTAGGAAACCGCTCTTACGGAGTGGCGGCGGCCGCGAAGAATTATTATGGACTTGAAGCCAATGATTTGAAAAAAATGACGCTCTCGCAGGCAGCAATGTTAGCCGGACTGCCTCAGAGTCCGAATAATTACGATCCGACCAAACCGGAAAATAAAGAATCAGCCACGAAGCGCCGTCACATTGTCCTAAGCTCGATGCTTCGAGATGGGTATATCACAGAAACACAAATGAAAGAAGCAGAAAAAGTACCTGTTACAGAGGGACTTGTACCAAAAAGCACGCAGCAAAGCATGCCTTATGAGGCCTTTTTGGACGCGGCAGTGAAAGAGGTAAAGGGAAAACTGAAGGATGTCAACATCAGCGAAGATGGGTTGTCGATTTATACAACACTCGATCCAAAAGCACAGAATTATGCCGACAAAATGATGAATACCAATGAAATCATCGGCTATCCTGATGCAAAGTTTCAAGGGGCTTTCGTTTTTTTAGATACGAAAACGGGGGAAGTCAGGGCGATTGGAAGCGGGCGGAACGATTATAAAGCCTCATTCCTGGGCAACAACTTTGCCGTAGATATCAACCGTCAGCCTGGGTCTTCCTTTAAGCCGATTTTTGATTACGGCCCGGCGATTGAAAACTTAAAATGGTCGACTGCACATTTGATTGATGACCAGCCGACGACCTATGAAACCGGCCAGTCCATTTCCAACTGGGATCATCGATATCATGGGGTGCTGACCATACGCTCGGCTTTACAAAACTCTTACAATATCCCAGCTCTGCTCACAATGAGAGAGGTTGGGTTGGATAAGTCAAAGAGTTTTGCAGAGAATCTTGGCATTACTTTTAAAAATGACCAAGTGTATGAATCCTATTCAATCGGAAGTAATACCGTAAATCCTTTAGCCATGGCTGGAGCTTACAGTGCATTTGCAAATAATGGCGTCTACAATAAACCGCATTTTGTCCAAAAGGTTGCTTTTCCGGACGGCACAGTTGTTAGTTTTGCGGGGAAATCTAAACGTGTGATGCATGATTACACGGCCTATATGGTGACGGATATGTTACGCACAGTTGTAAATGAGGGAACAGGAAAAACAGCTAATGTCCCTGGTCTGGATGTTGCCGGGAAAACAGGTACCACCAATTTTGATGCAAAAACTAGAGCTAGATATGGATACCCAAGTTCAGCGACAAATGACAGCTGGTTCGCTGGGTACACACCGCAATACACCATGGCTGTCTGGACAGGTTATGCGCAAAACGGACAGGGGAACTACATGAGCGGCAATTCAACTAAAATCTCGCAGCTCATGTTTAAAGCGATGATGCAAGCGTTCGGTACGGACGGATCCAATTTTAAGCAGCCGAGCAGTGTTTACAGGGCGAATAATGAATTGTATATCCAAGGTGTCAATTCTGCCGAGGTTCCAATGAAACCTAAAAAGGAAGAAGCTTCTGAAGAGGATGAAGATAAGGGTAAAGAGAAACAACAAGAAAAAGAATGGAAAAATCAAGGGAAAGAAAAAGGCAAAGGGAAACATAAACACGGAGATTGATTCCGATGCCTGTCCCGCCACAGGATGCAGAGAGAAGTGTTAGTGCACTTCTCTTTTTTTTATCCATTTTGTTGTTGACTTTTTTTGTAAATAAAATGAAAATGAATGGGTTCAGATTTTATTTTTTTAAGGGGTACTCGCAATGCAGAAGATGAGAATGAAGGAAACTAGAACACCTTTGAAGCTTTTTGGAATTCGCTATTATAAGGATGAAGACGGACAATATTATAAAAAGGTAGGGACCAATCACCGTTATCCTGTCACCCCATTGTGGAAGAAGAATCGGTTTAAGCTTGGACTGCCTGTAGTTCTACTTGCTGTGATTGGATTTTTTGGCTATCAAATTGGAATGAATCTTGCCTCCAAAAAAGTGGTCGAGGAAATTTCTCATCAAGTACCGAAAAAGGAGATCCAAGCACTATTGACTGATCCGTCCGTTCAGCAATTCATTGAGGATGAAGTGGGCTCCGATAAAAAGCAACAAATCCTTGATAAGTATTCAGTGGTGCCAATGGCGAACACTCCTCTAGTTGCATCTGCCTCTGCTAGCAGCGACCAGGCTGCTTCTGAAGATAGTAAGACAAGCAAGAAATCAACTGAGACTGAAAAAACCTATACTAGTTCGAAATTAAAGTTTACTTCAAGGGATGAAGTATTGAAATTTTTATTAACCAAATTTACGATGAATGAGCTGATGGGCTTTGCCGACAAGGCCAAGGGAGGATTAACTCCTGAAGTAAAATCGGAGATTCAATCGACGGTTATGAAACGGTTAACACCTGAAGAATACGAAGCTTTGAAGCTTTATGCGATTATTGAATTAAGTAAGTCATAAAAATGGAAACAAGCGCTTCCTTCATGGGAGCGCTTGTTTTTTCTTATTCGACAAATTTCTTTCGAGATGAATAGCGGAGAAGTTGAAATATCAAGTTTAAGACTGAAACTAATCAAACGATTAGTTAACTGACAAAATTCTTCGCTATCAATGGGTGAAAATCCCTTAGCACCAGGCTTTCCGGTAAATTTAATCAAACGATTAGTTAGTTTTTTTCGACAGGCGATTGGAGGAATTTGGGATGGTGGCATCTTTTCGCAATGCCTAAAGATGAGAATTCCAAAATTCAGTTCAAAATGGAAGCAAGCCATCCTATTTAGAAAAACATTTTATTGAATACGACTGAAATAAAATTGGATGACGATACCCGCGGTGAATTAAAAGGCAATTCATTGTACTTCCAATTTGAGGAGGTCTCCTATAATATTGTCTACCGGAATGAAGAAATAACGGATGAACAGCAGCAAAAGGAACTTATTAAAATGGCCAATGAGATTATACTAACTGATATGGCCCCCTTAATGGGGCTATATTTTTCAGTTTTTTGGCTAATTGTCCAAACCGTCGGAAAAATTGTCCAAAGTGGTTCGGAAAATGTCCAATGTACATAAAAAATGTCCAAAGTGCCCTCAAAATTGTCCAAAACAGCACAGTATTTGTCCAAAGCATATGTGCAGCTAGTAAACTTTAGATCCTCGTTTTCCGTTTTTTGTCTAAATAGACAAACACCTTTCAAAAATAGACAAAGTGCCCTCAAAAATGAACAAAACCCCTTAAAAAATAGACAAAACTTTGGTTTCGAAGTTTCTGGTCCTGTTGCTAGTCTATTCATATGCGTTTTACGAACCTGGTAATTTATATTTTTCGAACACGAGGAGTTAAAATTTGAAATATCTGAAAACTAATTTTATAATTTAAGTGTACCTTGTCGACAGCCGACACGAAGTTGGAAATAACGACTAAGAAATAACCATAATCTAATTTAAAATTGAGAGAGGTAAACAAATGTTAGACAGTCCATTGCAAAAGCCATTGCCATACTATCAACAAATTCAGCAATCCATAAAGGAAAGTATCTTTAGTGGTGTTTACAAACCTGGGGACCGGCTTTATGAGGCCAAGATTGCTAAACAATATCAAATTAGCCGCAGTCCCGTTCGAGAAGCGATTCGGGGTTTGATTATTGAGGGATTGCTGGTAATGGATGAAAGGTCCCAAATATCCGTCTACAAGCCAAATTTGCAAGATGTGCGCGATATTTATGAATGCCGGATTTCGCTTGAATCTAAAGCTGTTGAACTGACAGCTGAACGAGCAACCGATGAGCAGCTGCAGGAGCTTGGAAAAATATTAGAACAAACAGCGGAAGCCGTCCAAGAAGGTAATACTGAGACTATTGTAGCGTGTAATGCCCGTTTTCATGAACTAATTATCCTATACAGCGGGAATGCACGTCTGATGAAGCTTGTGGAGGATTTGAACGGCCTCATCTATTATTACCGTGTCTTGAATATCCAAGGTGATGACCGGTTGAGTACGATCTTAAAGGGACATACGGATATTTACCTTGCAATAAAAGAAAGAGACGCTAAAAAAGCATCTGATAGATTAAAAGAGCATACGCAAGAGGATCTATCTAATTTGATTCAAATCATTGAACAGTTAGAAGAGAGATAAGTAAATTGATGGGATGCCTTCTATTACTTGCCTGAACGCACGGACAGGCTTTGAATGAACAAGAGATTGCCATGTATGAAAATTTTTATAAAAATGCTAATAAGGGAGTAGGTATATAAGTATGAAGAAACTAGAGATTGCTGTCATTCCAGGAGATGGCATTGGGAAAGAAGTCGTTCCTGTTGCCACAAAGGTTTTAGATACAGTGGCCGAAATTCATGGCGGTTTAAAATTTGAGTACAAAGAGTTTCCGTGGAGCTGTGACTACTACCTGGAGCATGGAAAAATGATGCCGGAAGATGGTTTGGATATCTTAAAAAACTTTGAGGCGATTTTTCTGGGGGCGATTGGAAACCCTCAGCTGGTTCCAGATCATGTTTCGTTATGGGGACTTTTGATTAAGATTCGCCGCGAATTTGAACAATCGATCAATATTAGACCGGCTAAATTTTTTAAAGGTTTGAAATCACCGCTAGTCAATCCTAATGACTTTGATTTAATTGTCGTAAGAGAAAATAGTGAGGGTGAATATAGTGAAGTGGGCGGCAGGATTCACAGCGGGGATGATGAGGTTGCCATCCAAAATGCTATTTTTACTAGAAAAGGTACTGAGCGTGCGATGCGCTATGCGTTTGAGTTGGCTAAACAGAGAAGAGGCCATGTTACATCCGTGACGAAGTCGAACGGTATTGTCCACTCGATGCCGTTTTGGGATGAGGTCTTTAATGATGTAAAAGCGGATTATACGGATATTCAAACAGCAACCTATCATATCGATGCGTTAGCGGCCTTTTTCGTGACACGGCCGCAGATTTTTGATGTGATTGTGGCCAGTAATCTATTTGGAGATATTTTAACTGATATTGGCGGGGCGATCATGGGAAGTATCGGAATTGCGCCGGCCGCGAATATTAATTTAAGTGGAAAGTATCCGTCAATGTTCGAGCCTGTGCATGGTTCTGCGCCGGATATTTATGGAAAGAGCATTGCCAACCCAATCGGGCAGGTGTGGACCGCCAAAATGATGCTCGATCATTTTGGGGAGCGTGAGCTTGGTCGGAAGCTTTTGGATGTAGTAGAAGAGGTAACCAATGAGGGAATCAAGACTACGGATATTGGCGGCAAGTCCTCCACGATTGAGGTTGGAGACGCGATTTGCAGCCGTCTGAAGAAGGTTTGATCGGTGTCTTAGGTGCAGTGTGATTAAATAAGAGAGGCTGTCTCGAAGGGTGTTAATGGTTAACCCTTTTGAGGCGGTCTCTTTTTTCAAAAGTAGCATCTGATTCCCTTTAGCAGCCATTTTCCCATCTGACAGAGTCTCAGGTTCCCTCAAACAATTAGTACCAAGTTCAAAGGTTAAGAAAATATCAGAAGTCGTCCAAGATCCGCAAACAGATACTATTGGCATGTGGATGGATGTCTCCCATTCTACATAAAGGGCTTCAAACTGACATGACTTCCTTTTGCTTTATTGATGATTAAAGAGGAAATAAATCATTTTTTAATTTTTTTAGAAAAAGTGTTGACCAATCTATTAATCTCCTGTAATATAGGAAAAGTCGTCAGCGAGACGATGAAAGAAAAACAAAAAAGTTGTTGACTTCGAGTTAATAACTTGTTATGATGATAAAGTCGCTTTTAAGCGATGATGAAATTGTTCT
>NZ_JBITPF010000092.1:0-52634 GCF_050468025.1 Neobacillus sp. NRS-1170 | reverse complement strand
TTAAAGGGGATAATATCATACCGAGGGCCGTCTTTTTACTTGCTGATGGGAAATAGGAGTCTCTCCTAATTACCTCGAGCGGCCTTTTTCCTTGCTGACGGGAAATAGGAGCCTCTCCTAATTACCTCGAGCAACCTTTTTTATTGGTGATGGGCATTAGGAGACTCTCCTGATTACCTCGAGCAGCTATTTTACTTGCTGATGGGCATTAGGGGCTCCTTCTAATTACCTTGAGCAGCTATTTTACTGGCTGATGGGCATTAGGGGCTCCTTCTAATTACCTTGAGCAGCTATTTTACTGGCTGATGGGCATTAGGAGCTCCTTCTAATTACCTTGAGCAGCTATTTTACTTGCTGATGAGCATTAGGAGCTCCTCCTAATTACCTTGAGCAGCTATTTTACTTGCTGATGAGCATTAGGAGCCTCTCCTGAAATCAGCGGAACTTGTCCTCATGGAAGGCTCAGATTCGATATTCGATCATCACCACCAACAAAAAAATATCTTTATTTTCTTAAAATTATTGAAATAAATTGGATAATCATGCTATTATTTTTTTAACAAATAATGAAACAGCGTTTCGTAATAAAAAACAAGTCCAAACATTTTTAACGAGATTACTGTTTTAAAAGAAATCAAAGGAGGAACGTACGATGACAAACTATGTAAACAAAGGAAAACTTCAGGTAGCTCAGGAACTCTATGAATTTATCAATTTGGAAGCCCTTCCGGAAACTGGTGTGGATGTTGACCAATTTTGGTCCGGTTTTGAAGCGTTGATCAGCGAATTAACACCGAAAAATAAAGAGCTGCTTGCGACTCGTGATGAAATTCAAATCAAACTGAATACATGGTACCGTGAAAACAATAGGAATTTTGACTTCGAGGCCTATCAATCCTTTTTAACGGAAATTGGTTATCTTGAACCAGAAGTGGAAGATTTCGAGATTGCTACTACAAATGTCGATGACGAAATCACTGTTCAAGCTGGCCCACAATTGGTTGTTCCAGTCAATAACGCTCGCTATGCCATCAATGCAGCCAACGCACGCTGGGGAAGCCTGTATGATGCCCTGTACGGAACAGATGCCATCAGTGAAGAGGACGGCGCCACTCGTGCAGGCGGTTACAATCCTGTCCGCGGTGCAAAAGTAATTGAGTTTGCCAGAAATTTTCTTGATCAATCAGCATCATTGAAGGATGCGTCTCATAAGGATGCCGTTTCCTACACTGTAGCAGATGGCACCCTAGAAGTGACTCTAAGTAATGGTTCCACAACAGGCCTATTAGACGAAGCAAAGTTTGTGGGCTATCAAGGGACTCAGGAAGCCCCATCCACGATCTTGTTGAAAAATAACGGACTTCATTTTGAAATTCAAATCGACCGGAACCATCCGATTGGCAGAAACGATGAGGCGGGTGTCAAGGATGTGTTCGTTGAATCCGCGATTACAACCATTATGGACTGCGAAGATTCTGTCGCTGCAGTAGATGCGGAAGACAAAGTGCTAGTCTATCGGAACTGGTTAGGGCTTATGAACGGAACCCTCTCCGCTACTTTTGAAAAGGGCAATAAAACGATGACGCGCACTCTCAATCCGGACCGCCGCTACCAATCTCCTGATGGCGGAGAGATTACATTAAAGGGCCGTTCTTTGTTATTTGTCCGAAACGTAGGGCATTTGATGACCAATAGCGCGATTCTTGATCAAAACGGCGAGGAAATCCAAGAAGGAATTTTGGATGCTGTGCTTACAAGCCTTATCGCGAAACATACTCTTTTAGGTAATGGCCCATTCCAAAACACTGAGAAGGGTTCAGTCTATATCGTAAAACCTAAAATGCATGGTTCAGAAGAGGTTGCTTTTGCGAATCAACTATTTGACCGCGTGGAAGATCTTCTTGGTCTAGAGCGTAATACCCTTAAAATCGGGGTAATGGATGAAGAACGCAGAACAAGTTTGAACTTAAAGGCATGCATTAAGCAAGTAAAAGACCGGATTGTATTTATTAATACAGGATTCCTAGACAGAACAGGCGATGAAATTCACTCTTCGATGGAAGCGGGTCCAATGATTCGCAAAAATGATATGAAATCATCCAAATGGCTGCAGAGCTATGAACAATCCAATGTAATTGCCGGGCTTTCCACTGGTTTTAAAGGGGTGGCGCAAATCGGCAAAGGCATGTGGGCAATGCCGGATTTAATGGCGGAGATGCTAAAGCAAAAAATCGGCCACGTAAAAACCGGAGCCAATACAGCTTGGGTGCCATCTCCAACGGCTGCGACCCTGCATGCGTTACACTACCATGAAGTCAATGTAAGAGAAGTACAAAACCAAATGCTTAATCAGACTGCTGACTTCCGAGAAGATATCCTGCAATTCCCAGTTGAGAAAAACCCTTCCTGGACAGCTGAGGAAATCCAGTCAGAACTCAACAACAACTGCCAAACTCTATTAGGTTATGTTGTCCGCTGGGTAGACCAGGGTGTTGGCTGCTCTAAGGTATTAGATATCAATAACGTAGGATTAATGGAAGACCGCGCGACATTACGGATTTCCAGCCAGCATTTAGCAAACTGGCTACACCACGGCGTTTGCACCAGAGAGCAGGTTCTTGAAACATTGAAGCGCATGGCCAAAGTGGTAGATGAACAAAATGCCGGAGATTCATTGTATCGAAATATGGATCCGAACTTTGATGATTCCGTAGCTTTCCAGGCTGCCTGCGAGTTGATTTTCGAAGGCTATGACCAGCCGAATGGCTACACCGAGCCAATTCTTCACCGCAGACGCATTGAAGCAAAGGCAAAGTTTGCAGTGAAACAATAATAAAGAAATCCAAGGCATTCTATTGTTTAGAATGCCTTGGGATTTTCACACAGAGTTACTAAAAAAAGAGGGGAGCATGACAATGAAGTTTACTAGATTTACTCAAGGTTCAACCGTGTATTCCGGCGTTCTGACAGAAAACACCATCCAGGAAATTAAAGGAGATATTTTTGGAGATTGGGAGTATACAGGAAACATATTCTCATTGGCTGATGTGACACTGCTTGCACCTCTACAGCCTAACCAAATCATTGGTATTGGAGCAAACTATGTTTCAAGACGTGAAGATCTGCCAGCAGAGCTTCCGGAAATTCCGGTTTTCTTCTTTAAACCAACCTCATCTGTTATTGGTCCTGCGGAAGAAATCGTCATTCCGGCAGGAATCGAACAAGTAAAGTTTGAATCCGAGTTGGCGATCGTTATTGGGAAAGAAGCTAAAAATGTTTCTGAATCTGAAGTTTTAGATTATGTATTCGGATACACAATTGGAAACGATGTAACAGCACCACAATTTTTCCATCAGGATGGGCATTGGACTATCGGAAAGTCCTTTGATACTTTCACACCGCTGGGGCCAGTTATTGAGACGGAATTGGATCCATTTGCAGTGAGGGTCGAAACAAAACTGAATGGTGTGGAGAAGCAAAATAGTGCAACAGAGCTCATGATTATTCCAATACGAAGAATGGTATCGTATTTGACAAAAGTGATGACACTTAAGCCGGGAGATGTTATCCTGACGGGAAGTCCTGTTGGTGCGGAGTTTGTCGGTGCAGGGGATATTATCGAATGTGAAATTAAAGAAATCGGAACACTACGCAATCCCTTTGTATTGGCAAAAGAGCACGCCAAATCTTAATCCTGCCAGCCAATGACCGGTAAAAAATCTGTGCTATAATGTTAGCTATTATGGACAGCAATTTCGAGGTGAGCAATTGTGGAGAGAGAGAATATGGTCAAATCTGTAAGCCGGGCATTGGATATTATTACTTTGGTTAGCTTAAAAAAAGGCGGCCTCGGTGTTACAGAGATTGCCAACCAAATAGATATTAATAAAAGCTCCGTTTACCGGATCCTGTCAACACTTGTCCAGTATGGTTATGTTGAGCAAGATGAAGATACCGGACGCTATAAACTTGGTTATAAATTCTTAGAAGTAAGTTCAAAGCTGCTAGAATCCATTGATTTAAGGTCTGAGGCAAAGCCTTTTCTGCTGGAATTGGAAAGCGAAACCAATGAAGTGATCCATCTTGTCGTTTATGATCAAGGGGAAGTAGTTTATATCGAAAAATTAGAAGGTAATGAAACACTAAGGATGCATTCAAAAGTAGGAAAAAGAGCTCCAATGCATTGTACTTCAGTTGGCAAGGCCATCCTTGCCTATCTTCCTTCTCATGTTGTTATGGATATCCTTGAGCGGAAAGGCATGCCAATGCACACTGATAAAACCATTACGAATAAAGAGGAGTTTATCCGAGAATTGGCGGATGTGAAGCGGAATGGCTATGCACTGGATTTAGAAGAAAATGAATATGGCATCACGTGCATTGCGGCACCTATCTTTGACCACTTAGGGAAAGTCATTGCAGCAGTCAGTATCTCAGGGCCAACAATGCGAATGACAGAAGAACGGCTGAAACAGCTCCAAGCAAGGATGATTCACATTGGTAAACAAATTTCTGCGCGGCTTGGTTTTGAAAGTAGAATGATATAAGGAATTTAACATTTGGCTGATATAACGGTATATTGGTCAAATGTTTTTTTGTTTTTTTATAAATAGAATTTTCTAAATATTATTGAAATTAAGACGAGAAGTAGTATAATGAAGAAGGATTAAATGTTGTAATTTACTAAACTTTATTATGGCTATATAACAATGTTCCTTCCTATGCAACAATTTAAAAACGGCGTTTCGTAATAAGAAACAAGGAGGGGTGTTAAGTTTCATATTAAAAAATGTATTGATAGAGTTTCTGCTTCTCAATCACTTACATATGTTTCAGTCATCATAGATCCTATTCATCTTTTCCATCAGAACAATGATTCTGATGAGGGAACAAATTATTTTATTTGATGGGGGATAAACTATGACATTTACACAAAATTTTACAGCGGTAGGAGATAGTCTCGCGCTGTCCGCTTTGGTAGCACTAATACCAATTTTATATTTTTTCTGGGCTTTAGCCATTAAACGTATGAAGGGCTATGTTGCCGGATTAACAACACTCCTAATTGCCTTAATCTTAGCAGTCGTTGCATTTAAGATGCCTGCCGGTATGGCGGTCATGTCTGCCACACAGGGGGCACTCTATGGAATATTGCCAATCGGCTGGATCATCATTACGTCAGTTTTCCTCTATAAATTAACCGTTAAGACAGGCCAATTCGATATTATCCGTAATTCGGTCGTCTCACTCACGGAGGACAGACGTCTTCAAGCTCTTTTGGTAGCGTTTTCATTCGGAGCATTCCTTGAAGGGGCCGCTGGTTTTGGCGCTCCGGTTGCCATTTCGGCCGCACTTCTTGTCGGTCTTGGGTTTAATCCTCTATACGCTGCCGGTCTTTGTTTAATTGCTAATACAGCACCAGTTGCCTTCGGTGCAATCGGTACTCCAATCATTGCGGTTGAAGGGCCTACTGGAATATCTGCGATCGAAATTTCCAAAATGGTGGGTCGGCAATTGCCATTCTTATCCTTATTCGTTCCGTTTTATTTAGTGGTCATCATGGCTGGCTTTAGGAAAGCAATGGAAATTTTACCGGCCATTTTAATCACGGGGATTACTTTTGCAGTGACTCAATACTTGAGCTCCAACTTCCTTGGTCCGGAACTTCCCGATATTTTATCTGCATTGGTTTCCTTATTTGCGTTAGCCATCTTCTTAAAATTCTGGAAACCGAAAACGATTTTCCGCTTTAAAGCCGAACAGGAAATGGCTTCAGCTGTTACTGCCTACACATTACAAAAAAGCCGAGCAAAATATTCAGGAGGCCAAATTTTTAAAGCCTGGTCACCGTTCCTTGTTTTAACTGCCTTTATTACGATTTGGGGGATTCCAACAGTCAAGCTGGCTTTGGCTGGTCATTATGAAGGAACGAACGTAATTTTGAAAGCGGTTAATTTGATCGGTCATGCGTTAACCTTTGTTCCTGAAGTTCCCTTTTTAAATAATAAAGTCATTAATTCTGCTGGTGCTCCTGTCCCGGCCATTTATAAGCTTGAAATTCTGGGTGCTGCCGGTACTTCGGTGCTTATTGCTGCCTTTGTCTCGAAGTTTATTGTTAAAATTTCATGGAAGGAATGGGTGGCAACTTTTGGGGAAACTTTGAATGAACTAAAGTTTCCAATTATTACAATTGCATCAGTAGTAGGGTTTGCCTATGTGACAAACGCCTCAGGGATGAGTACGACACTGGGAATGACGCTGGCAAAAACAGGATCACTATTTGCCTTTTTCTCTCCAATCCTAGGATGGTTAGGGGTGTTTATTACTGGATCTGATACTTCATCGAACCTTTTGTTCGGTGCGATGCAAAAGGTTACCGCGCTGAACCTTGGCATGGACCCGGTATTGGCTGTCGCCGCGAACTCTTCAGGCGGGGTAACCGGAAAAATGATTTCCCCGCAATCAATTGCAGTAGCCTGTGCAGCCGTAGGTCTCGCAGGGAAAGAAGCCGACTTGTTCCGATTCACCGTTAAGCATAGTATCGTGCTGGTGGTGATAGTCTGTATCATGACATTCCTGCAAAATAGTAGTTTGTTAGGGTGGATGGTTCCCTAATATCTTTTATAAAAAAGCAAAAGAGCCCATTTGGATTAGGCTCTTTTGCATTTCACGCCCTATTTCTCTTAACTAGTATCATATAAGATAGTACTGCTCCACATCCGGCACAAACGATAACAATACCCATCGGAATGGCTGTCTGACCTCCACCGATCCCAACTAATGGAGCTGCTATTCCTCCAAAGGCAAATGAAGTAACACCCAGTAATGCAGAAGCACTTCCCGCATTTTTCCCTTGTGATTGCATGGCAAGGGAAAACCCTGCTGTATTCACCATACCCACACTAGATACAACGAAAAATAATGGAACCAAAACGAAGATTAAATTTGCTTGTAAAAATAAAAGAAGCAGCAGAATAATACCAGCTATTGAGGACATTCCCAAGCCAAATTTGAACAGTTTCGATTCAGGGATTCCCCCTGCCAATCTCCCAGCCGTTTGGCTATTGATCATGATTCCGATTGCATTAATGGCAAAGATCAGGCTAAACATTTGCGGGGAGGCACCATAAATATCCTGAATGACAAATGGAGAACCCGAAATATAAGCAAACATACTGGCAAAGACCAATCCTTGTGCTAAAGCATATCCCATAAAGCTTCGATCCATTATCAGCTTTAAAAAAGGATAAAAGGTGTTCTTAATGCCTCCAGCCGATCGCTTTTCTTGAGGCAGCGTTTCTGGTATACCAAAAAGAATGACAAAAAACATTACGAGTCCAATGATACTTAAAACAATAAATACACCTTGCCAAGGAAATGCTTTAAGCAGCTGCGCTCCTATAATCGGAGCGAGGATAGGGGCAAGCCCGTTCACCAATGCGAGCAGTGAAAAAAACTTAGTTAATTCGCTTCCAGAATATAAATCTCTGACAATCGCCCTGGAGATCACTATTCCCGCTGATCCGGCAAAACCCTGGATGAGCCGTAATGTAATTAACCCCCAAATGGAGGTGCTGAATACGCATAAAAGGGAAACGATAAAGTAAATCATTAGTCCAACCAAAAGTGGTTTTCGGCGTCCAGTTACATCACTGATTGGTCCAGTCAACAGCTGCCCTGAAGCTAAGCCGATTACGAAAAACGATAGGCTAAGTTGAACAGACGAGGCGTTTGTATGGAAATCTTTTGCGATGTTTGGCAGTGCCGGTAAATACATATCAATGGATAAAGGGCCAAACGCGGCAAGTGAACCCAGTACAATCGCCATCCATATCCGTTGGGAACGGGAAAGCACTGCCTGATTATTCGCTAGCTTTTGTAATAAATCCCCCATAAAGTAAGTCATTCCTTCCAAATTCAATCTAGTTAGCTAAGATTTAATTATTCTATGGTAACAGTTTTTTCTATATTAAGGAATTCAAATGATTTTTTAAAAATAGGCGTTAACAACTAATTTAAGAAACTATTAAAAAAATTGACTTTATAAGCCTAAGATTGGTACTATTTTTATCAGATAATTCTTAATATTGCAATCAATGAAGGGGGGAGTTTTAAATGACATTGATAAATTCTGTTACTGGACAAGTTGATTCATCTGAATTAGGAGTGACCTTGGTTCACGAACATATGCGTGTTCGTTCTGAATCTGTATATGTCCAGTTTCCACATTTGTATGATGAAGACAAAGAGTTTGCTAAAGCAGTGGAGCAAGTGAACAAAGTCAAAGAACTTGGCGTTAAAACCATCTGTGATCCCACTGTGATGGAACTTGGCCGGGACATCCGCTTTATTGAAAGGGTGGCTCGCGAAACAGGTATTCAAATCATTGCTGCAACCGGAATCTACTCCTATCACTATATCCCGCCGCACTTTCAGAATCGTAATATTGATTATATGGCGGATCTATTTGTCCGCGATATTGAAGTCGGAATCCAAAATACTTCCATTAAGGCAGGCTTTTTAAAATGTGCAACGGATGCACAAGGGATTACTCCGGATGTTGAAAAGGTTATTCGTGCAGCTGCACGTGCTCATAAACGGACAGGTGTACCGATCATGACTCATTCCCACCCTAAAAGCGGGACCGGCCTAAAGCAACTTGAAATTTTTCTAGAAGAGGGCGTGGATCCAAAACGGGTACTAATTGGTCATACTGGAGATACCGATAACATGGAGTACATACTGAAGGTTCTCGACCATGGTCCATTTATTGGTATGGACCGGTATGGGATAAATAGAGAGTGTACAACCGAAAATCGAAACACAACCGTTATTGAACTAGCCAAACAAGGCTTTGCAAACCGCATGTTCTTATCGCAAGATTATTGTTGTACCCTTGATTGGTATCCAGAAGGAAACGCTGAGAAAATGAACCCTAAATGGACGATGAGTTTTGTTCTCGAAGAGGTTATCCCGGAATTAAGAAGGAATGGTGTAACAGAGGACCAAATAAACATCATGATGGTTGATAATGCTCGATGTTGGTTTGAAGGGAAATAGCCATCAGGACTTTTGAACTACCAAAATTTACAGCTATCCTCCAATTTGAATCCATGATATATTTTTCTTGTAAGTTCTTAACGGAACTTCTTAGTCCAACAAGGAAACTAGGAAACTGGTCAGGGCGGGAACGCAGCAGCCATAACGAGTGAAATTGTGTGGGCTATTACATAATATTAAAAGATCTAAACGCTAAACTCTCGTGATAGAGTTTAGCGTTTTTTTGTTCTCTAATTCCGGAATAACAATAGTCAAATCATAGTAAATTTTATAAACACTTCTTTTCCAATTAATTGAGAGGACCTAGTTTTTTTCAAAAATTTAAAAGGGGTTTTATAAAATGAATCGTACAAATCTACGTATTATCGATTTAAGTGTGCCGTTAGACAATAAAGCAAAAGAGCCATTTCCACCGGAGATTATCTATGAATCACATGAGCAGGGAGCAAACCAGGCTGCTCATTTTTTGGGCTTGAAACCTAGTGATTTTCCTGACAGTGCAGCCTGGGCCGTCGAAACGGTTACCTTAACGACACATACTGGTACACATGTGGATGCACCATGGCATTATTCTGCCACAACTGCAGGTAATCCGTCTCGAACGATTGATGAGCTTCCTCTTGAATGGTTTTACGGCAATGGTGTTCTTTTTGATTTTAGCAAGAAACCACCAGGGTACGAGATCGTGATTGCTGATTTTGAAAAACAGCTGGGAGAAATGGACTATAAATTACAGCCATATGATATTGTCCTTGTCCGAACGGATGCCGATAAAAAATATTATCAAGAAAATTATGCGGCTGTCCATGCAGGTGTTTCGGCTGAGGCAACAAGGTGGCTAATTCAAAAAGGGATTAAGGTAATGGGAACAGATGGCTGGGGATGGGATATCCCGCTTTATAAACAAGCAGAAGATTATAAAAATAATCCGCGCGACGGTGTCCTTTGGGCTGCACATTTTGTTGGAAAAGAGGCCGAGTACTGTCAAATCGAAAAATTAGCAAACCTAGAATTACTCCCACAGAAATATGGTTTTAAAGTAGCCGTATTTCCGATAAAAATAAAAGGTGCCAGCGCAGGATGGGCGCGTCCTGTTGCTATATTTGAGTAGGTTTTTTGTCAAGGTCGAGTCCGCATTAGCGCTTAAAGGATAGGGCCGCGCTGTTATGCCAGTGCGGGGTCCGCTATAATCCTTATAGATGACTCGGCGGGGCTATTTTGACAAAATGGAGTCTGCTATAGTGCTTCTAGAAGATACAGCCGCGCTATTATGCCAGGACCGAGTCCACTATAACCCTTCTAGAAGACACGGCGGGGCTATTTTGCCAGGACCGAGTCCACTATAGAGCATCTAGAAGACTCGGCCACTCTATTTTGCCGGGTTCAAGTCCGCTATAGTGCTTCTAGAGGCCACGGGTACGCTATTATGCCAGGACCGAGTCCACTATAGCCCTTCTAGAAGACACGGCCGCGCTATTTTAAAAGGACCGAGTCCACTATAACCCTTCTAGAATACTCAGCCGCGCTATTTTGACAAGAGCGAGTCCACTATAACCCTTCTAGAATACACCGCAACTGTTTTTTGTCATCCTCAAGTCCACAATTCTAATTTATGAAAAGTAATTTTCCCTTAAAAAAAATTGTTTATTAGTTTTTTGATAATTTTCTCTTGATTATTCTCAAAAACCATTATAGAATAAGAAAAATCAAAAAATTCAAAATTAAACGCAATGATTGGGAATATTAAGGAATATTTATTGCTAAGAGAGCTGTCGGCTGGTGAAAGACAGTCAATAAAATCCCCAACTCGCCCAGGAGTGGTAAGGCTGATATGTAGGTCTTAACGGTTGACCGCCGTCATCAAGTCGTAAAGTGGATTCGTTTAGTTCTTATTCGAATCAAAAAGAGTGGTACCACGAAGGCAAAGCCTGTCGTCTCTTATGAGATGATGGGCTTTTTTATTTTTAAAAAAAATGAAAAGGTGGCCGTGACGATGAAAAATGTTGAAAAATATGCAAGAGGATATTTTATGCCCCCGGTGAAAAGCATGAAATGGACACAAAAGGAATACATAACAGAAGCTCCAACCTGGTGCAGTGTGGATCTTAGAGATGGAAATCAGGCGCTAGTCGTTCCAATGAGCCTTGAGGAGAAGCTGGAATATTTTCAATTACTTGTTAAAGTGGGCTTTAAGGAAATTGAAGTTGGGTTTCCTGCTGCATCCGAAACAGAATATGCATTTTTACGAACTTTGATTGAACAGGATTTGATTCCGGAGGATGTAACAGTTCAAGTGCTAACCCAATCAAGAGACCATATTATTGAAAAAACCTTCGAAGCGCTTCGCGGAGTAAACAAGGCAGTAGTCCACCTTTACAATTCGACATCTGTAGCACAGCGTGAGCAGGTATTTAAAAAACCACAAGAAGAAATCATCGAAATTGCAGTAACCGGTGCGAAATTGCTGCAAAAATATGCGGCGGAAACGGAAGGGAACTTCCAATTCCAATATTCGCCGGAAAGCTTCACAGGAACTGAGATGGAGTTCGCCCTTGAAATATGCAACCGAGTCCTAGATATTTGGCAGCCTTCAGCTGACAACAAGGTGATTATCAACCTTCCAGCAACGGTTTCCATGTCCATGCCGCACGTGTACGCAAGTCAAATTGAATTTATGAGCGATCATTTACACTACCGGGAAAATGTAATCCTGTCGCTTCATCCACACAATGACAGAGGAACAGGAGTGGCAGATGCAGAGTTGGGAATGCTGGCAGGGGCACAAAGAGTCGAAGGGACACTGTTTGGAAATGGGGAAAGAACGGGCAACGTCGACATCGTCACACTTGCAATCAACATGTTTTCGCACGGGGTGGACCCGAAGCTTCATTTTGAAAATATCCGTGAAATCATGGCAAAATATGAGAAACTGACGAGAATGAGGGTGCATGAAAGACACCCATATGCTGGTGAACTGGTCTTTACCGCCTTCTCAGGATCCCATCAGGATGCCATTGCCAAAGGAATGAAATGGCGTGAAGATGAAGAGCGGCAGTATTGGACCGTTCCATATCTATTGATTGATCCAATGGATATTGGCAGAGAGTATGAAGGGGATATCATCCGTATAAACAGCCAATCCGGTAAAGGCGGCATTGGGTATATCCTGGAGCAGCATTATGGGTTTGATCTTCCTGCTAAAATGCGTGAAAGCTTTGGATATAGCGTGAAAAATGTATCGGACCGCCTTCACAAAGAGCTTATGCCTAATGAAATCCTTGAAATATTCAAGGAACAGTATGTAAATATCCAAACACCAGTTGAATTTATCAAATACAGATCTACACAAAATGAACAATACGAAACAATTGTTTCCGTCCGGATCGACAACGAAGTTCATGAATTTATCGGTACGGGGAATGGAAAACTGGATGCCATCAGCAACGTGCTTCAAACCAAACTGGGCATCGATTATAAGGATTTAGTCTATAAGGAACATGCACTAGAAATTGGCTCACAATCAAATGCTGTATCTTATGTTGGTGTTACTGCCGAGAATGGTACCGTTTATTGGGGCTGCGGAATTGACGCTGATATTATGACCTCCTCGGTAAAAGCTTTGTTTAGTACCATTAATAACATGATTTCCAGCGAAAAACTATCAATTGAAGGAAGATATTCCATTTCAAAAAAATAACAACCGACTAAAAGGCATGTTTCAATCTAAGCTCTTGAAACATGCTTTTTTTATTGGGAACAATGCCCATTCATTCGCATACACTCTTCATGTAATGGTTTAGATTTTTGTTATTGAGGAGATGGAGAAATGAACTTCGAGATGCAAAAAGCAAATATGCTGGCAGAAAATATTAAGGACTTTATCAAATTTGTAGATAATAGTTATCAAAATAAAAACAGCTTTCGATTTAATACCGATAAATTGTATCAGGTTAAATTGATTATAGAGGACTTTAAATTCCAAATCATCGCGGATGAACTTCATCGAATCAATCAGTTCGATTGGAATGAAAAGTACACCCATTATTTAGTCGATCAATTTCAAAAGGGAATAAATATTATTGATGAATTCGTTCATAATAATAACAATGATTTATTCCTCCTTACAGCCCGAATACACACATTAAAAAGTCTTAGTAGTAATCTATGCAATAAGGATCAAATAACCTTTGTGTAAAAATAAAAAAGCTTGTAAACAGTAGTTTACAAGCTGAATACCATTCATTATTTTGCAAATACATGATGCCCAATGGTTTTCACAACAGTGCGTGTTCGAATCCACTTATCAGATGTAATTTTGGGATTATAAAAATATAGGGAATCACTTAAACGATCTTTTCTAGTTAGTGCTTCTTCAACCGCCCGCTTCGACTCATCTGATGCCGGCTTATTAATTGCACCATTTTGTACTGGTGAGAAGGCATAGACATCGCCTACTACTTGTTTAATGACACCCGTTACGGTGTTTGGAAATTGAGGAGAATCAACGCGGTTTAAGACGACTGTTGCAACGGCTAGTTTTCCTTCATAGGATTCGCCTTTTGCTTCCGCTTCGACTAATCGTGCAAATAAATCTTTCTCTGCATTAGAAATGGAAACAGCCGGCTTTTCAGGTTCTTGTTTAACCGTTTCAGCTTTCTTTTCAGCCATTTGTGCGTTTGATTCTTTCTTAATAATCTCTATTTTAGGTTTATTATTTTCTTGGGGATCAACAGTGGTTGAATCGGCCTGTTGACCAGGCTTATAAAGATTCTCTTCATTTATTACTCGATTTTCGGTGATCGCCTCAACCGTACTACTCTGCTGTATTAAAAAGGTAAATGTAGCTACACAAGCTACAATGATCGTCTTTATATAAGTTTTATTCATGTGTGCTACCTCCCGCAAATTTTTGTCTGATATAACACTAACATGAAAATATACCTGTATTACAGAACGGTACGGTTACAAATCTTTATAGTTTGATGTACAACATTACAGGAAAGATAGGAATATGACATTAAGCCTATATTCCTGTCATAATCTAGGAAATCGTACGAAATAGAGGAATATCCTACCATAAAAAAATACTGCAGCTAAAAATAGCTTGCAGCATTTTACATTTATAGTATCTAACTTAAATATTTGTAGTAATCCTGTGAATGGTAGCTTCTAAATCCGCATGATTCATAAAGCCTAAGGGCATTGGCATTTCTGGCTTCCACCTCTAGGAAAATAGAGGACCCTTTCTCCGTTTCCTGTAATACTACTTTTGATAAGGCTTTTCTGCCAATCCCTTTACCCTGAAGTTCTGGAAATACCGCAAATCCATAAATCCACGCTTCGCCATCCGATTCGGAAACTCGCATTTTCCCAGCCGTTTTTCCATCCGCTTCAATAATTAGATTTTCTTCTCCGCTGTTTGAGCGGAGTATTTGATTAAACTCCCGCGCTTCCTTTTCACTAAATCCAAAGCAGGAGACCTCCAGTTGTATTTCCGCTTCCCAATCCTTTTCTGATACCGAGGGCCTTAATGTAACATTTGGATCTACAGATATTTCGGTTTTCTGCCATTTCATTTGATATTCTGAAACAGAATAAGTACAAGGAATGGTATTTAAAAACTCTTTTCCAGATTCTGATCCTGATGGAGCATTTAGCAAAATAGTAGTGGCATTATGATTTTTAGCCTCTTCAAGTCCCATTTCCAGTAACCTTGAAAAAATCCCTTTTCTGCGGTAATCCGGATGGACCATTCCGCAAAGCTCTACTTTATTTCCAAATCCATAGCTTCCAAGGAAACCGACAAGCCTTCCGTTTTCATAATGGAAGAAGTCTTCCTTTCGGTTTTCGGTGCGGTTCTCCAGCATATCAAAATTCAGCTTTAGCTGAAATCCTCCGTCTTTCTCACAAATCTCCTGAAGAGCTTTGATTTCTAAAATTTGTTCTTTCGTCAGCATTTCATTCACCCCTGTTCATTGTCCAACTATACCTATTCTTTTCTAATCATGAATATTCCTGCTTTTTTAGTAGAGCCGTACTAGGCAATATCTTTGGCAGAGACTAATTCAGTCTCTGTCTTTTTTGTGGTCTGAAACAATCTAAATCTGAAGTCTGATATAAAAATCAAGCTCTAGCTCAAATACGAAGGCCTTTGAAAAAGGGTAATATGAAATCAAGATAACACACAAATCCCTTGCGTGGGTACCACATAATTTTACGGTAATACCCAAAAAGAGTGCGGTTTTTATCATGGTCAAATTAAGTAAGATGTAACACAAGGGTATTCAATAACAAATAACCACATTTTGGAGGTGGAAGGAGATTTTGTCGCGTTAAAGAATAACAACATTCATATCCGGAGGAGAAATATAAAATGAAAAGGTTAGTTATACGATCAGTTATTTATGTATTGATTTTCGCCGTGTTTGTGGGAGGGGTGGGCTTCTTTGGATTTGTTCGTTCAGAGAATGATTTTTTCAAGAATGTCCGCCATGAACCAGTTCCTTCTCTACATGGTGTTAAACCACCAAAGTATGATCCTAATAAACCTACCGTAGCCGTTCTATTAGCGAATGTAGACACTGAGGTATTTGATTTTATGATTCCCTATGATTTGTTTTCGAGAACTAACGCTTTTAATGTATTTGCTGTTGCTCCAGACAAAAACGTAAAGACGTTATCGGGCGGGCTGGATGTAGTCCCGCATTACACTTATAAAGAATTAGATAAATTAATAGGCAAAAGTCCCGACATTATCGTGGTTCCTTACATGCCGATGTATGATGAAAAGAAATATCAACCAACACGGGAATGGATTAAACAACATTCCAGCAGTAAAACAACTATCTTAAGCATTTGCAGTGGATCAGAGAATCTTGCCGATGCAGGCTTATTAAAAGGAAAATCAGCCACTACACACTGGCAAGGGATATCTTTACTAAGCAAGAAATATCCTGACACTCATTGGAAAGAGGATGTGCGGTATGTCCAAGATGGGAACACCTTAACTTCAGCGGGTCAAACCGCAGGTATCGATGCTGTGTTATATTTGATAGCTCAAAAACTGGGCGAACCAATGGCTGCAAAAGTTTCGAAAGAAATCAGTTATCCTTCTTACCACTTCGTTCAAAACCCAAAAGTAGAACCTATTCATAAGGACATCTATTTTGCAACCTTTTTATTGAATCTTGCCTTCCAGTGGAATAAGACAAAGGCAGGAGTACTACTTTATAACGACATGGATGAAATCGCATTATCTTCTATATTTGATACTTATGCAGCCACAGGAACGACTCAAGTCTTGACCGTTTCGAGTTTGGATGCACCCATTGTTACAAAACATCACCTTAATATAGTGGCTAGGCATCAAATATCGAATGCTCCAAAATTAGATAAAATGATCATACCAGGTGGCAACGCAAAATCCCTTGCTGCAACCGATGTAAAACGTTGGAGTGAAAAGGGTAATGCCAAAGAAACACTTTTGATTCATAGTGATTCACCAAACAGATTTGTTTTTGAAGCACCATTAGAAGACTTCGCAAAACAAGAAGATCTTATGACTGCCAAGCATGATGTGAAACGACTCGAATATCGTGCGAATGCTATCCATCTTGAGGGCAAACCACTTCCTCTTGAAACTCTCGGCAATATACTTCTAACTAGTTTACTAGCTTTGTTGGTAGCTTACTGTATTGATAGACGATTCATTATGAAGAAAACAATTTTCAAATCGAATAAACAAGTTAGATAGTCACTAAAGTTAAATGGTTGCGTTTCTACATTAAGTAGAGACGCTTTTTCTTCTTGAAGTAACGGATAAGTTGAACCTCTCTTTGAACCAATTTTTAATCCATTTGGAGAATTTAAATGGCGTAAGTACCATATAAAATTATGAAAGGAGGAGGGTCATAACATGCAGATTATGAACAAATATTTTCGTAGAACTGCCAGTATGGTATACATGATGACTAATAATGAAGTTATGAATCAAATCATTGCTTTTTACAGGGATATGAATGGAATGCTCACTTTTGTAGGATTCTATCCAACTTATGGTAGAGGTACTGGTACAAAGGAAGTGTCCACGGCAACGGCAAACGATGGTGTCGATCCCCTAACGTCACAAGGAGCCCTAACTTTGTCCCGAGATGGACGTTTCCTTCTGGCAGTGAACGCAGGGAGCCATAGTATCAGCAGTTTCATCATTGCCGATAACGGCGCTCCCGTTCTTGTGGATGTAAAGCCATCGGGAGGTGCTCAGCCCAATAGTGTAGATGTGTTTGGTAATCTTGTCTATGTTGCCAATGTAGGCAATCCCGCAAACAATTTTACATCCAATATAACAGGTTTTCGCATCGATGATAACGGACGCCTTACTCCTTTTCCCGGATCCACCCACTCCCTCAGCACATTCAATGCTCAACCGGCGCAGGTTCTCTTTACTCCTGATGGGGGTAAAATTCTTGTTACTGAACTTACTTCAAATCATCTCAGTATATTCCATGTTAATAAAAATGGTATGATTACAGGACCATTCGTTAATGATTCATATGGGCAAGGACCATTGGGTGCTTATTTTTTATCCTCTGGAATCCTCTTAGTTACAGAAGCAGAATCAAATGCACTGTCATCTTATTCAATGAGCGATGACGGGATTCTTCATGTGATCAGCGGCTCTGTACCAAACGGATATAAGACTGCATGCTGGGTTGTCCCAACAAGGGATGAACGTTTTGCATACATTACCAACACTTTAAGCGGCACCATCTCCACCTACCGAATCGAGCTTAATGGAGCGCTGTCGGTAGTAAGTCATATTACCAGTACGCCGCCAGGTACAGCACCTGGTCTGCCGATGGATGTGAGAGTGAGTAAAGATGGGCGGCATTTTTACACCCTTAACGGAAATCAGGGTTCAATCTCAGTATTTAATATACAAGATGATGGTAGTCTGGTTAGAGTGCAGGTTGCTGCATGGACTAATATTCCTTATCTTGGATCACAAGGGTTGGCTGTTCTTTGATTCTTCCGTTCACTATATTCATTGAATAGACGAGTTGCTAAAAGCAAGGCAGCCGATATTGGTGGCTTTCTTAATTCTTAATAATAGGCGAGGGGGGAACTTAATTTCATCAAGTTCCCACTTTTTATTTTATTCAGCGGAGAATTATTTTAATGTTTTCAGCCATGCAGCCATTCCTGGCGCATCCTCTTTGGACACTAAACCAGAAGGCATATTGCCTCGGCCGTGTTGTACGATGTTCTCAATTTCCTTTTCCGATAAACGGGAACCGACACCTTTTAAAGAAGGGCCGACTCCGCCTTGGTATTGATCTCCGTGACAGCCTGCACAGGTGGTCTTATAAATGGATTCTCCGTCCACTTTGGATACCGCGCCTCCTTCTTTTTGACCTTCATTCTGAGCAGGTGGTTCTTTGGCCTCATTCTGACCAGGTGTTTCTTTTGCCACTTCTCTTTGGTCTTGCACATTGCTGAGTATAAAAAATCCGCCAATTCCTATCACAAGGATGGCCAGGGTAATCAAAACAGTTTTCATAAAATCGCCTCCTAATTATCTTTTTTCGGTACAAGAAACGAAAATGATGTGCAAACTCAATCAAACCTTACAAACGAAAGGATTTTGCTTCTTATGTAAAGAAAGATGTTGTTTGTGCGACCACTTGTTCTTGAGAACAAGTAAGACGAAATACCCTTTGATATAAGTATGGGCAGTTAAAATTGAAACTACGCATGAAAGAGGAAAAACAGCAAAGAACGAGAAAAGATTTACTCTAAACACGCTTGGAAAGTAGTAAATCTTTTAACGCATTTTCTTGGATGTTTAGAATTGCATATTCGATCTCTTTCGGATTCAGTTCAGATAAATCTATTTTAGCCGTCACAGTAGATTTTATGTCTAATGAGGTATTCGGGGCCTTTGAATTAAAAAATCGAAAAGCAATCACTTGACGGGGCATCTTTGATTAAATATAATTTTTCTAGAAATACTGAAATAAGGATTGCTGAAAGGAGGTTTTTATCGGTGAATGATGATATTGCAGTAAAAGTCTATAAGGCACTAGGTGAATCGACTCGTTTACAAATCGTAAAATTACTTGCGGGGCAATCAGAGTTAGCTTGCCTGGAAATGGCAAATCAATTAAAAGTCCCTGCCAATTCAACATTGACACATCATTTAAAACCATTACTCGATTGCGGATTATTAGCTGTTCGCAGAGAGGGAACCTTCAGATATTACAGGTTACAGCGAGAAGTCCTTGAACAATACGCTCCCGCTTTACTTTAATGTTAAAGCGGATAAATTTTAAAATCAATTTCAATATTTACAGAAATACCGAATAAACGAACGGAGGAAAAAAATATGGCTCAAATTATCAAAGAAACAAATTCTTGGGGAAATTTAAATAATGGTTTAGAAAGTAAATTGTTTGAACCGATAAAAATCGGAGCTTGGAATTTACGCTCTCGTATCGCAATGGCACCGTTAACAAGATCCTTTGCGGATGATCCAACGGGCGTAGTAGGAGAGGATATTGTTGAATATTACCGAAAACGTGCTGCCGATGGAGTTGGATTAATCATTTCAGAAGGAACGGTCATTAGTCCTCGTGGAAAAGGCAATCCTGGAGTTCCAGGCCTTTATTCAGACGAACAAATTATGGGATGGAAAAAGGTAACGGATGCTGTGCATAAAGAGGGAGGAACAATGATTGCTCAAATTTGGCATGTTGGTCGTTTATCTCATCACGAGCTTGCAGGAAATCTGCCTCCTCAAGCACCATCAGCGATTCCAGCAGAAGGCCTTGTCTCTCGTTTCCGTAAGCCATTTGATGTTCCGGAAGAAATGACAATTGAAGATATTAATGAAGTAATTGATCAATATGCACAAGCTGCGAGAAATGCAATAGCAGCAGGTTTTGACGGTGTGGAAATTCACGGTGCCCACGGATACCTGATTGACCAATTTAATTCAGATATATCCAATCATCGTACAGACGAATATGGTGGTGACCTTGCTCAAAGGTTAACGTTCATGAAGGAAGTTACTAAAGCAGTTATCGACGCAATCGGTACAGAAAGAACAATGATCCGATTCTCTGCATTTAAAGGAGATATACCAAATTACATGTGGGATGATCCAGAAATGGCAATTCGTACATTTGTTGAGGCATTTAAGGAAGCGGGTGCAACCATGATTCACCCATCGACTATGCAATTTGATCGAGTGCTTGCAGATGGAAAAACGATGCATCAATTAGTCCGAAAATATTGGGATGGTGTCATTATTGGGGTAGGAACATTAAATCCTGAAATGGCGAATCAGGCGATTGAAGAAGGAATAATTGATGTCGCTGCTTTCGGACGTCCATTGATTTCTAATCCTGATTTTATTCATCGTATAAAAAATGGTGAAGCGCTGGAAGAATATGATGCTAAGAAACATCTTAATACATTAATTTAAAGTACAAAATGAGAAAGAAGCTTAAATAGCTTCTTTCATTTTGTTAGTTATTTCAGTATTTATAGAAGTATAGATGTCAGATCAGAAGAAATAATAATTAACTGATAACTTTAACTAAACTAAAACGGGTGCTTGAGTTCAAGCAGGTAAGGCTGTTTCGACAGTCTTTTTCTTATTAAACTAAAGATATGGATTTATGGGTAAAATACGCTCAAAGGTGACTATATACATAAAATTTTTCATTCCCTTTTCTTTCCTTTAATTTTGCAAATTACTGAAATAAACTATAAATTCGGATAAAAGAAGGAGGTTGGACCGAAAAATTGTCTAACTCTTTGAATAAATATTCTAATTCTTCTATAAAAAGTGATTCTAATGGAATTAAAAGATTGCTGCCTTTTTTAGGTCCTGCCTTTATTGCTGCTGTGGCATATATCGACCCAGGTAATTATGCAACAAACATTTCGGCAGGGTCTAAGTATGGATACACATTATTATGGGTCATTTTGGTTTCTAATTTAATGGCCGTTTTGATTCAGACGTTGTCTGCCAAGTTAGGGATTGCAACAGGTAAAAACCTACCTGAAGTTTGCCGAGAGAAATTTTCAAAGAAGACTTCAATCCTTTTATGGATTCAAGCTGAACTTGTAGTTATGGCAACAGACCTTGCAGAATTTATTGGTGCATCGCTTGGAATCTATTTGCTTTTTAATATCCCACTTGTTGTCGCTGCTATTATTGCAGCCATTGGTTCATTCGTCATTTTGGAGATTCAAAGGCGAGGAGTGCGTCCATTAGAAGCTGTTATTACAGCAATGATTTTTATTGTAGTAATTGTCTTTGGGGTTCAAGTTTTCTATGCAGAACCAGATGCAGCGGCAATTCTCTCTGGTCTTTTCACACTCAAATTTCAGGATGTAGATAGCGTTTTATTAGGAGCTGGTATGCTGGGAGCAACAGTAATGCCACATGCCATTTATCTGCATTCTGCCTTAACACAAAATAGAATTGTCGGAGAAACCGAAGAAGAACGGAAAAAGATTTTTAATTATGAGTTTGTAGATGTCATTATTGCGATGATTATTGCAGGTGGGATAAACGCGAGTATGTTAATCGTATCAGCGGCTTTATTTAATAAAAACGGACTTAACGTAAGTGATTTAGAAGTTGCCTTTAATGAATTTGGAAATATACTTGGACCCTTTGTGGCTATATGTTTTGGAATTGGATTGTTATCTGCTGGATTATCAAGTTCTTCAGTTGGTACCATGTCAGGTGACATCATTATGCAAGGCTTTATTAAAAGACGCATACCTATTTATTTGAGACGATTTATTACAATGGTACCGCCGTTAGGAATAATTTTAATGGGAATTAATCCTTCTAAAGCTCTTGTAATAAGTCAAGTTGTCCTCTCTTTTGGAATTGCTTTTGCTTTAATACCTTTAATAATGTTTACAAGTAACAAAAAACTAATGGGAAAACTTGTAAATCACTCAATAACGTCGATCTGTGCGTGGATAATTGCTCTACTTATTATAACTCTTAATTTATTTTTGTTATATCATACTTTTATTAACTAGAGAATGCATAACTACAAAGTGATATTTCCTTAAAATAAAATAAATCCTTTTACAATTGATAAGGGCTGCCTTTAAAGCAGCTTTTTTCGTCGTTTCACTAACGAGGTAAGGTTAAGAAGAACGATAGAATAGAGTGAAGATATAAACGTTAAAAGGCTGTTAGAATGAGAGTTAATTCATTGAAAAGATATATTTTGATGATAATATCCTTAATATTGATTGGAGGTTGTTTCATCCGGGGACAATCCAGAAGATAACAATGAATTGTACCTTATTCCCTGGAGTTTCGAGGGTGCTCTTATAGCTTTTTATGATGCTCTGAACAAACCAATTTTAGTAACAGAAGGGAAATATTCAGTTGTTTTATTACATTATTGATTTTTCTTATTGTTTTTGTAAAATATTTTGCCAACTACATAAATCTTGTAAAGTAATTAAAGGGTTTGTTAAGAATCCTGAATTTCCATTGAACTTTAAGGGTTTTTCTCTAATATGGGTAAGGTAATCTATTTTTTACTGGAGGTATAGAAACCATGAAAAAATGCTTGGCTGTTTTAACCCTTTTAGCTTCTGTATTCATGATATCATTTACAGAAGTATTTGCTGCAGGTGTTGGTAATTCATTATTATCTAATCAAGAGACAGTGGTCCCTCTTGCAAAAGCTCATGCACATAATGATTACGAGCATACCCATCCATTAACAGATGCCCTGGAGCATGGATTTACGAGTGTTGAAGCTGATGTTTGGCTTGTAGACGGAGAACTTCTTGTAGCCCATAATAAAGAGGATGTACGGCCAGATCGAACATTGAAATCCTTATATCTTGACCCATTAAAGGAAAGAATTAAAGACAATAATGGAGCGGTTTATCCAGGATATGATAAAGACTTTACCCTATGGATTGATGTGAAATCTGAGGATGTTGCTACATATCAAGTTATCCATGAACAGCTTAATAAATATCAAAATATGCTAACGAAATTTTTGCCGTCAGGGGTAAAACCGGGGGCAATTACTGTCTATATTTCAGGGAATCGTCCAAAAGAACTAATGGAGAACCAGCCCGTTCGCTATGCAGCCTATGATGGACGAATGAGTGACCTTGGATCCGGTGCTTCCAATGAGTTTATACCAATTATTAGTGATAACTGGACAAAACATTTTACTTGGATGGGTGTAGGTGAGATGCCAAAAAATGAAAGGGAGAAACTGTACAATATTGTTTCAACCGCACATGCTAATGGCCAGAAAGTCCGTTTTTGGGCGACCCCTGACACCTCATCTCCAGCGAGAGAGGCTGTATGGAAAGAACTTTTGAATGCGGGTGTTGATTTTATCAATACCGATGATTTAGCTGGCTTGCAGATTTTCTTGATGAATAATGATCCTCATCCATCTGAACCTAATATTACTTGGGAAGCCACTCACAATAATAAATAAAAGCTGAATATTTCGTGTAATTATTTCGGATTATTGGAAAACTCATTACTTTGTAGAAGAAAGATTAAATACAAAAAAAATGAACGAATAGAGTTAATAGTAACAGTGACAAATTTGGTGAAAGCGGAATGGGTAATAGATAAATCTACAATTCAGATAAGTTGAGTCAACAGTAATTCTCTGTTGGCTTTTTTTGTGCTGAATTGTGAAGAACATTGCGTAAAATAAAAAATCTCGATTCTAAGATATTTTTGCTTGACGAAAATAATTTCAGGAAGTAATATGGTTACGTAAAGTAACTTGATGCATCAAAAATAACTTAAGAACTAAAAGTTATTTACTTTTAATTTATATAATTCACATTAAAATTTGAAGGGATTGAAATATATGGTGGAAGTGACTGTTAAACTTCAATTGAGAGGTAAAAATTACCTGACGAATGTAATCGTTAAAAAAGATACACCTGAAGAACAAATTTTGAGTATTGCACAGGAACAAATCGAGAAACAATGGTTAAATTAAAACAAATGAATTTCGATTTCTTCTAGTCCTTAAATGAAAGGAGCAAAAGTCCTTGAATGAAAAAAAAGAAGTTGGAGAAAGAGCTGTAGAGTATGTGAAGGATGGAATGATAGTTGGGCTGGGAACGGGGTCCACTGTATTGTTTACCATATCTAAGCTTGGAGAATTAGTTCAACAAGGACTTTCTATTAAAGGAATCCCTACTTCCAAACAAACGGAAAAATTGGCAACAGAAGTAGGAATCCCACTTGTTTCATTTAAAGAAATTAATCAAATTGATGTCGCTATAGATGGTGCCGATGAAGTAAATCGTGACTTAGCTCTCATTAAAGGAGGCGGGGGCGCCCTTTTAAGAGAGAAAATAATTGCGAAAGCAGCTAATACATTTATTGTAGTAGCGGACCCACACAAAATAGTGGATAAATTAGGAGGTTTCCCACTGCCAGTAGAAGTCGTTCCTTTTGGTCATGAAATGACAAAGAAATATATCCTACAGCTTGGATGCAGTCCGCAGTTACGGCAAAAAGATGGAATCCCATTTCGAACTGATAATGGTAATTATATTTTTGACTGCAGCTTCCCAGATATTACTCATCCTGGAGATCTTGAAAGAGACCTGAATATGATACCCGGCGTGGTTGAAAATGGACTGTTTATTGGAATGTCTGATATCGTCATTACCTTGAATAGAAGTAAGGAAATTGTCATTAATTTACGAAAATAGTTGGGGATGAATGAGGAAAAATAAATTGAGTTGTCTCTATGGCATTCTTTTATTAGTCTTTAGTTTTAAGGAAGTATTTTACAATTATAAGGAGATATAACAATGGAATCAATGACCTTTGTCTTATTTGGAGCAACTGGGGATTTAGCTAAGAGGAAAATATTCCCTGCCCTTTACAATTTGTATATAGATAATAAATTACCTCGACCAATATCGATAATTGGACTTGGAAGAGGCGAACAATCACATGTTGATTTTCAAGAAAAAGTAAAAGAATCGATTTTAACCTTTTCGCGCCGCCTCGAGCATGATGTGACGGAAATGGGGGAATTTGTTGAGGCTTTTCGCTATAGCAGGTTTGATGCAAACAAAATAGAGGATTATCAAAAATTGCTGCAGTTGGTAAAGCAAAGAGAAGAGGAACTGCAAATAGCGGAAAATCGTCTGTTTTACCTTTCCGTTGCACCTGAATTTTTCGACCTCATAGCATTAAACATAAAAAATAGCGGACTTGGTGCAACAAGCGGATGGAAACGTTTAATCATCGAAAAACCATTTGGACATGACCTCCAATCCGCTCTCGAGCTTAATTCAAAACTTAGCCAAGCATTTGAAGAAGAGGAAATTTATCGAATTGACCATTACTTGGGTAAACCAATGGTTCAGAACCTTGAGGCTCTGGAATTTGCGAACCCGATTCTCCAATCCATTTGGAACAAAGATCATATTGCGAATATCCAAATCACCGCCAGTGAGACGGTTGGCGTTGAAAAAAGAGCCGGTTATTACGATCATGCAGGTGCGATACGCGATATGGTGCAAAATCATATGTTGCAATTGCTCATGATGACCGCCATGGATTTGCCTTATAAGATAAACGCGACTGAAATCCGAAATGAGAAACGGAAGGTAATGGAAGCCCTACGCCCTATAGGAAAAGAGGATGTTCAAGCCCATATTGTTCGTGGACAGTACATTTCCGGAGAGATAGAAGGTAATCCCGTGATAGGTTATAAAGAGGAACCAGGAGTAGATCCTTCTTCTCAAACTGACACATTTGTGGCAGCTCGTATATGGATTGATACACCGTTTTGGAGCGGGGTCCCTTTCTATATCCGGACAGGAAAACGAATGAAGGATAAATCGACTCGGATCGTCATCGAATTTAAAAATACTTTAAAACTACTGTATAAACATAATCAGCAACATGTGGAGCCTAATTTATTAATAATTGAAATCAGCCCGCAAGAAAATGTGTCTCTGCAATTAAATAGCAAAAATCCATTGAATAACGGGAAAATCGAGCCTGTTAGAATTAATTTTTCTTGTGAAGATGTAGAAAACTTTAGCTCAGGAGTCCCAGAGGCCTATGAAAGGCTGATTTACGATGCTTTAATCGGAGATTCCACATTCTTTGCTCATTGGAAAGAAGTTGAATTGTCTTGGGAGTGGGTACAGCCAATTCTGAATGCTTTTGAGGAAAATATGTTACCGCTTCATGAATATCGTTCAGGTTCATATGGGCCAGATGCCGCTGATACCCTATTATCAGAAAATGGCTTCAAATGGTGGCCGGATGAAAAAATTCAACAAAACAGAGAACCAGCACATTTGAAATCACAAATGTCCAGGAGGATATAGACCATGTCACAAAATATTGAGAACTTAGCAGTTACAGCCATTCGAACTTTATCAATCGATGCCATCAATGCGGCAAATTCCGGGCACCCAGGTCTCCCAATGGGGGCAGCACCAATGGCATATGCATTATGGGCGAACCATTTGAATCACAATCCTGAAAATCCAAAATGGTTTAACCGTGACCGATTCGTTTTATCTGCCGGACATGGTTCTAGTTTATTGTACAGCTTGCTTCATTTGTCCGGTTATAATGTCACAATGGATGATTTAAAGAATTTTAGAAAATTGAACAGCAGAACTCCAGGGCATCCTGAATTTGGCCACACATCAGGTGTTGAAGCGACAACAGGTCCTTTAGGCCAAGGTATTGCCAACGCAGTAGGGATGGCAATGGCGGAAGCTCATTTAGCGGCAAAGTTTAATAAAGAAGGGCACCCTGTAATTGATCACTATACGTATGCATTAGTCGGCGACGGTGACCTAATGGAAGGTATTTCTTATGAGGCGATGTCAATGGCCGGGCATATGAAACTTAGTAAGTTGATTGTCTTGTACGATTCAAATGATATCTCCCTTGATGGGGAATTGAATGTTTCCTTTTCTGAAGATATCAAGAAAAGAGCGGAATCTGCACACTGGAACTATTTAAGAGTGGAAGACGGTAATGACATTGAAGCCATTTCAAAGGCAATCGAAATGGCAAAACAAAATACCGGTCAACCTAGTCTGATTGAAATAAGAACGATTATCGGTTATGGAAGCCCTAAGGTTGCCGGAACAAATAAAGCACACGGTGCACCACTTGGAGCAGAAGAAGGAAAGGTAACAAAAAAGGCCTATAACTGGCTGTATGAAGAAGATTTCTATGTACCTGAAGAAGTCAAAGCACATTTTGAACAATTAAAGGGTAAGGGAATCGATACTGAACAAAGCTGGAATAACTTATTCCAGTCTTATAAGGAAGCATATCCAGAATTAGCAGAGCAATTATCCCATGCCATTGATGGAAAAGTGCTGATCGATGCGAAAGATATCTTAACCTTTGATACAGGAAAGGCCGTCTCAACCCGTGTTGCCAGCGGGGAAGCAATCAACCATTTTGTCAATAAAGTTCCAGCTATTTTTGGCGGCAGTGCTGACCTATCCCATTCTACAATGACCGAAATTAAAGGGGAACAAATTTACGCAATTGAGTCTTATAGTGCTCGCAATGTTTACTTTGGTGTACGTGAACATGCGATGGGGGCTGCAGCAAACGGGATGGCTTATCATGGAGGATTAAAGCCTTTTGTAAGTACATTCTTTGTATTCAACGATTATCTTCGTCCGTCGATCCGTTTGGCAGCATTATCAAAGCTTCCAGTCATCTATGTATTTACACATGATTCGATTGCCGTAGGGGAAGATGGTCCTACGCATGAGCCAATTGAACAATTGACGGCCTTACGCGCGATACCTGGATTAACTGTCATAAGACCGTCTGACGCAAATGAAACGGCAAGCGCCTGGGCATTTGCACTTCAGCAAACAGAAGGCCCAGTGGCATTGATCTTAAGCCGCCAAAACCTGCCGGTATATAACGAAACAAAAGCGAATCTGGATAATATTTCCAAAGGAGCTTATATACTGACTGAATCAACTTCAACACCTAATGTAATATTAATGGCTACAGGTTCCGAAGTCTCATTGGCTGTAAACGCAAAAACAGAACTCGAAAAGGAAAATATTTCTGTTCGAATTGTTGCAATTCCAAGCTGGGAATTGTTCAACCAACAATCCTCAGAATATAAAGAATTTGTATTGCCTTCTTCTATTACTAATCGCGTCGCCATTGAAATGGGGATTTCCCTAGGATGGGAACGCTTCGTTGGCTTCGAAGGAAAAATCCTATCTATTGAAACCTTCGGTGCATCAGGAGAGGGTAATGCAGTTATGGAACAGTTTGGATTTACTACTGAAAATGTGGTTCAAATAACGAAAAGTGTTCTAAATCAATCGAAAGTAGCAATGTCAAGTGCAAAATAATCAATAAAATTGTTACCATTATTGGAGGAAAACAACATGAAGGTCGGATTAATAGGGTTAGGGAAAATGGGGTTAAATTTAGGAAAAAATTTAATGGATCATCATCACGATGTCGTTGCATTCGATGTAAATTCTAAAGCCGTAGAAGAAATAAAAAGTGATGGAGCTGCAGGTGTATCAAGTTATGAGGAACTTATTCAATCATTAGAAAAACCAAGAATTCTTTGGATAATGGTTCCACATGGCGTGGTTGATGCTGTTATTGGTGAAATCAGGCCGTTCCTAGAAAAAGGGGATATTGTCATTGAAGCCGGTAACTCCCATTATAAAGAATCCATTCGCCGTCACAACGAATTGAAAGAACTAGGCGTGAGCTTTATGGATGCAGGCACTTCAGGCGGGATGGAAGGCGCCCGTAATGGGGCATGTTATATGGTTGGCGGCGATCCTGAAGCATGGGAGGTCGTTGAACCGATCTTCCGGGACACTGCAGTTGAAAATGGGAACCTATATGCAGGCAAAGCAGGAAGCGGTCACTTCTTAAAGATGGTTCATAATGGAATTGAATATGGAATGATGGCTGCCATTGGTGAAGGATTTGAAGTGCTTGAAAAAAGTGAATTTGATTACGATTACGAAAAGGTAGCAAAAGTATGGAATAATGGCTCAGTCATTCGTTCTTGGCTGATGGAATTGACAGAAAATGCCTTTTCTAAGGATCCAAAATTGGATGAAATTAAAGGAATCATGCATTCTTCCGGTGAAGGAAAATGGACTGTCGAAGCTGCCCTGGATCTTCAAGCTGCCATTCCAGTCATTGCTATGTCTCTATTGATGCGATATCGGTCAGAAGAGAATGATACCTTTACAGGAAAGGTCGTAGCTGCATTAAGAAATGAATTTGGTGGACATGCTGTTGAAAAAAAATAAATAAGGAAGCTTTATTCTTTTACATTGGAGGAAAAACATCATGAAATTTTTTATTGATACTGCAAATTTAGACGAAATCAAAAAAGCGTACAAAATCGGAGTTCTTTCCGGTGTTACGACTAACCCATCATTAGTGGCAAAAGAAGGCGTAAAATTTGAAGACCGTATTGCAGAAATCTTAAATGCCGTTCCTGAAGTGGAATCCGTATCTGCCGAAGTGACCCCCAACGCTTTAACAGCTGAACAAATGATCGCAGAGGCAAATGAACTCATTAAAATTAATGGCGGGGATAAAAATATTACAATAAAACTTCCCATGACATTGGATGGATTGGAAGCATGCAGATATCTTACAAAAAAAGGTGTAAAAACGAATGTTACCCTTATATTCACCGTAAACCAGGCACTTTTGGCGGCACGCGCAGGAGCAACCTATGTTTCACCATTCTTGGGCCGGTTGGATGATATTAGTGAAGATGGTGTACAACTCGTAGCAAGGATTGCAGAATTGTTCCGTGTGCAAAATTTAAGTTCACAAATTATCGCCGCTTCTGTCCGCCACCCGGACCATGTAACCCGTGTGGCATTGGCTGGAGCACATATTTCAACGATACCATTCAAGGTAATTGAGCAATTGTCTAAACACCCATTAACAGATCAAGGAATTGAAAAATTTGCAGCTGACTGGAAAAATTCACTATAAAAATTAGTGAGCCCAGAGAGCGTTAGAAATTTTAATACATGATAAATTTTCTAACGCTCTTAAAATGACATTTAAGATAAGGGAGAAAAATAAAATGACGATTTCTTTTGATTATACCAACGCACTCTCATTTATGCAGCAGAGTGAAGTCGACAACCTTAGCGAATTTGCAAAAACCGCCCATCATATGCTTCACGAGAAGAAAGGCCCCGGTTCTGATTTCCTAGGCTGGGTCAATCTGCCGACTGACTATGATAAAGAAGAATTTGCAAGAATTAAAACAGCAGCTGAGAGAATTCGGAGAAATTCAGATGCATTAATCGTTATCGGAATTGGTGGTTCTTATCTTGGGGCAAGAGCAGCAATTGAAGCCCTTTCCCATACCTTCCATAACCAAATGGGCAACACGACACAAATTTATTTTGCCGGTCAAAATATTAGTGCTACGTATATTTCCCATTTGCTTGATGTAATAAAAGACAAAGATATTTCTATAAATGTGATCTCCAAATCAGGAACTACAACAGAGCCCGCGATTGCTTTTCGCATCTTCCGAGACTATATGGAGAAAAAGTATGGGAAAGAAGAGGCGCGAAAACGGATTTATGCAACAACCGATCGCTCAAAAGGGGCTTTAAAAACTCTTGCTGATGGAGAGGGATATGAATCTTTTGTCATTCCTGATGATGTAGGGGGAAGATACTCAGTATTAACCGCAGTGGGTCTACTACCTATAGCTGTGTCCGGTCTCAATATTGACAAAATGATGGAAGGGGCGGCAGCTGCTGCAGACAAGTATAATAATCCGGACTTGGCTACAAACCAAAGCTATCAATACGCGGCTGTGAGAAATGCACTATACCGGAAGGGAAAATCCATCGAACTTCTAGTAAACTTTGAACCATCCCTTCATTTTGTGTCTGAATGGTGGAAGCAGCTCTTCGGAGAAAGTGAAGGGAAGGATCAAAAAGGGCTCTACCCTGCTTCCGTCGATTTTACAACGGATCTTCATTCTATGGGGCAATATGTGCAGGAAGGCCGTCGCGATTTAATTGAAACCGTTCTGTCGGTTCATAAGCCAAAAATCGATATAACCATTGAAGAAGAGGAATCTAACCTCGATGGATTGAATTATCTAACAGGAAAAACAATGGACTATGTCAACAAAAATGCTTCCCAAGGAACCGTATTGGCTCATGTAGATGGGGGAGTGCCAAACCTTTCAGTCGAGCTTGATGAATTAAACGAATTTACTTTTGGAGAAATGGTTTACTTCTTCGAAAAAGCATGTGGAATTAGTGGTTTATTAATGGGGGTAAACCCATTTGATCAACCAGGAGTGGAAGCATATAAGAAGAATATGTTTGCACTGCTTGGCAAACCCGGATATGAAGCAGAAAAAGAGCAATTGTTAAAACGGATTTCGAAATAATTTCATCCAAAAAAACACCCTTATCTTTCTGTTCCATCAGTCAAGATAAGGGTGTTTTTTCATAAAAGTCATTAAAAAATTTGTGCTGCTTCCTTTGCGGCAATAATGGCTTTTTCTTTGATTTCTTGGGCTCTTTCTGGAAATTGAAGATGTCCTTCTATGATAATTTTTTCCAAGTTTTGTACTCCAAAAAAATTCATCATTACTTCAAGATATCGATGCCCCATTTCCAATTCCGCTTCTAGTCCCTCCGAATACACATCTCCCCGAGCTTGAATATGTATCGCCTTCTTTCCTATTAATAGGCCCTTAGATCCTTGTTTGGAATATTTAAAAGTTTTACCTGATACAGCTACAGCATCAAGATAGGTCTTCATGATGGCAGGGACAGAAAAATTCCACATTGGGGTAACAAATACATATTTATCTGATAATATGAATTGTCCACCCAGTTCGGCTAAACGTCCAACCTTAGACCTTTCCACGGATGTTAATTGCTCAAATGATGCACCTGTCTGAAGTTTTTCCCAGCCATTAAATACATCTGAGTCGAGATAGGGGATGTCTGCTTTATATAAATCAAGGTGGACAATTTTATCATGAGGATGAAACTCCTTATAAGAATCGATAAATGCTTTTCCAACTGTTAAGCTATATGACCGTTCGGGGTCAAGAGGATGTGCTGTTATATAAAGAACATTTGCCAAAAATCTCATCCTGCCTTTCCTAAATTTACCGGTTATCCTTATGTGAGTAAATACCCTTCTAAAATCTTATTAGTAATTTTCTTTCATCCAGTTCGTTGCCCACTGACTAATAGGGCCAAGAATTTTCCCTAACTCGTGTCCCTTTTTCGTTAATAAATACTCTGTTCTTACTGGGCGCGCAGGAATAACATGACGTAATACAATTCCATGCTCTTCTAATTCTTTCATTCTTTCTGTCAACACTCGTTTACTTAAGTCAGGTATAATTGAGTGAATTTCACTAAAACGCTTTGGTCCGCTTAATAATACATATATAATTAATCCTGTCCATCTTTTTCCTATTAATTCAAAGGATTTTTCAACCTCTGGTTGAAGGTTTTCCTGTCCTTCCACTAAATATCTTACCCTCCTTCATTCATACACACATTTTATTTCTTATGAACTTATTGTAACCAAATTTGCATAGTAAAAAGCTTATTAATCAAATTTTTGTTTAAAGTAAAAAAGGGAAGTTTCCATAAATTCAAAAATTTTAGTATAGAGATGAGGAAAATCTAGAGGAAATTTATAAAGAAGTTAAGAGGAAAAATCAATGGGGAAAAGCACATTTTAATATTATTATAAGCTTTTCCCCTACTAATGTTTATTAAATAATAATACATGATTTAACATAAGCTAAACTCAAGCTATTATTTTCCTTTGTATGGTAAATTTAACATCTTCATAAGTGACTTTTAATAATTTTTCCAATAATGCTTCTTTAGCTTTTAATTTACTTATTTCTTTTTCAAAAATTCCATTTTCTGTTTTGAGATTACGGTTCATTGTCATTACAAATTGTTTAAAATTAAGCGATTCAATTAATAAATAATTTATTAATTCTATTGCAGCATCCTTTTCCTCTTCACTTTTAGAGGCAAAAATACTTTGTTGATCTGGCTCAAATATGGTCAATGATTGTAAATTCTCTGTAATTCGTATACCAAAGTATGCTTTTTTAGTTCCATAATATTCATTAGTCCTTATCCGTATTAATTCTAAGCCAACCATAAATTCATAATAGGGATGGGCTTTTTCAGGATATTGGATACCGCCTATTTCAATGTTTGTATTTTGATCAATATAAATTTCTTTTTCTGACTTAGTTTGAATAACTTTGGATTCTAATAAGTTCACTTTAATTACCTCACTTTTTATCTTTATTATATAGCATAACAAATAACTAAAAATAACATGTATATAAAAAGTAACTTGGTTACATTTATATTGTAGTAAAAATGGGGAATAAAATCAATATATAAATTTTAGAGGCATAATTATCATAACCTGCCAACCAGCAATAGGGAGATATGAAAGAATTCTTTTTATACATAAACAAAATGGTTGAATTAACTTCTAAATTATATTACTATTATTTCGAATTAAAATTATCTTAATTCGAAATAAAAAGATGATTTTAGTTTAAAACTAAAACGGTTCGTAATGAAAGGAAAGAAAAAAATGACAAAAGTATTGTACATTACTGCTCATCCCCATGATCACAATCAATCTTTCAGTATGGCAGCAGGAAAAGCATTTATGGAGACTTATAAAGAAGTGAATCCAAATGATGAAATTATTTCGATTGACCTTTACAAGGAAAATATTCCACATATTGATGCTGACGTATTTAGCGGCTGGGGAAAACTCCAATCTGGTAAAGGATTCGAGGAACTTTCTTCTGAAGAGCAAGCTAAAGTTGGGCGGCTTTCAGAGTTATCGGAACAATTTGTTTCGGCTGATAAATATGTATTTGTAACACCTTTATGGAACTTTTCATTTCCACCAGTTATGAAGGCATATCTTGATTCTGTTTCTGTTGCAGGTAAAACCTTTAAGTACTCAGAACAAGGTCCTGTAGGATTATTGACGGATAAAAAAGCGCTACATATTCAAGCTCGTGGCGGTATATATTCAAAAGGTCCTGCTACTCAAATGGAAATGGGACACCGTTATCTAAATGTGATGATGCAATTCTTCGGAGTTCCTTCTTTTGAAGGTTTATTTGTAGAAGGACATAACGCAATGCCAGATAAAGCACAGGAAATTAAAGAAAATGCCATTGCAAGAGCAAAAGATTTAGCTCATACTTTTTAATTGATTGGCAAATTAATAGCATAACAAATTTATTAAAGAGTCAACAAAATTGTTGGCTCTTATTTTTTTGATTGAATAGTAAGGGATGAGTTAATTACGTTCCGATCATACGCCGAGTAAGATTCAGGTTTAATGGTATGGAAGTTTTTAATACATTGTTGACAAAGTGTTTAAATTTATTATAATAAAGTTATCTTGAATTTGAGATATTTTAATTGGAGATATAATTGTGAGTTCCATTATTATTGCTTTTATGGGTCCTGGGCAATATGCGTTAGACTTTTATTTTTCAAAAATATCTCGAATTGCAGATTATTGAATTAAAAATAAATAATTTAACAGAGTTAAATCGTATCAAATGTTCAAAACAATCATTAGGTATTAGATTAATAAAAGGATCAATCAACTGTTCATTTATAGAATAAAAAATCTTCCGATAATGGAGTGACAAAAATGACTAAGAAAACGATGGGTATTCATCATATTACTGCAATTGTAGGTCATCCACAGGAGAATGTAGATTTTTACGCAGGGGTTCTAGGTTTGCGTTTAGTCAAACAAACTGTAAATTTTGATGATCCTGGCACTTATCATCTTTATTTCGGTAATGAAGGTGGAAAACCGGGGACGATTATCACCTTTTTCCCTTGGGTAGGGGCCCGCCCGGGAATCATTGGAGATGGTCAAGTGGGGGTTACTTCTTATGTAGTTCCAAAAGGCGCCATGGAATTCTGGGAAAATAGACTTGAAAAATTCAATGTTTCGTACACAAAAATGGAACGCTTTGGAGAGCAATATTTAGAATTTGATGATCCGCATGGACTTCACTTGGAAATTGTGGAAAGAGAAGAAGGGGAAGTCAATTCTTGGACTTTTGGAGGGGTAACTCCTGAAGTTGCTATTAAAGGTTTTGGCGGTGCAACTCTATTTTCTGCACAACCTAACAAAACGGGGGAATTGTTAGAAAAAGTAATGGGACTTGAATTTATCGGAAAAGAAGGAGATTTCGCTCGTTATCGTTCCTTAGCTGATATCGGAAATATCATTGATCTAAAATTAACGCCTATTGGACGCGGTCAAATGGGTGTAGGAACAGTACATCACATTGCATGGCGGGCAAAAGATGACCAGGATCAATTGGATTGGAAGGTATTTGTAGAGAGAAATGGATATGGAGTAACTCCGGTTAGAGACAGAAACTACTTTAATGCGATTTACTTTAGAGAATATGGGGAAATTCTATTTGAAATTGCAACAGATCCACCAGGGTTCGCTCATGATGAAACACACGCAACAATGGGAGAAAAATTGATGCTGCCTTCACAATATGAACCTCATAGAGGACAAATTGAGCGCGCATTGTTTCCGTATGAAGTGAGAGAATTAGACTAATTCACGAAAAGGAATGATTGCAATGCTTTCCATAGACCCAGCCACAAATACCGAAAGAGAAAATTATAAATTTTTAATAGGAAGCATTATACCAAGACCGATTGCTTTCGTCACAACGATTTCGAAAGATGGTATTTTGAATGGTGCACCATTCAGTTATTTTAATATTGTTACAGCTAATCCGCCAATGATATCTTTAGCGATTCAACGGCCAGAAGGAAGACAGAAGGATACAGCGAGAAACATCATCGAGGCCAAGGAATTTGTTGTCCATATTGTGGATGAACAAAATGTTGAAAAAGTAAATAAAACAGCGGCAATCCTGCCTCCAGATCAGAGTGAGATTGAGTTAGCAAATTTAACTCCTATTGACAGCATAAAAATTTCTGTTCCTGGAGTAGGGGAAGCAAAAATCCGAATGGAATGTGTTTTAGAACATTCCGTAGAATTAGGTGGTTCGGAATCACCTGGCAGTGATTTAATTATCGGAAAAGTGGTTCAATTTCATATTGATAATGAAATTTATGACAAGGGAAGAATAAACCCTGGGGGCTTAGCCGCTGTAAGCCGATTGGCTGGTAATAATTATGCGAAAATTGGAGAGATTTTTGAAATAGAAAGACCAAAATAGTCCTTGTAAATCCCATTCTTCTGCAAGATAAGGGATATCATCCAACAAAAATTCTTGGCCGCACCTACTTTAAAGCATTATTTTCATGAGGGCTTGATTTGGAACGAAATAAAAGCCAAAGAGGTAGTAGCTGCAGTGAAAATGGTATAAAGAAATTTAAAAAGAGGAATTATTAAAATTGAATTTTGATATTAAACATTAATAGAATGAACAGGAGATAATTAAATGACAGCTTCGAAGGATTTTTATACCGCAGTAGAGGAACGACGTACTTTTTATGGAATTAGCAGTGAACCAGTGGTATCTGATGAAAGAATTCAAGAGGTAATAAATCATGCTGTAAAGCATACCCCATCAGAATTTAATACTCAAGCCCAAAGAGTAGTTCTTTTATTAGGAGAACATCACACTAACCTGTGGAGTATTACAACTGAAACGTTGAGGAAAATCGTTCCAGTTGAAAACTTTGCTCCTACTGAAGAAAAAATGAATGCCTTTGGCAGTGGATATGGCACCGTATTATTTTTTGAAGAAATGGCAGTAATTGAATCTTTTCAAAAACAATTCTCGTCGTATGCCGAAAATTTCCCTGTTTGGGCTCAACAATCAAATGCGATGCTTCAATATGTAATATGGACCTCGCTGGAAATTGAAGGGTTTGGTGCTTCATTACAACACTATAATCCACTTATTGACGATGAAGTTAAAAAGAAATGGAGAATTCCAAGTAGTTGGAAAATGATAGCCCAAATGCCATTTGGTAAGCCGATAGCTTCACCTAGAGAGAAACAATTCCAACCAATAGAAGACCGTGTTAAAGTATTTAAATAAAATAAAGGCTGTATTAAACTTGCCTGTTGATTGGAGCGAAAGAAGCTCAAATTGGGGCGCAAAGAAAAAAACTAATCGGATCCCATTCCGATTAGTTTTTTTCATTTTATCCGTGGTAAAAAATATGAGGAAAGGTGTAAAACTTAGGATTGAAAATAAATGCATGGGCAACATATATTTGAATTTCTATTCAAGTTTAAATTTTATTATTTTCTAAATGAAAAGGAGATTGGCAATATGTCTAATGTAAATCTTGCAATCATCTTATATAGTTCAACAGGTACAAATTATCAGTTAGCACAATGGGCTGCTGAGGCGGCGAAGGAAGCTGGTGCAGAGGTTAAGATTTTAAAAGTTCCAGAACTTGCTCCTCAATCTGTTATTGATGCTAACCCTGCATGGAAGAACTACCATGAGGAAGTTGCAGTATGTATTCCAACAGTATCACTTAGTGATTTAGAATGGGCAGACGCAATAATTTTCAGTGTTCCAACTCGTTTTGGTAATATGCCATCACAGATGAAACAGTTTTTAGACACAACAGGTGGTTTATGGTTTAATGGGAAACTTGTAAATAAGGTGGTTAGTGCGATGACATCCGCACAAAATCCACATGGTGGACAAGAGGCAACCATATTATCTATATATACTTCGATGCATCACTGGGGAGCGATTATTGCAACTCCAGGATATACTGATCAAGTGATATTTGGAGCTGGAGGAAACCCATATGGAACAAGTGTTACTGTTGATCAGAATGGGAAAATGGTTGAGGAGCATTCTGCCGTTCAGGCTGCCGTTAAGCATCAGGCAAAACGTACAGTTACAATAGCTGAATGGGTAAAAAAAGCTATTCAATAATTAATTACCTAGTTACTTCAGTGGAGAAAAAATCAAAAATCAGAAGCTAATAAGTGAGGTGAGCTCGATTATAACCAGTTTGGACCTAAAAGAATCTCTTGCAAGTGTTCGTTAATTTTTTATTGATTATAGATTTTTTTATTATTACATACTGTCTTTTAAAGGTACCATTTCCAGATTATTAATAGAATCAATATCATTAAGGATCCTTTCAGTATGGGATCCTTTTTTATATGTCTTTATTGGATTGATTTACCATTTTATATTAACAGAACATCTTACTAATACTATAATGGATGTTTATAAATCATGAAAGTCAAATTTATTATGGTGAAATGGCAGATTATCCCTGGTTTAGATGAACTTTGCATGAAGTGTGGTTTGAAGACCCTCGTAATCTACACAGGCTATTTAAAGAATATGGATTAGGAGAGTTAGGCTGCTGGCATTTAGGTGCCACTATGCAACAAATAGAGGAGATATTACTTTAGGAATTTAATTTTCAATAGTCCTACAGGATAAAAATGTATATGGAGGTATCCAAGCATGGACAGCAATAATTGTGACTTTTCACCTATGAAACAACATTTAGAAGATGGTATTCAACAACTAATTCTCCTACTGCAATCTAATTTAGACATACTTGGTAAAGAAAATTATTGTGTATTGGGAAGTCTCGAGGATGTTAAACAACATTTAATTGAAATTGAAACAATGGCTGCCTCTTTTTACTTAAATTGTTATTTATCATCTTTTACTGATACTTATGAAGATATATCCACTACTGTTCAGAATCTTTCGAAACATAGGCACGGTGGCCTGATCGTAGTTCAACGTGTTGATTCCGTTGAGCCTATTATTCAAAAAGGAACGACAATAGGAGCAATAGTAACGGCTAAATTATTGGAATCCATCTTTTACCCAGGGAACCCGTTGCATGATGGGGCTGTTTTAATTAAGGGAAACGAAGTGGTTTCTGCAGCTAATGTCCTTCCTTTAACAACAAAGAATATTGTGGGTAAAAAACTGGGGACACGCCACAGAGCAGCTCTTGGGATATCAGAAAAAAGCGACGCTCTAGCATTAGTGGTATCCGAAGAAACGGGCAAAATTTCATTTGCCTTAGACGGAAAACTATATCCTATTAATACTAAACAGCCCATTGTTTTTTAAGGTCATAAACTAAAGAATTGCCTGTTTCAAAACAATTTGAGCTATTACTATGATAGAAAATTTATTATTGGAGGATTCCTATGATAAAGAAACTTTTGTTTTTGTTAATTTCAGCTAGTGTGGTTTTAATGACTCCCATTTTCGCTTTTGCTCAAGTCATCCATGAAGTGAAACCTGGTGATAGCCTAACCAAAATATCAAAACAATACAAAATAGACGAAGAGGGCCTAGCTAAGCTGAACGGTTTAGCTAAGAATACTCATCTAGTCCTTGGACAGGCTATGATGATTCCTGGTTCGACTTATATTGTTCAGCAAGGTGAAAGTATTTGGGAGATCGCTAATCGTCACGCAATTAGTGAAATAACATTAATGAGACAAAATCATTTAAAGAGTCGAGTACTTGTCCCTGGTCAGAAATTAAGTATCCCTAGGCCGCCAAAAATGAATATTTGGACTGGAACCTATTTTGTTCCAAAAGATAAGAATTCAAATGCTTGGATGCTGAATAACTATAAAAAGACTCTTACTAGTATTTTCGTGTTTGAGTATAGGTCCGATGAACAAGGAAATATCATTGAAACACCAGAAAACGAGGCGCATAAGATTGCTTGGAAAGAAAATCTTCCACCTTTTGCAACACTTACAAATTTAAGTGAAAAGGGGTTTGATCCTAATCTTACTCATCAGTTAATAAGTACGCCATGGTTACGACAAAAATTTGTCAATAATATATATTCCCTTTTAGATAGTCACGATTACAAAGGAGTAGTAATTGACTTTGAACAGGTTAAAACAAAAGATCGGTCTAACCTTAATCAGTTTATTAAGGAATTAGCTTCAAAGCTTCATCCGGCTGGAATGGAAGTTATGATGGCGGTTCCGCCAAAAGAAGGCGATCAAATTCCCTCTTATTCAGCAGGTTATGATTATCGTACGCTTGGGAAATATCTGGATAGAATGTTTTTGATGACGTATGATTGGCATTGGCCAGGAGGTCCTTCAGGGCCAATTGCTCCGATAGATAGAGTAAAAGCTACCCTTAATTATGCAGTTTCTGTTGTAGATAAATCAAAGTTAATGCTGGGAATTCCTCAGTACGCATATGATTGGATCATAGGAACTAATAAACGTTCAGGTTCTGCTTATTCCACTCAACATGCCATTGATTTATACACAGGATATCAAAGTCCGGTACACTATAATGAAAATGCTGCTTCACCATGGTTCCGTTATGTTGACAATAAAGGAAATCTGCACGAAGTTTGGTTTGAAGACCCACGCAGCTTACTGGTTAAGTTTCGACTAGTTCGACAATATGGTCTAGCTGGTATGGGGTGCTGGCACTTAGGTCTAACCATGCCTCAAACAGAAAAAATGTTACTTGAGGAATTCAATGTACACTAAGCGGTTTGATGGAATACTAATTGTTACATCTTAATTCAATCATTTGTTCCAGAGGGTTCTTAAAAAATGCATTGACTGGTTTTCAGAAGTAGACCAAGAAATGGTATAAAAATTTATGTTTAATATGTCTACTTTTAAATACCTCTTAATAATCATTTTTTATAACCCTTTGGAGGTTAGATAAATGAATGTATATTTGGCTGGACCATTTTTTAACTCGGAACAAATTGCGCAGTTAGAAAATTTAGAAATAATTTTATTTAACAAAGGATTAAATGTATTTTCACCACGAAAATACAAAAGCACGTTTCCTTTTGGATCTTATCAATGGCAAAATCAAAACTTTGTTTCTGATGTAAATGCCATTCATTATAGCGATATTATCTTTGCAGTATATAACGATCAGGATCCTGGAACAATGTGGGAAGTTGGATATGCATGGTCGCTTAAAAAGCCAATCATTATTTTTAATACTAAAGAAAAAGTGCTAAATCTTATGATTACACAATCTTTACATGCATATTTGGATAGTTTTGAAAAAGTAATTCATTATAATTTTAATAAATTACCTCGAATACTTTATCATGGAGCTGTAACTTAAAATTTATAATAACAATGGATATGATACACCGTGAGTTTCCCATTATATAAAATTGATAAAGTGATCTATATTATGAGTTTGGTAATAATATATAATTTTTTCCATTTTGTTAATATAAATGATAGATTGTTGACAAATTGATAAAATTATTTATAATTAAGTTATCTTGAATTTGAGATATTTAGATTTGAGATAAATCCAATAATAGTATTAAATGGAAGGTCTTGTTAAAATGGTAACTTTATATTTAACACCTAGTTGTGTATATTGCCGTAAAGCTAAAGCTTGGCTTGAGGACCACCAAATTACCTACAAAGAAAGAAACATTTTGTCTGAACCGATTACGATCGATGAGATTAAAAATATTCTTCATCTAACAGAATATGGTACAGATCAAATCATTTCAAAAAATTCGAAAGCTTTTAAAAAATTGAATGGCAACATTGAATCTTTATCACTTCAAGAATTGTACAAGTTCATTAAAGATAACCCTGAATTATTACGAACACCGTTAATCATTGATGAAAAAAAGTTACAAGTCGGATATAACGGAGAAGAAATTCGTAGATTTATGCCTCGTAAAAGTCGAATTTTTCAACTTCGTGAAGCTCAACGAATGATAAATTAAAACTGATGTTTAATGCAAATAAAATGAAATATTGACAAAAATAACATCGTAAATTATATTATTTTTATTGAAATCTCGAATTCAAGATATTTGGAAACGAGACATTTCATAAAAGGAGGTGGTTAAAATGAAAAGAGAATGCACCAACCAACCATTTCTAGAATTGATGCATACTTCAAAAGTAATCCAGGAACGAATAAGGGATGAGATGGCCAAAAATAACCTAAGTATTACTGAATTTTTGGTTTTAGAAGTGCTTTACCATAATGAAAAACAAACGATTCAGCAGATAGGTAATAGCATCCTAATATCCAGTGGTTCGATGACGTATGTAATTGACAAATTAGAACAAAAAGGTTTATTAAATCGACTTCCATGTCCTGATGACAGGCGTGTCATACATGTCGCATTAACTAATGCTGGAATTGCTTTGATGGAGAAAATTATGCCAAAACATCAAGAATTGGTGAATGATATGTTCGGCTCCTTAAATAGTGAAGAGGCTCAAATAATAGTCAATCTTTTGAAAAGAATTAATAATAGAGTGAAAAAATGATTTTACAGTTAAATTATCTCGATATAGAGATTTTTGAATTAAAATTAATTGATATTATAAGAGTCTAATCACATTAAATGTACAAAATAAGATTAGGGATTAGATTAATATAATCTAAAAGAATTAATAATAGGATTTTTTCAGTATCAGACACTAGTTCATGAATTAAAACTTTAGAAAATGGAGTGAAAAAAATGACTAAGAAAACGATGGGTATTCACCATATAACAGCAATTGTAGGGCATCCGCAGGAAAATGTGGATTTCTATGCTGGAGTTCTAGGGTTACGATTAGTAAAACAAACGGTAAATTTTGATGATCCTGGTACTTATCATCTTTATTTCGGTAATGAAGGCGGAAAACCAGGTACGATTATTACCTTTTTCCCATGGGCAGGTGCACGTCAAGGAATTATTGGTGATGGACAAGTAGGGGTTACTTCTTATGTTGTTCCGAAGGGCGCTATGGAATTTTGGGAAAATAGATTGGAAAAATTCAACGTTTCATTCACTAAAATGGAACGCTTTGGAGAGCAATATTTAGAATTCGATGATCCACATGGACTTCACTTGGAAATTGTGGAAAGAGAAGAAGGGGAAGTCAATACATTCACTTTCGGTGGGGTAACTCCTGAAGTTGCTATCAAAGGGTTTGGCGGCGCAACTCTTTTATCTGCACAACCTAACAAAACCGGGGAATTGTTAGAAAATGTAATGGGACTTGAATTAATCGGAAAAGAAGAAGATTTCGCTCGTTATCGTTCTTCTGCAGATATCGGAAATATTATCGACCTAAAATTAACTCCTATTGGACGCGGTCAAATGGGTGTAGGAACAGTACACCATATTGCATGGCGGGCTAAAGATGACCAGGATCAATTGGATTGGAAGAGGTATGTTGAGACGAACGGGTATGGTGTTACACCCGTACAGGATCGAAACTACTTTAATGCGATTTACTTTAGAGAACATGGAGAAATTCTATTTGAAATTGCAACAGATCCACCTGGATTCGCTCATGATGAATCATTGGCGACGATGGGAGAAAAATTGATGTTGCCATCACAATACGAACCGCATAGAGGAGAAATTGAGCAAGTATTGATTCCGATTGAAGTAAGAGAATTAGATTAATTCACGAAAAGGAATAATTGTTTCGATATGATAAGCCTCTGGACGATCCGACAGAAATACTTGATCGGAACTACTTTAAAGCTCTTTATTTTCATGAAGAAGGGGGAATCATCTTCGAAATAGCGACCGACCCGCCAGGCTTTTCGGTTGATGAACCTGTCGCTGAACTTGGAAAAAAACTTATGTTACCTTCATGGTTAGAGTCAAAGCGTGAAGAATTAGAAGAAACCTACCTTTTGCGAAGGTTCGAGTATAGGAAGGAGATAAATGATGAAACATATATTTAATAAGGGGACTGATCCATCAAAACCAACTTTACTGTTGCTACACGGTACAGGTGGAAATGAATTAGACCTGCTGCCACTTGCGGGAAGAATTGATGAGGAGGCTTCAGTATTAAGTGTTCGGGGAAATATATTGGAAAATGGAATGCCGCGATTTTTCCGAAGATTAGCTGAAGGAGTATTTGATGAAGAAGATTTAATATTCCGAACAAAAGAATTAAATGAGTTTCTCGATGAAGCATCACAAAAATATGATTTTGACCGAAATAATATTTTGGCTATCGGGTATTCTAATGGTGCAAATATTGCTGCAAGTTTATTATTCCACTATCAAAATGCATTGAAAGGTGCCATTCTTCATCATCCAATGGTGCCGAGAAAAGGAATTGATCTTCCAGATTTGTCAGGGAAGTCAGTATTTATTGCTGCTGGAACAAATGACCCAATCTGCTCACCATTGGAATCGGCTGAACTTCAATCGTTACTTGAGGATGCAAACGCAAGGGTTGAACTTCATTGGGAGAATAGAGGCCATCAGTTAACCGTCGAAGAGGTAGAAGCCGCGGCTCATTGGTATCGCAAACTATAATTAAATAATGTAAATCAACTGTTTTTGAAAAGAAACAAAAAAAGAACGTCTTTATTTGAATATTAATTGAAAATGATTGAGAAAATAGGTGGTGTATTAAATGGGTTTTTTATCTAAACTATTTGGAGATTCATCAGAAAAGGAGAACGAAACAATGACAAATGTAAAATTAGCCGTAATTTATTACAGCATGGGTGGAACAAACTATCAATTAGCAAAATGGGCTGAAGAAGGAGCGAAAGAAGCGGGTGCTGAAGTAAAAGTATTAAAAGTCCCTGAGCTTGCACCACAATCAGTTATTGAAGGAAATCCAGGTTGGAAAGCTCATGTTGAAGCAACGAAGGCAGTACCTGAAGTAACATTAAACGATTTAGAATGGGCAGATGCCATTATTTTCAGTGTACCTACGCGATTTGGTAACATGCCTGCACAAATGAAGCAATTTTTGGATACAACCGGAGGTTTATGGTTTAACGGAAAGCTTGTAAACAAAGTAGTTAGCGCCATGGCTTCTGCACAAAATCCTCATGGCGGTCAAGAGGCAACGATTTTATCGCTTTATACAACCATGTATCATTGGGGTGCAATTGTAGCGGCTCCTGGTTATACAGATCCAGTCACCTTCGGAGCAGGTGGTAACCCTTATGGAACAAGTGTTACTGTTGGACAAGATGGGAAAATGATCGAAGACGTACAGGCAGCTGTTAAACATCAAGCTAAACGTACCGTTACAGTTGCGGAGTGGGTAAAAAAATCGAATCAATAACATTTTGATCAATAAGAAAAGCTAGTCGGAAATTTCCGATTAGCTTTTCCATAATTATAGGTTTTGAATAAAGTGGCCTAACTCCCTCTTTGTGAATTTTAAGGTGCTAACATCTGTTAAAAAGGAGAAAAATCAATGACGAAACAACCATTATTCACATCATCTGCAACAGCTACTGGAGGAAGACAAGGCAGAGTTGAATCATCTGATGGCAAAATAAAAGTGGATTTAGCAATGCCAGGCTCCCCAAGAGCGAAAGAATTACCAAACGCTACAAACCCTGAACAGTTGTTCGCTTGTGGCTACTCAGCTTGTTTCGATGGGGCTTTACAGCACATCGCAAGGCAGGAACATGTCAAATTCGAATCACAAGTAACGGCAAATGTAGATTTCTTAAGGGATGAGGCCGATCAAGGCTTCAAAATTGCAGTAACGTTGCAAGTAAAAGGGACTGGTGTGGAAAAGGAGAAATTAGAACAACTAGTACATAAGGCTCACGAATTCTGTCCATACTCAAAAGCAACTAGAGGGAATATTGACGTCACTCTCCAGGTTGTTGAATAAATCTGTTTAGTGGTTGGAACTAAATTATTTCTAAGCATGAAAGATCTAAGAAACCAGTATAGACTAATTAAGTCTTTATGAATCATATTAAAACGCCTCAGAAAAAATTTCTGAGGCGTTTTAAACATTAATGCTCAAATCATAATAACTGATGTATATCTATTTTGATTTAAACTATGCATGTTATAGTTTAACAATCGTTCTTCCATGTATTTTTCCTTTTAAAATATCCTTTAATACTCCAGGAAGTTCTTTTAATGAGATTTCCTTTGCTACGTCTTCATTTAACGTTCTTGGTTTAAGATCATCACCCAGACGATCCCAAACTTTTAATCGCCTATTCATATGACATTGAACTGAGTCAATACCGAGCCAATTGACGACTTAGAATGTTTATTCATTATATTAATAGCTTAAATATTTCCTTTCTAGAATTTTTTTAATGCAAAAGTCAATGATATTTTTGCCCAGACAGGCATAAGGAGCCACTCCTAATTACCATGGACACTCATCTTTGAATCTGAGAGAATCCTTTATTCTTCAAATCGTTCACATACCACCGAACAATATTAAAATGCTTTCACTAATAATTAAATGCATTAAAAATAACCAATAAATTTTTAGTAACGATAATTTAAATCCTTTAAAAAATTTATAAAACATTAATATGTAAAGTTGATCGTAACTATAATAATATAGGTTTTATAAGGTTTTGATTGAGCTTAACAACTTTAAAAAATTTAAATTGACAATATATATTTCTGGAGTTATTATGGTTACTAAAGATAACCTTATATTAAAAAAGTCACCAAAATAGCAGGTGATCATTTAATGTTAGTGTATCTTCCTGAGTCTGTTTCAAAACTTAAGGAATACAAATTTTGCAGAACTGACTCTAACTATGATTCTTGTAGTCCATTATCGGTAAACTGCTGATATAACTTTTTTACAAAATGGAATATTCCTTTCGATAAATTCTATTTGTCATTTATGGTTATTTGACAATCGGAAATCGATATTAGGTTAGGGGAACATCCCTTTATTTTCATGGTAGAAAGGAGTGATCATTATGATGGAAATAACTGTTACAGTCAGATTTCAAGGGAAAAATTATTTAACAAATGTTATTGCCTATAAAGAGGTTTCAGAACAAGAGATCTTACGTTTGGCTGAAGAACAAGTTAGAAAACAATGGGCGAAATAAAAAACGCACAATTCTACTATTCCATTCGTTTTCTGCACACTAATTGATTCATTTAATAATATACGAGGTTTTTTTGAAAACTGGAGAACTGGAGGTGTCTGTGATGGACAGAAATTTTTCACTTGAGCTTGTCAGAGTCACAGAAGCAGCAGCATTAGCTGCTGCAAGATGGTTGGGAAGAGGGAAGAAAGATGAAGTAGATGAGGCAGCCACTCAAGGTATGCGGGATATGTTTAACACCATCCATATGAAGGGAACGGTTGTAATTGGAGAAGGCGAAATGGATGAGGCGCCGATGTTGTATATCGGCGAGCAATTAGGAACAGGGGATGGCCCTGAAGTAGATATAGCAGTTGATCCATTAGAGGGAACCAATATTGTTGCTGCAGGTACATGGAACGCACTAGCTACCATAGCAATAGCAGAGCGTGGCAATCTTTTGCATGCACCAGATATGTATATGGAAAAGATTGCAGTAGGTCCGGAAGCAGCAGGGAAAATTGACATCAATGCCCCTGTAATTGAAAATCTATCAGCTGTTGCAAAAGCAAAACACAAGAATATTGAAGACCTTGTAGTCGCTATTTTGAACCGAGAAAGACATGAAAAAATGATTCAGGAGATTCGTGATGCTGGAGCAAGAGTGAAGCTGATTCAAGATGGTGATGTTGCAGCAGCCATTAATACAGCATTTGAAAAAACAGGAGTCGATATATTACTTGGTTCGGGAGGAGCTCCTGAAGGTGTGTTGGCTGCTACTGCATTAAAAAGCTTGGGTGGAGATTTTCAAGGAAAGCTATTACCACAAACGGAAGAAGAATGGATTCGTTTAGGAAAAATGGGCATTCGAGATGTTAACCGCGTTTTAATGTTGGAAGACATTGTGAAAGGTGAGGATGCCTTTTTTGTAGCAACAGGTGTAACCGACGGTGAGCTTCTTAAAGGGGTTCAATATAATGGGGGTTTCGCAACAACTCATTCGGTGGTCATGCGTTCTAAAACAGGCACGGTTCGGTTTATAGAAGGTCAACATAGTTTAAAAAAATGATGTCGATTTGGACATGGTTAGGGAAGAATCATTCTTTTTTATGAAAATAATTTTGAGGAGGAAATTAGTATGCAAGTTGGATTAATCGGATTAGGGAAAATGGGGTTAAATTTAGGACAAAATCTATTGGATCATAACTACGAAGTTTTAGCATTTGATTTAAATGCTGACTCAGTCGTAGAAATGAGTAAATACGGAGCTAAAGGCACATCAAACTTAACGGAACTTGTTCAATCCTTGGAAACACCAAGAGTTATTTGGATTATGGTTCCACATTCCGTAGTTGATTCGGTAATTAATGAGATTACTCCCTTTTTAACAAAAGGTGACATAGTAATAGAAGCTGGTAACTCCCATTATAAAGAGTCGGTTCTTCGTTACAACCAGTTGAGAAAAATAGGAGTGCACTTTATGGATGCGGGAACATCTGGCGGGATGGAGGGTGCCCGAAATGGAGCTAGTTACATGGTTGGAGGAGACCAGGAAGCATGGGAAATTGTCGAACCAATTTTCCGTGACACCGCTGTGGAGAATGGCTATTTGCATGCAGGGAAAGCCGGTAGTGGTCACTTCTTGAAAATGGTTCATAACGGAATTGAGTATGGAATGATGGCTGCCATCGGTGAAGGGTTTGAGATATTAGATAAAAGCGAGTTTGACTATGATTATGAAAAAGTAGCAAGAGTGTGGAATCATGGTTCCGTTATTCGTTCATGGCTCATGGAATTAACAGAAAAAGCATTTTCTAAAGATGCGAATTTAGATGAGATAAAAGGGGTTATGCATTCTTCCGGTGAAGGCAAATGGACAGTTGAAACAGCTTTGGACCTTCAAGCCGCTACTCCTGTTATCGCAATGTCCTTATTGATGCGCTATCGTTCACTAGAGAACGATACATTTACAGGGAAAGTCGTGGCAGCACTGCGCAATGAATTTGGTGGACATGCAGTGGAAAAGAAATAAGAGTTTATCCTGTATTTCTTTTTAATTACTCAAACACAATATCATTATGAAGTAGAAAATCTAAGTAATTTTAAAAGGTGGAATTAAGAATGAATACGTATTTATTGCTGGTTACATTTGCGGCAATTGTAATCGTCGTTTTAGGAGTATCTTGGTGGAAATGGCATGCGTTTATAAGTTTAACCGTTGCAAGTTTGTTCTTAGCAATTATGGCTGGTTTATCAATGGATAAAATCGTAAGTGCCTATGAAACCGGGGTTGGGAATGTTCTAGGTCACTTAGTAGGAATTTTGGCGTTAGGTACGATTTTAGGAAAGATGATGGCAGAATCAGGGGCCGGAATGCAAGTAGCGAATTTCTTCGTTCGTTCCTTTGGTGTCAAGAAATTACCATGGGCTATGCTACTTTCTGGTTTTATTATCGGAATCCCGGTGTTCTTTGAAGTTGGTATTTTAATTTTATTACCTTTAGTCATCTCCATTCATAAAACAACGAAACAAAATATATTATTAATCGCTTTACCAGCTATTACTGGACTATCTATCGTACATGGTCTTGTACCGCCGCACCCAGGGGCAATGGCGGCAATAGGGATCTATAAGGCTAATCTTGGAAAAGTGCTACTCTACGCACTAATCATTGCGTTGCCTGCAGCCATCATCGCAGGTCCATTATTTGCAAAGTGGGTTCATAAACATGTGATTCCTGAAGGAGAACCAGAGTTGATTCGTATTAATACAGCGGCGAAAAAATTACCTGGAACAGGAATTTCATTCTTTGTTATTTTATTACCAGTATTATTAATGATCTTATCAGCAATAGCACCGTATATGTCATTACCTGGCGGTCTGATGAAATTCTTAACATTAATAGGGAGTCCTGTCATTGCGCTTTTGATTGCTAATTTTACGGCATTTTTCTTTCTCGGATTTCGTCAAGGCATGGATAAAAAAGCTATTAAAAAATTTACAGAAGAAAGCCTGCTGCCAGTTGGTTCAATCCTAGCAATCATAGGGGCCGGCGGCGGATTTAAGCAAATTCTTATCGACAGTGGTGTAGGTACAACCATTGCTCAAATGTCCGAACATTTATCACTATCTCCACTTGTTTTGGCATTTTTGATTGCTGGATTAATTCGTATTGCAACAGGTTCAGCGACGGTTGCCTTAACAACAGCAGCCGGTATCGTTTCACCAGTTGTCCAACACATGTCAGGTGTAAATCTGGAATTGCTTGTTATCGCGACAGGTGCAGGATCATTGATGTTTTCACATGTAAACGATGCTGGATTCTGGATGGTAAAAGAATATCTTGGATTATCAGTGAAAGAAACCTTTAAAACTTGGACAGTGTTGGAGACAATACTTTCATTTGTTGCTTTTGGCGGTGTATTATTGCTAAATTTGTTTGTTTAAAAACAATACTTCTATTATAAACAATATAGGAAGTTTAAGTGCCACATCTATATATATTTTACGTGAAGGAGAGAAGCTTATTTTGAGCTTCTCTCCTTGATTAGGAAGCAGAAAAAAATCCTTAGTCAGGAGGAAGAAATAGTGAGTTCAAAATATATGATGGGTGTAGACATCGGAACAGCTAGTACAAATCTGTTCTATTTTCAGTCGACGGTAGCTTTTTTTAAAGCAGACTTTTCGCCATTAATTTATAAGCTAAAATGGTGCCCTATCTTCCTGTTGATTTATCTCCTCGAAGAATCATACATGTGCTTAAAGCATGGGCCACTAAGGAACCTCCTTCATCAAAAACATCACACTTAATCAACCCTATAGTGTTTCCTCTTTTCATAACCTCTCCTTTTGCTATAATTTTTTCGTTCCAGACGGGTTTTAAATAGTTCATTTTAAGTTCAACGGTTGTAAGGTTTCATTAGTTTCTAATGTACTCGCAAAGGCTACACCCATCGCCATATTGGCAATATCACATAGAATCCCACCGTGGATCGTCCCCATAGGATTTGCATGTTTTTCTGTATTCATTGTAATTCAAAAACTGCTTTTCCTTCTTCAACATATACGAGCTCCGCCCCAATTAACCTTGCAATTATCGCGATGGATGGAAAGGACAGTGCCTTCATTTTTTAGGAGAAATCGTATGTTATGGTTCCACAACAGATGCATATCATATTACTTCCCCTGATTACAATGGGGCGCAAATGCCATGAAATTGGCTTTAGAAATGGGAAATATTTGATTGACTGATGTGGATTATATAAATGCACATGGTACAAGTACCCCTGAAGGAGATAAATCAGAGACCCAAGCAATTAAAAGTGTTTTCGGTGCTCATGCTTATAACTTAAAGGTAAGTTCCACTAAATCAATGACTGGGCACCTTTTTGGAGCAGCAGGTGGGATTGAGGCTGTTATAACCCTCAAAAGTATCATGGAAGATATAGCTCCTCCAACTATTAATTATGATGTACCAGATGAAGAGTGTGATTTAGATTATGTTCCAAACCATGCAGTTAACATGAAAATAAACTATGCTATTTCTAATGGTTTTGGTTTTGGAGGACATAATGCAGTGTTGGCATTAAAGAAATTTTCGATTTAGATAGAACTGTAGAATAGGATATAGAGGTACAACCATTAAGTTAATAAGCCTGCCAAGCCACCTCGTTTAAGAAGGGGCTTGGCAGGCTTATGTTTATTTGTCCCATTTCTGGTTAAGCATGAAACAACCTTTCCATAAAAATGGAAAGGTTGTCATAATAAATATATTATAAATCAGGAAATTTTCACACTAATTGAAGTTTTACTTTATAGCCATTTATCAGCCCAATCCTCTACTGTCTTTAGGGCTCTTCCTAATTCCGTCCCTTTTTTTGTGAGTGAATACTCTGTTCGAACCGGGCGGTCTGTAATTACATTTCTTAGGACGATTCCACAATCCTCAAGTTCCTTTATTCGTTCGTTAAGCATTCTCTTACTCAAATCCGGAATATAAGCATGGATTTCACTAAACCGTTTTGGTTCTTCCATCAGAGTGTGGATAATTAAACCCATCCATTTTTTTCCGATAATATTGTACGATTCTTCGACCTTTGAACATACCTTATCCTGTGTTTCCTTTTCACTCAAGATAAACACCTCCTATTTATAAAGATGGGATACTAAAAGTAACAATGTTTTTTCCGATATAAATAATTATATCCTATATACACTAATAAATAAAGAATTGAGATTAATTTTGGATTAAAATTTGTATAAAAAAAGTAACCAATAAATTAATAGTTTTTTAATTAAATGGTTGACAAGTCATTTAAATGATTTATAATAAAATAATCTCGAAGTTGAATTATTTTATTTCAAGATTCTTTTGTTAAAAATATATTATTCGAGAAAATTTTTATTGAGAGGAGGAGAATAGTTAGGGTGGTTCCTAAACAATTACTACATATAAATTAAGGGGGGTAAGGAGAGAAAATCCCTAATTTAAAAATTAGCATTTGTTAAGGAACACGGCTTAATATATGAGGGGTCGTATACGCAAGAAATATTAAATTCTAATGAAGGTAAATAAGATTGATTTTTTTGCCTAATTATCTCAAATTCGTGATATTTTAATTCAAGGTAGTTTGTGGACCTTAGATT
>NZ_JBITPF010000091.1:0-8909 GCF_050468025.1 Neobacillus sp. NRS-1170 | reverse complement strand
AAACCACCCATACCCATTCCTAAGATTCTTTCCATTTTTATCTCCTCCTCAAATAGTGTCAAAATAATGTATGTGTCCCATTTGAAGGAGGAATAGATATTTGCCTAAAGTTTATCCTTGGTTATTTTGTTTTCGATATAGTCATGACATTTCATTGAGCTAGTGTTCATAAGATGATTAGTACAGTCATTATTTATTAGCCATCTTGTTACACAAACCTGCCCGTTACTTCAATAAGAAAAGCCCCAAAAAAGGCAGCTGTATCTTTAACTCTTGCACCCCGATAGTTTAAGTACAATTCTTAACAATCTTACAAACCACAAAAATATTCGTAGCTAAATTTCAGACATTCCTAAAAATATATAAACCGAATCCTAGGGTTTCTCTTCCCAATTTTTAAGTATATTTCTCTCCAACTTCTAATTCTATCTAACATTTCAGGACATCAGGGTCTTCAGGATGGTTATATCAATAGAAGAAACGCTCACCTTTAGTTAATGTTTTTTGATTATCCTATTTAATATTAGTCAAGTAATAATGAGATAGAACAGAAAAGGTAAATCAAGTCCTTCCATTATGAAACTCCCATTCTTATATCCTTACAAGGAAAATTCACCAAAAAAAGAGGATTACTCCAAAGTTCAGTATGAACCCGGTAAAAAAACAAAAACTAAAGACACGAGCAATTCTTTTTGATTCATCAAGTGATTAATATATAGTAAATATGATTCAAATTTAGGGAAAAAGGAGTCTCATACATGCCAAAACAAATACTATTAAAAAATAGACCAACAGGGATGCCAACACATGAGAATTTTGAAATAAGAGAAACTGAAATTCGCCAACCAGGACAAGGTGAATTACTAATCCGTACCGTTTATATTTCAGTTGACCCTTATTTGCGGGGGCGTATGAACGATACGAAGTCCTACATTCCACCCTTCCAATTAAATGAGGTTATTTCAAGTGGTGTAATTGGCCAGGTTGAAGAGTCTCAATCAGACCTCTTTAAAAAGGGCGATCTTGTTTTAGGTTCTTTAGGATGGGAAGAATATTCCATTGCAAAAGAAACAACCGTTCGTAAAATAGATTCAACCATTGCACCTGCTTCTTCATATTTAAGTGTGCTCGGAATGACGGGACTTACAGCATATTTCGGTTTAGTAGACATTGGTAAACCAAAGACGGGCGAAACGGTTGTTGTATCTGGTGCTGCCGGCGCAGTCGGATCAATAGTCGGTCAAATTGCCAAGCTTAAAGGCTGCCGAGTGGTAGGAATTGCAGGTTCAACCGATAAGGTCAAGTACTTGGTGGAAGAACTCGGGTTTGATGCAGCAATTAATTATAAAACTCAAGATGTTGGTGAGACCCTTAAAGAAGTGTGCCCGAATGGAATTGATGTTTACTTTGAGAACGTCGGGGGAAAAGTGACAGACGCAGTCTATCCTTTATTAAATAACTTTGCTCGAATTCCGGTATGTGGTGCCATTTCCTCCTATAATAACGAAACTGAGGATATCGGACCACGCGTTCAGTCCTATCTAATTAAAACGAGCTCATTAATGCAAGGCTTTACGGTTGGCAATTATTCATCACGCTTTGGTGAAGGTATCCAAGCATTGGCGGGTTGGCTTAAAGACGGCAAATTAAAGTATGAAGAAACCATTACAGAAGGCTTTGACAATACAATTGAAGCTTTTCTAAGTCTTTTCAAAGGAGCCAACCTTGGAAAAGCAATTGTAACAGTCTCAGAAATTCAGTAATGAACTAACAAAAAAACAAACAGAGTAATACCAAACGTTCCGTTTTGAGGTGCATATCGATAAATTGACAAACAAAATGACACTTTATCTTTATACTAAGGTTAGTTAGTTCAACGATAATAAAAGGGCCACACATTTTATATATGTCTAAAATGTGCGGTCCTGTTTCATTTGGGTTGCTTTTTATTTTATTGTATTAAACTCCACGTTCAATAAGAAAAACGGGATCGCCGTAGCCACCCCGTTATTGAACATAAGCATGCGTTAGTTGTATAAGATAATCAACATAAATTAAAAGGACCTGTCCAATAAGCCCTCAATGTCTTTTAAAATAAATCGGGTTTACGTACATTATTTTCATTTATTATCGATGTGACAATGTGTAGTGAATCCCATTCTCCGCCTGAAAATTTTATAATTGGGTATTTTTTTGGAAATAGCATATTACGGATAACTTCAACTGAATTCCCTTCTTTTTGTAAAGTTAATACTTTATGTTTAATAGATAATAAATAGTCTCGTTTTCGTTCAAGCGCTGTGCGACCATCTTCTACAAACCCTACATGGTTGCAAAATACATCTTGAAAATCATAAGTTAATACTCTCTCTAATGAGGTAATAATTGAAGGGATACTTTCTTCTGCTAATACTACTTTTGTCCGGTCACTTACAAATAAATCTCCCGTAAATAATTGACCTGTTTCCTGATTTAATAAAGCTTTATGATCAAAAGCATGACCAGGTGTATCGATTACTTTCCATATCGCATTTCTGGATGTAAACGTTTCAGGCATATCCTTAGCATGAAACGGCTTTCTTCTCCCCCAAAAGAGTTGCCTATATAAAGGATAATCTGCACGTCGTGCACAATTATCAATTGTTTTTTCACTTAAATAAATTGGTAGATTCTTAGTTTTTTCAATATAAGCAGCACAACCTGAATGATCTTCATGAGAATGAGTTATCATTACTTGATCAAAATCTGCTTGGTCAATAAAAGATTCGAAATATCTATGTAAGGACTGCGATCCTGTATCAATTAATACACCATCCACTAAATAACTGTAAACATTAAATGAAACACTTAGAAATTTAACTTCTCCATTCAAGTAGGAGACGCCATTTTTCTCTCCTAAGTATGATTTTTTCTTTAAAAACATCACCTTTCATCTCCTTAGTATTAAACTAAAATTCACATTCAATTAGTCATCTGTAGTAACGATATATATAATACGTATAAAATCCAGACTACAGTTACCTCCTTGCTCTGTAAGCCAAGTTTCAAAAAACCCAGTAGTTCGGGAACTACTGGGCTTTTGTTTGTGTTATCTAAATATGTTATACCTTCTTCTTAAAGCCGAATCTTACAAGTATTGCCGCTGCTTGGCCTCGAGTAATGAAATCACGCGGAGCGAGCTTGCCGTCTCCCATTCCCTGAATCCAACCCTCCTGTAGCGCATACAGGATTGCTAACTTAGCCCATACTGCAACATCTTCGCCATCCTTGAATATCGCTAAGAGGTCGTCATTTCCTCCTTCAAGCACAACCCCCGCCGCTCTAACAATCGTAAGAATGGCTTCCTGACGGGTAACCGGATCATTTGGACGCAAGAGGCTCTCGTCTCCCTGCACCCAGCCGAGCGCAGCCGCCTCTTCTACATCCTTATAGAACCTGTTGTTTGTTAAACTCATATCGCACGTAAAGGTTCACATGCTGCCATGCAACGGGAGAAATTTGTTTCAACACATCTGAATCTTGACCATGGCTCTCGTTGGCGGGTTTCCCCAACTTCAATTATTTTAAATCCCCTAAATGTTGACCTAAATGAAGCTCGAAATCACCTCGTTGACCAAAGCCCAGTGCCATCGCCTTTGACACTTTTTCTTGCGTATTTTGTGACATGGTTCTCGTGATAAAGACGGTTCGGGATTCCTGCAATTCTGAGACTTCAGGGATTCCGGTACGATTAATGAGCTGCTTGACGTCACTTAGGATCTGTTTATCGAATGCCGAAATTCTTCGAGCCAAGTTTTCCACATAACCGTCTAATTCTGCTTCGGGAATTGCTCTGTTAATCCATCCATAGCGTTCTGCGGTTGGGGCATCGTAGTCGTCAGCGCTAAGGATAATCTCAAGAGCTCGCGAACGTCCCGCCAAGCGGGGTAATATCTCCATGCCACCGCCTCCTGGTATGGTGCCGACCGCGACTTCAGGTTGTCCGAAGATGGCCTTCTCTTTGCTGGCGAACCGCATATCGCAGGCAAGCGCAAACTCGCTGCCGGCTCCCCGGGCCCTTCCCCGAATTTCAGCTATGCTGACAACCGAAGCCCTAGAAAGACGTGCGCTGAAATCAATAACTGGTGGATACTTTTCTCCAGTACGCGTTATATCAACGTGGGCTATGAAATATTCAGGATCTGCGCTGTCGAAAACAACGACCTTAAGATGAGGGTCTGTCTCGATTTGATCCATGAGCGTCATTAGCTCAAACATCGAATCTGGATCAATTAGATTAATGGGCGGGTTATGAAATGTAATACGCCAATAAGTAGGCGTTTTGCGATTTACGGTAAATTGATTGTTTGTGTTCATGTTAATAGCTCCTTAGGTTTTAATTGCCGTGTGCACGGTTTCGTTTTCTTAAGATTTTACATAGTATCCCTATTCCCCCTTCTGAAATATATATCAGGAGGGGGAATTCTTATTCCACCTTTTTGTCGATGTTGATGCTTATATCTTTTACTAAATCCATTTCCATTTCTTTCTATTCTAGTGCTTTAAATTAGTGTATTAAGATGCTTCTTAGCGTCGTATTCTTCCAATTCTTCACCATTTTTTAAACGATGAATAAAATCAGGATTAGAAATGAATGGACGTCCGAAAGCAGCAACATCAATTGTTCCTTCTTCAATCGCCTGATTCGCCATTTCTGGATTTAATGTACCTACTCCAATAATGACACCATCCCAGTATTTTCTGACTAATTGATGCATCGTATTTCCATCTGCAAGCACTCGATCAAATTGCATAATCGATGGGTGAATCATGGTTGCACCCGCTTCCTTAAATGCCTCAACAAATGTACGAATAGCCATTTCTGGATCTTCCCACATGTAATTTGGTATATCAGCTTTATGAGCAGAGAATCGGATCATTGTTCGTTCTGTACCGATTGCGTCGATAACCGCTTTAATTACCTCCTGCATAAACGTTAATCTTTGAGCAAGGTCACCACCATATTTGTCTGTACGATGATTGGTTATATCTGAATTAAATTGGTCAATCAAGTATCCGTGCGCACCATGAATTTCCACACCGTCAAAACCTGCTGCTATTGCATTTTTCGCAGCTTGCGCATATTGATTGATTACTTCATTAATATCTTCAATTGTCATTTCTTCAGGAACATCATATGGCTTTCGGAAACGAGAGACAAGACCCTCAGCTGGTATAGATGATGGTGCTTGAGGAGGCAGATTTCCAGCAAGCTCGTGATGAGATAAGCGACCAACATGCCATATTTGAGCGATCATTGTTCCTCCCTCTTTATGCACAGCATCCGTTACTTTTTTCCAACCCTTAATTTGTTCGTCTGAATAAATGCCTGGAATTCCAGGATAGCCTTTTCCACGAGGACTAATGACCGTTCCTTCAGAAATGATTAAACCAACTCCATCGGCAGCACGTTTTCGGTAATATTCAACAATATCCTCTCCTACTACGCCCGTTTGATTATCTGCAAAGGATCTTGTTAACGGTGCCATTGCGATACGAGAGCGTAAATTCCAAGCTCCGATTTTTATCGGTTCAAACAATTTACTGTCTAAACCATTTTTTAAATTTCCCCAAGAATTTGTTTCTTTAGTAATTTGACTCATATATTTTCCCCCGTTCATTTCAATTGTTCTGTATTTCTATAAATACTGAAATTAAAATTAAAATTAAAATTAAAATTAAAATTAAAATTATTCCGCTTTCACATTAAAGTAAAGCGGGAGCGTATTGTGCAAGGACTTCTCGTTGTAACCTGTAATATCTGAAGGTTCCCTCTCTGCGAACTGCTAATAATCCGCAATCGAGTAATGGTTTTAAATGATGCGTCAATGTTGAATTGGCAGGGCCTTTTAATTGATCTGCCATTTCCAGGCAAGCTAACTCTGATTGTTGAGCAAGTAATTTTACGATTTGTAAACGAGTGGATTCACCTAGTGCCTTATAGACTTTTACTGCAATATCATCATTCACCGCTAAAAACCTCCTTTCAGCAATTATTATTTCAGTATTTCTATAAGTATTGTATTATTCACTCATGTTTATAAATTTAAAACAATTGTTGGTAAATCGCTTTTACTCCACCAGATAAACGTTGTTGTACATTTCGACTTAAATCATCTGCTATAATTTCATAGCTATCGGCTTCAATACCGTTGATTGCAATCTTTGCAATATCAGCAGGTTTAGATTTTGGTGCAGTAACTCCTGCTACCATGTCTGTGTCCATATATCCTACATGTAGACCAGCAACACGAATATTTTTAGATGCTAGTTCTAGACGGAAGGAATTTGTTAAACTCCATTCTGCAGATTTGGCTGCTGGATATGCAGTACCTTGGTTCAAGCTGCTCACCCACGATAAAACAGAAAGGATATTAAGAATTGTTCCTCCACCATTTTTTTCGATAATCGAAGCAAAAGCACGGATCACGCTGAGAGTACCGAAATAATGAGTATCCATCTCTAATCGTATTTTATCCATCTCACCGTCAAGCAATGAAGCTCCTGTATGTGATCCAGCGTTATTAATTAATAAAGTTACATCGTTAGCAATTTCTGCCGCTTTAGCAATTGACTTTTCGTCTGTAACGTCGATTTGTAATGGAATGACACCTGGAAGATCAATCATTTCCGGATTTCTAGCTCCTGCATAAACCTTTGCTCCTCGAGAAAGTAGTTCTTGTGCAATATGACGACCAAGTCCTCTATTTGCTCCTGTAACTAATGCTATTTGTTTTGAAATTTCCATTTTTAATTTTCACCTCATAATTTTTATTTTACAAATTTATATAAATGAATTTCTTTCAATCATTTGAGAATCTATCCTAAAATTGATTTGCCATTTCCAGGCAAGCTAACTCTGATTGTTGAGCAAGTAATTTTACGATTTGTAAACGAGTCGATTCACCTAGTGCCTTACAGACTATTACTGCAATATCATCATTCACCGCTAAAAACCTCCTTTCAGTAATTCAAATTTTTCTTATTTCGGTATTTATAGAAATATTGTATTTAATTCGAGATGATATGTCAAGAGATTGCCTATCCCTGTTCTTATTCAACTATACTGCCCCGTTAGTGGAACAAGAAAAAGAGTTGTCGTAGTTACCCTATAGTGAAAAGCTCTACATTTGCCGAAATATAAAAAAATGCAGGTTCCATGGTCAATGAGACGCTTTCCTGCAAATTTATTAAAAGTCTAAATTTTATTGAGAATTATTTGCTTTTCTTAATTAGAGTCGGTAGGGGGCAAAATATTTATGCACCAAATAAAAGGAGGTTTCCGATGGTTTATATTAAGGCATTTCTGGTTTGTTTGCTTTCTTTTCCATTCCTGTTCAATGTTCCAGTCGCTCAGGCTGCTCCTCCAGAAAATGAATTGAACCAATATTTGGCCAGTATTGGCTGGACAAAACAGGACTTGATGGATTATCTGGACTATTATGAGATCCCTTTGGATGATTATAGTACAGTGGACGAGCTTAAAGAAGTTCTGGGAACCCCTATTAACTCGAAAAATTTGCAGGAGTTATTAACGAAATATGGTCTGACAGATAAAGAATTTAATGACCTCATGGACCATTTCGGCGACTCCTTAAATGACTATAAATTTATTGAGGATTTGGATGCATCACTTGAGTTTTATGTCAATTATGATGAATACATGGCCGAAACCGAAAATGCACTATCGGAATTTGGCATAACAGAGGAAGAAGCAGAGAGATTTTTTAACTATTTGAGTGAAGTCGAAGAAAAAAATAAAGACCAACTTGACCAAATCGCAACAAACGATACGCTTTGGGAAAAATTTCTCAATATCGAAGATCCTTCCCAATTAAGTGACCAAGAACTGAACGAACTGGTTCAAATCTTGGAGGAAACCATTGCCCTCTATGAAGTAAAGGTCAATTTGAAAGCAGACGGTAAAGCTATAACGTTAATGGATTTGTTGAAAATGTCAGAGCCTCCAGGTAATTTATCAGCGAGTGTCTATAGCAACTCAGGGGACCTTTTGATTGATTTCAACATTCCTAAATCGTTTTTTGATTCACTGGAAGGTCTAATGAATGGGGAAGACATGCTGCATTTAGGCGAGATTTCTGATGATTTTGTCGACCATATGCATGAAGAGAAATATGACCAAGGACGGAACGGTTTAAAATAAATGAAAAGCCCTTCTCTTTTGAGAGGGGCAACTTCTTAAAAATATTTACCCAAAATATAATCGCCACAGCCATTCCAATCCTTAACTCTTGCAGCCGTTTGTTCAAGAGGGACTTTTATATTATTTAATTATTTTTCTTTAATAATAAGATTTTTTTCTGCTTTACATACCAATTTGTAATACCCTAATAAGATAAACAAAAGTATCGGATCGATTATAGCTGCGTGCCATAATTTCCACCAACCATAATGGAAGTACCCCCAAGGTTCGGGAAGTAAAGTTACTGATTCATAAATTAAAATACTTATTACAAAAACAAAAATATACATAATTTTTTTCACAATTGAGGAATTAAAAGGAAACCAATTTAAAAACATCATGTTAACAGGAGGAATTAAAACGGTATGAGCAGGCAATGCTTTCCAATCAACATTTTTGGTGAAATACCAGTAACCATGATATTTCATATCTATATACAAATCGAAGATTTGTTGGAAAGCAATAGTAAATGCCCAAATGTGAAAGATTTGATTATTCGTTAGTCGTTTATTTGTCTTGAATGCGATAAAATTAAACGCAATTATTGCGATAGTAAGTCCTATCATATTAAAGTCCTTTTTATTTTTTAAGATAACCAACAAAAGGGAAGTTATTCCATTAACCTGCCCCGTTAGCCATCCATGAAACGCAAAAATCATCGCTTCAC
>NZ_JBITPF010000090.1:0-43053 GCF_050468025.1 Neobacillus sp. NRS-1170 | reverse complement strand
AAAAACTGGTTTTTCTGGGTTTGTTTTTTCATGCCCTTTTTCCGTTTTTATTTTCATGGGAGTGCAATAAGAAAAAAGGACTGCCAGATATCCGTTTTCATGATTTACGGCATTCGCATGCCACGATTTTATTAAAGGCAAATGTACATCCGAAAATCGTAAGTGCTCGTTTAGGCCATTCTAAAATTCAAGTGACCATGGATACCTATTCTCATCTTACCGATTCGATTGAAGCCATTGCTGTGGACCATTTGGATAAGTTGCTCTTGGCACAGGCAACTGCTTGTCCCTTGTAGCTTTCAAGGGCAGTTCGGCTTGTCCATTCTGGCATTCCCAATTGAATGATGAACTTAAAGCGTGGTTCAGGTATTCCTTGGTTACAATGAACCCCTTGTCATATCTCCCACCGTTAAAAACCACCGTCAAACCATTCATATGGACATATTGTCGAACCGCCTTTTTATCCTTGTTTACACGTTTCCATGCCTTTTTTCGTTGTGCAGCTATTCGTAGTCGAAGCACCTCTGAAACTATGAATCTATCTAGTAGCTTACTTTTACAGCGCAACCCAACCGTCAGTTTTAGATGGATCAATGTAAAAAATTTCATAAGCCAGTCCGTGATTGTTTGTCGTGAAGTGTTCAGCATATTTCCAATGGCAGTTAAAGTCATTCCTTGGTTAATCCATAACTCGTAAGCCAGTGCCATATTCTCGGTAACATCTTCATGGCAGCCATTTGAATTGCCACCACTTTTGAAAAAACACTTCACTTGTAAACGAATATGTTCAAAGACCATTTCCTTACTAGCTAGGCTACCTGTTGAACCTTGGGTATTGTTATTAAGAATCCAGTCCAGATCAACTTTTCCCGACCAAGTGCAAAGAGGTTTTTCTCGCTTGTGATTTGCAGTACGAAGTTTCCCAGCAATTTGCTCGGTTTGTTGTTCCAAAGCTTTGTCGATTCCGTATTTGATGGCTACTCCAGTTCCTTGGATTGTGTACAGATAATCATTTCTCACCTTTGTCACCTCCCCTCTCTTACGACATAAGGAATTTTCAGGTCGAATTTCACACCTTTTCACGAACGAATTTTTTGGGATGTGTGATTTTCAAGAAATGTTCCTTTCAAAATTGGTATCGTAATGAATAACTGAAATTCACAACGTAGATATAAGGAATTTTCAGGTAGAATTTCCACTTTTTAACGACGGGATTTTTCGGATGAGTGATTTCCAAGAAATAGTCCCTTCAATTGTGGTGTCGTAATGAGCAGTTTAAATTCACAAATTGTTTTAATGGGAATATTTTCAAGGGAAGTTACGCATTTGTTCATAAATCATCACTGGCTGCTTTTTCGTCAAAAAAATAACCCTTCCTTATATAAGGAGAGCTATTAAAGAAAAATTATTTAAGAAGTTATTCACAAATGGGGTTACTATTTTCATTTTTGTTGGGACATATATGATGGAACAAATAAATAGTTTAATAACTTTGGAGGAGGTGCAGATTAGATGGAAAAACACAAAGATGGTAAGTTGATAGAAATCCGCATACTTGAGGAAATCGAAGAAAATGTAAATGTCCAAGGGAATGTATTGAGGGAACGTGCAAAGGCTCGGGAACTTGAAAAGCGAATGAAAAGTGTTTCCTATTGGGAAAATTATCTCAAAGAAATAAAGAAATAAATCGAGCATCTTGTAAACCATCTTTTAAACATAAGACCTGTAAAAAGGCAACGGTGTAATAACCGAGGATGTTTTCCAAAGTTCTTGATATGAGCAAGTCAAAACAAAAAATTATTAATTAGGGGATTCTAAGAAATGAACATACTACATGTAGGATTTGAAAAAGAAAAAGCAACAAAACGTGAGAGGAACAACACCGCAGCAGTTATCAAGGAGCGATTATCACCAATCAAAGATAAGAAGGCTCAAAAGGTCATTGATAAACTTTTATCGCATCTTGACCGTAAAGAAAATATCTTGATAGACATCGAGGAAAAACAAGAGGAAATAAAAGAACTCCAAGAGCAATCGAGGGCATTGGAAAATCAATACCAAGAGGATTTTAATCGAGACACTATGAAAGCAAAAGTGGAAGTTGATAATGAAATCGCATAATTAAAAGCGAGGTTCAAGCCTTGGTAAGAAAACAAAGTCACGGTATGCACTCATGGAAAGTGGAACTTACCGCTCAAGAGGTTGAAGACCTTGTCAAAGGGTACGAACCGCACGGAGAAAAAAAACAAAAACTCTTTGCTGACCTTGTTAAAGCCAAAGAAACATTTGTGAAGTGCTATGCTGCATTCAATCAAGAGCGTGATAATAACATCGATCTGCATAATAACTTAATCTCATTATTAGAACAACAGGCCGGACAATTTGTTCAATTAAATCGAGTGAGTGACCATGAAGTGTCCGCCATACGTCAAGAGGTTTCAAATTTATGATAGAGGTCGGTTTTGGTACCATTGGATTAATCGCAATTTATGTATTTAAGAAAGTTATTGAGAGGTGATCCGACCTCTCTTTTTTTTGCACAAAGTCAGCGTTTGACAGTGTGGGTAAAGATGGGTGTTTCTCGGAACGATTGTAAGTAAATAAATTACGAACCAACTTATTTCCCCCATTTTGAGGAAAATAAAAGAGCCACCTGAAAAAGATGGCTTTAAAAAGCTTTGAATTATTTCTCCAAAATTATTCAAAAATCAGTCCTTGGAATAGGTTGTTTTGATTTCATAACCGTATAGTTGTGAATGTTCTTTCGGTTTCCATCCATTTCTCAGACCACATAATCCTTGATACAAAGACCCTCCGATAAGATTTTCAAGCCACTCAGCACATTTTTTTATTGAGGTAAAATCGTGTAAATGGATTCCGTTTTTATATAATGAATATATTTTCGTTTTCTCACCACATACGCATAATCCAATATCCCAACCACATCCCTCACACTCGATATAATCCAATTCTGGACCATACACATCCTCTTTGTTCAAGAGAACTCCCCCTAGCTTATTGATAGGTATATTATATCATTGTATATTGGATAATTAGAAAGATTGCGAAGATTTGTTATTAAACTAACGTAAGCAGATTAGTTAAATAAGAAATTACCAATTTACAGTAATTTATAACCCTTATTTCGCATTTAATATATCAATTAATAATTTAATTGAGGTGATTTAAATGAACTATCAACCACCTTTATTAAAGGATTTATACTTCGCTATTAAAGGACATCGAATACAATTACATAGGTTTTAGTCATTCAGCAATATATCACTCCCTAAAATTAACATTTTATATAGCGCGCTATTTAATTGACTACAAATTAAAAGTAGTTTAATCTATGTTTGTAGGAAAAAAACAATAAAAATCAAATTGGGGGAAATAAAATGCAATCAATTTATAATTTTAATGTTAAAACAAATAGAGGTATTGAGAAATCGATGGAAGAGTATAAAGGAAAAGTGATGTTAATCGTAAATACAGCGAGTAAATGTGTATTTACTGATCAATATAAAGAATTGCAAGAATTATATCTTGAATACAAAGACCAAGGATTAGAAATATTAGGGTTCCCATGTAATCAATTTGGAAGTGGAGAAAAGGGCTCAAATGATGAAATCGAAAACTTTTGCCAAATCAATTACGGAGTAACATTCCAACTTTTCGATAAGGTTGAAGTAAATGGACCAAATACAGCACCAATATATAGCTACTTAAAGAAAGAGGCAAAAGGATTACTTGGTTCTGAACAAATTAAATGGAATTTCACAAAATTCCTAGTTGATCGAAATGGAAATGTATTAAAACGGTTCGCACCTAAAGATAAAATTTCTACGATAAAAAAAGAACTTAGTGAGTTAATTTAATAGAGTGTAATAAATCACAGAGGAGAAAAGTAAATGAGTAATTGTTGGTAACGGATTTTTTATATCTATTTTTTGAACCAACAGAGACTAGTCAAGTAAGGGGAAAGGAATATCTTAAACGTCTACGTATTAGACAAAATGACCGTTCACCACTTGTCAAAGAAGAGTCATTTAAGGCACAGACTCAAGCATTATTAAAATTAGGTGGAGAAGATTCTTTATACGAAAGATTAGGTGAGATAAAACAACCGGTACTTGTTATGAATGGTGACAATGATATTATGGCGCCAACGGTGAATTCATTTATCATGTCTCAGCGAATTGAAAATGCTCAATTAATTCTCTACCCAGACTCGGGTCATGGATTTTTATTTCGATATCCATAAATGTTTGCTATACATGTAACAACATTTTTGGACAAGGATCTTGAGTAAAGTAACATGCAGTGATTAGGTAAATATAAGACAAAAAGCCTCGAGAAAATATTCGAGGCATTTGTTTTTTGTTACTAATTTAATTATTTATCTTGCTAATTTATTTGCTTTTTTTAAGATATCCTTTGAGAATTCCAATGCATTAACATATTCATCTTCAGAATGACAGATTTTTTCAAAAATAGATCTTGAGACATTATCTAATTCAGCTTGTAATAAAGCACCTTTACTTGTTAAAACAATTTCTACTTTTCGTTCATCTGCAGCTGAACGACTACGATAAACGAGCTCAGATGATTCAAGTCTTTTTAGTAAGGGAGTTAATGTAGCTGAATCGAGAAATAGTCTTTCTCCTAATTCAGTAACGGTACACACTTCTTTTTCCCATAATAAAATTAATACAAGATATTGTGGATACGTAATATTAAATTGATTTAAAATCGGTCTATATAAACGTGTAATTTCACGTGAAGCAGCGTAAATATTAAAACAAAGCATGTCCTCTAGTTTCATTTTAATTGCCATTAAAAAAAGCTCCTTTTATGTAAACAATTAATAAATATAGTATACAAGATTCTTTCAATAATACAAATACCTTGATTTTGACTCGTTAATCAATGAATTAGTTAAATTTTTTGAGGAATCTTATTGCATTAGAGTATATTTTCGCTGATTCGATTGTTCATTTCTAAAATTATCCATATAATAATCTCCTTGTTTTTTATTTTAATTTTATTGTAATAAGGAGACCAAAACTTTTCATTGACTTAAGTTAAGTCCTAGAGAAATAAAACAACGAGTAAGGTGAGTATTAAGTATTTGTGAATTAATACACTTAAACTAAAGGGTGCTTTTGTTGAATAATATCAAAATACTTCTATAAATTTTTTGGGAATGAGTGACTAAAATGTCATATTCTTTTTTCACAATAATGGCAATACAACATTTTCCAAATGAGTTATGATACGAGTGTAATTATTTTGGGAGGTGCTTTTATTGTACATATTGCAATTTTGTAATGCCTATACCCAAGAAGTTCTTAGAGAAGTGGAGTATAAAAGCATTGAAAAAGTTTATTCTATTTTAAATTGTTTTCAAGATGAACATAATCAATTTTGTTATCTCTTAGACAGTCGGCAAAGATTATTAAAGGCAAACTTTGTATCAAATATAGTTATTTATCAAGGAAAAGATACAGTATATCGAATTTTTTTCAAAGTTAAGCTGAACATAGAACAACCATTGGTTAAAAATTGATGAATCGAGTGGCTCAATTAGTCGCTCTTTTATAATTTCCTTTTTAAGTTAACATCACCAAGAAACTCTTTTAGATATTCAAAGTATATATAACTCTTGAATAGTTCTTGGTGCTAATGCTTCAGTTTTCTTAAATGTCATAAACTTATCAAACATTTCATCCAGTGTTAGAGCATCTAATATCTTTTTTGAATTTCTGCCAGTGCTGTCTCCACGCTTATACTTTCGAACTGTTTTCTTTTGCATAAAAATAGCCCCCTATGAACTTTTATAGGTGACTAAGAGTAATTCTCCTCCACAGTTTCACTTAACAGTCTGCAACAGTCTAGTCAAATTTCACGGTTTAGACTGTGGAGGGAAAATTTTATTAATAACGTTGAAATTGTTGTCATGGCGGGACTGCGTGGGAATCGAACCCACCAGACCTGGCACGCAGGTCTCAGGCAGTTTTGAAGACTGTGGAGGACACCAGTACCCCATTCAGCCCCATTTCTTAATCTATTATTCGTAATTATAATACATTGGTATATTGTATTTTACAATAGAATTGCCTTATTTGTCACTTTTTCGACACCCATTTAATCCTACACCTATCGCCAACCAATTTAAATACCACGTACTTAAAAGGAGTTAACTTGTCTTTATTGTTTAAAACATACTATAATAAATTGAAAAATAGTTTCTTGTAGGTGAATAAGATGCTTCATGGTTGGTTTTTATGGTTTATCCTTTTCTGGGTTGTTTTCCTGGTTGGCTCGTTTGCGATCGGCGGATATTTTATGTTTCGAAAGTTTTTGAAGAAGATGCCGAAGGAAGATGGCAAATCCGTCATGGATTGGGAAGAACATTATGTTAATGAAACACGTCATTTGTGGAGTGGCGAGGAGAAAGCCCTTCTCCAAGATTTGGTCAGTCCGGTTCCCGAACTTTTCCGCGATGTGGCGAGGCATAAAATTGCCGGTAAAATTGGTGAATTGGCTTTAAAAGAAAATGCTGCTAAAATTACGGAAGAACTGGTCATCAGAGGCTATATACTGGCAACACCCAAACGAGATCATAAATTTTTGCGTAAAAAACTGTTTGAAAATAGAATCGATGTTGCTCCCTATGACCACTTATTCTAAGCCGTTCCATTCGTGAACGGTTTTTGTTTTGACCACAAAAATTGCCCTGACAGCATAGCTGACAGGGCACAATTCATTCTGCATTTTATCGAATTCCAGCCATATCCGGACTAATATGGAGATAATACCTTGAACCTTCAAAGCTCAACCAGCTGGATACCAATCCATCATTATTACCAAGATAATATTTATTTCCTGAAAATGTTACCCAACCGTTCCTTAGTGCTTCCGTATTTTCATAGAATTTAAACTGGTTCATGACGGGTGTTGCTGCCGTATTCATTACACCATTGGTATCTTGATAATACCATTTGCCGTTAAAATTAAACCATCCTGTATCCATTGATCCTCTCTGATTGAGATAATACCACTTGCCTTCGACTTCCACCCAGCCCGTTTTCAAAATTCCGTCATGATCAAAATAATAGCTTTTTTCAGCTAACGACTGCCAGCCGTTTTTCATCTCTCCAGTTTTCGGATCAAGATAAAACCTCTTGCCATTCTCCTCAAACCACCCTGTTTTCATCACGCCTGTTTGATCAAAGTAATATCTTTTGCCGCTTTCTTCTACCCAGCCAGTTTGCCTAACCCCTTTTTCATCTAGATAGTATGTCTTGCCGCCAAGAGACAGCCAACCTGTCTTCATGACTCCCTTATCATCAAAAAAATACGATTTGCCATTAATGGACTGCCAGCCGATTTTTGCCGTCCCATTTGTATAATAATAGGTTTTACCGTTCGTCACTACCCAGCCATTAATCGGTGCAGGATTCTCATTTTCTATACCACCAGAAGCAGGAACGCTCACACCATATCCATTCGCTTGAGCAATCGAGTCGAAGCTGCTGTTCGAATAAGTAATGACCACGGTAGTAAACATTTGGACCTGGTCAAACAGCCAGCGCACTTCCTCATTATGCATTCGGACACAGCCGTGACTGACATATTTGCCAATTGAATTTTCATTATTATTGCCATGTATCCCGTAGGTTGTGCCATATGTACCTCTGGCTTCAAGCCCCATCCAACGATTTCCTAAAGGATTTCGGGGATCCCCTCCGGCTATATGTTCTTTATAGTAGGGCCGATTGATGATCTTGTTGACAATCCTAAATTTTCCTTCTGGCGTTAAATCTCTTGTTTTTCCCGTTGCCACTTTAAAGGTTTTAATCAAATGACCGCCATCATAAAAGGCAAGCGTATTCGTCCTTTTATTAATAATAATGAACTGGGAATTGCCGCCTGCTTCAATTGGGGTAGCGGGTAACACAAGGCCTAGTAACAGAACAAAAATAACCGATAATTTTCTCATTGGTATCTCCCCAATCACGTAGTCATCCTTAAAACAAATGAGATATCGGAGGATTCTGTTAAACCAACACGAGACAATAGCAAAAGCGGTATACAAAAAAATAAGCTTAATAATTTTTATTAAACGATTCGACTTTATATTCATTAGGAGGGCATTAAAAAAACACTGACTCAGGAAGAATCAGTGTTTATCCATGTAATTGCTTATGGAGTTTTTTAAAATCCCGATACATAGCCACACGCCATGGTACAATCATGCTGAATGCAAGCAGGAAGAACATGCCGCTAAGCTGGCCAATATCAATCGTACTGCTTAGAATGGTTTTTAAAACAACGCGGACCACTAATAATCCGACTAAAATAAATATAAACGCCTTTGATCTCTTTAAATAAATGTCATTGTCACGAATTTCAAATTGTGATGTTTTAATCAACAATATGGAAAAAAGAATTCCGACGATGACAGCTTCCAAAATTTCCATCGGTGTTAACCGAAATTGCGGAGACAGGTACATAAGTGCACCGCTAGACATGAAAAAAGGCGGCAGAATAATCTTTTTAAGATTTGTGGGTTTGTTTGCTGCCTTCATTCGTATGAATAAGACAAAAAAGCCCATAAAAACTGCTCCGATTGAAGAAACAACAACGTAGTTCATTGGATTCTCTTCCTTATCTAAGAATTTACTTACATATTATACATCAGAATATAAAAATTGAACAAAATTTAATGTAAATTTTAGAATCCAGTAAAGCCCCCAAATAGTCCGGAGAAGAGGGTAATGATTTTGGTCATCCAGTCAAAGAATAGGACGATCCCCATAACAATCATGATATAGCCGCCAATCTTCATAATCTTGCCGCTGTTCTTTTTAATCCATTTCATTCGTCCGACAAAGAATGATAGGATTAGAAACGGTATCGCGAAGCCCAGAGAATAGGCCAGCATATATAAAACTCCTGAACTAGGGTTTGTTGCAGCAAGGGAGATGACAATTGAAAGAATAGGACCCGTACAAGGTGTCCAGCCAGCTGCAAAGGCCATCCCGATTAAAGTGGAACCAAAGTAACCCGCAGGACGATTTTTAAACTCGAAACGGCGGTCCTTCATCATAAAATCCGGTTTAAATACTCCAACGATGATAAGTCCAAAGAATACAATAAAAATGCCGCCAAGCTGACGAATGAGATCTTTATACGATAAGAAGAAGCTGCCAAGGAAGGATGTTCCAAAGCCGATGGCAATAAAAATAATCGAAAATCCTAATAGGAAAAACAAGGTATGAAGCAGGCTTCGTTTTTGCAGTAAAGCATTTTCACTTTGTAATTCCCCTACCGACATTCCAGTGATGTACGATAAAAAGGCGGGATAAAGCGGCAGGCAGCATGGTGAAATAAAGCTCAAAAATCCCGCACCTAAAGCTAAAAATATATTTACGTCTGACATATTAACACTCCCACTATAGTCGATACCCTTTCATTCTAACAAAACTTTGACCTAAAAGATAATGATTATCATGAATATTTTGTGACTCTACTCATTCTAATTTCATTTAAGATACTCCCTTTTTTTTAAAGATATGTCTAAATTGAATGGATATTTTTTTACATATTCCTTTGAAATAATTTACATCATAGGTTATACTAGTAAAACAATGCCTTTTGGTAGTTTAGTATTATATTTCTACCAAAAAAATTGGAGATTATCCGGAAAGGAACTCGGCCGTGATCAAACAAGATTTAGTAGCCTTAATTGAAAAAAAGCGAGCTGAATTAATACAAGTCGCGATCACCAACGGCTTGACTTCCTCCGTTGCTATTCGCTACAGTCAAGAACTAGACAATCTATTAAATGAATATAATCGAATCTATATAAAGAAAGTATCACACTCTTCTTTTTAAATCATGCAAAAAGCCTGGCAGCACGCCAGGCTTTTTTTCTATAAATTCATTACATCCTCATATCTTTCCACTATCCCATTTTGCAGAAGGAACATTTTGTGATACAAACCGCCTAGAGCCAGCAGTTCTTGATGCGTGCCCCGCTCGACGATTTCTCCCTGATGCAGCACAAGAATGAGATTAGCATCCTGGATAGTAGATAAACGGTGGGCAATCGCAATGGTGGTTCTGCCCTTTCGCATTTTGGAAAGTGCCGTTTGAATCGCTTCTTCGGTTTCTGTATCAATATTGGCGGTTGCTTCATCCAATACCAAAATTTTCGGATTCGCGGCAATCGTCCTCGCAAAGGCGATTAGCTGTCGTTGACCGCTCGAGAAGGTTGCGCCCCTCTCTACAACCTTATGGTCAAATCCATCATCTAGTTTTTCAATGAAGGTATGGGCCTGGACAAACTTTGCCGCCTCCATTACCTGCTCATCGGTCATGTCTTGATTATGAAGGCGGATATTATCCTTGACTGTTCCATAAAACAAAAACGGATCCTGGAGGACAAGCCCCATTTTTTCACGCAGTTCCGGCTTTGTATATTGACGAATCGATTCACCATCAATCAAGATCTCACCCTGTTCATATTCATAGAAGCGCATCATTAAATTAATAATCGAACTTTTTCCACTTCCGGTATGACCAACGAGGGCGACTGTTTCGCCCGGATTGGCGGTAAAGGAAATGTTTTTTAACACATCCCGCTTACCGTCATAGGAAAAACTCAAATTTTTAAATTCAATTTTTCCCTTTTCGATGGTCATTTCTTTTTCTTCGTTCTGAGCGGGTGCCAGCTCCTGTTCATCAAGTAATTTAAATACACGAGAACCAGCTACAATCGCTTGCTGGTATAAGGAGAGCCTCATCATCATTTGATTAACTGGCTCAAAGAAACGGTCCAAATAATTGATAAAGGCATAGATGACACCAATTTCAATGCTGTGTTGGAAGGAAGTGATGCCGAAGTAGCTTAACACAATGATTAGGGCAAAAGTATAAATAAGGTCAATGGCCGGCCTTAACAGCAATCCGTCAATTTTTATATTTTTCATTCCGGCACTGTAGTGCTGATTGTTAATCTCACCGAACTCCTTACGCAGGCGTTTTTCCTGGCGAAACACTTGAATGATCGACATTCCCTGAAGTGACTCTGCCAGCTTTGCGTTTAATTGGCTTAGTCTCTCCCGCATGGCGAGGTAATAGCGTGCACTTAATTTTCGGTACAAGGCCATTACATAGATTAGGATGGGAATGATGATGACGCAAAACAAAGCTAGTTTTACATTCAAAATGAACATCGCAATGAATATTCCTGACAGCAGGAATCCGCTTTGAATAAACGTAGAAAGGACCGTTACAAACATCTCTTTTATGGCTTCCGTATCATTCGTTACCCGTGAAACAATACTTCCAGCAGGTGTTTTATCGAAATACTTTAAACCAAGTGCCTGCACCTTTGAAAATACATCGATTCGAAGCTGCTGAATTATATAAAGGGCAATCTCTTGAAACTTCACTAATTGAAAAAATAGCAGAATCGATTTTACTATTTGGATTCCCATGTAGATGGACCCCAGAATGAATAAAGGCTTAAATGCTAGTTTCCCTGGCGTCAAATAATCATCGATAAAAATTTTAACCAGGATTGGGAGAACAATATCTCCTATTGTTGTTAACAGTAGTAGGATAAAGGCAACCCCGATGATTTGTTTATGCGGCTTTGTATAGGAAAGAAGACGGAATAAGATTTTTCTTTGTTCCCGTTCCGAAAGTTGTACTTTCTCTTCCACATTAATGCCCCCCATGCTCAACCAACTCTTCTAGCTGCTGGTGTAAATACATTTCTTTGTACCATCCGTCTAATTCCATGAGCTCTTCATGCGTACCTCTCTCGATATTCCTGCCATCCTCAAGAACTAGAATCAGATTTGCGTGTTGGATGGCACTCAACCGGTGCGAAGTAATGATGGTTGTTTTCCCTTCTCTGTTTTGCTTTAGTGACGAAAGGATCGCTTCCTCCGTTTTGGCATCTACCGCTGATAAAGAATCATCAAGGACCAAAACTTCTGGATTCATCATAAGTGCTCTGGCAATCGAAATTCGTTGTTTTTGTCCACCGGATAACGACACTCCTCGTTCTCCGACGATCGTTTGATAACCATCTGTAAATTGAAGGATATCTTCATGGATATTGGCTAAGGCTGCGGCCTTTTCAATTTCCTCTTTTGCCGCTGATGGATTGGTAAAGGCAATATTTTCTGCCACAGTGGCTGAAAATAAGAAATGATCCTGTGGAACATAGCCAATCGCTTTGCGTAATTTCGCAAGTTTATAGTCTTGCAGTGCTTTTTCTCCAAAAAGAATTTCCCCATGATACCCTTCAAACTCGCGAATCAGCAGCTTTAACAGGGTCGTTTTTCCTGCTCCCGTTTTTCCGACAATTCCTAGAGTTTCACCTTTATTTAAAGAAAAAGTGATATCTTTTAGGATTGGGCGAGATTCCCCCGGGTAAGTAAATTCAGCAAGTTTGTATTGAATATCACCGCACGGAATCATGTCCAAGGCTTCCTCTTTATCGGTGATTTCTACCTTTTCTCGAAGGAGAGTCGCTACCCTGTCATAGGAAGCACGGCCGCGTTCTACGATGTTAAATAACCAGCCGAACGCCAGCATCGGCCAAATTAATAAGCCTAAATAGGTCGTAAACGAAATTAATTCCCCTATCGTTAGCTCGTGATTGAGAACATATTTTGCGCCAAACACGATGGATAGGAAGAAGGAAATACCGACAATTATCGAAATGGTAGGATCGTAGAGGGAATCAATTTTTGCCACAACGATGTTTTTTTGTACAACATCTTCTGATTGTTTGCGGAAATCCTCTATATCTTCTTGTTCCTGACCAAATGTTTTAATGACTTTGATTCCTGTAATACTTTCCTGGGTTTTATCGTTTAGAGAGGAAAAGGCTTCCTGAGCCTTATGAAAGCTTTTATGTAACATTGTTCCAAACCAATTTGTCAAGATCGCCATGATTGGCATGGGAATCAAGCAAATCAGCGTTAATTTCCAGCTGATCGTAAACGCCATTGCGATGATGACAAATCCACCAGTTGAAAGCGAGTCAACCAGCGTTAAAACACCGGCACCGGCTGTTTGTTGAATCGCTTGGAGGTCATTTGTCGCATGTGCCATTAAATCCCCAATCCGGCTTTTTTGATAAAAGGCTGGCGACATTTTCGTAAAATGCTGAAACAAACGATCCCGTAGGATCTTGCTTAGTTTGACAGACGAACCAAAAATCATAATTCTCCAAAAATATCGTAGAACATACATCGACAGACCTGTGGCTACAAGGACCAGCATCCACTGTAGCAGTAGGGCCTTTGTCATCGTTCCATCGTGAATATGGTCAGCAATAATGCCGATTACCTTGGGTGGGACCAATGTTAACAGCGCTACCAACATTAAGAGAAATATTCCGGATATGTATGCTTTTTTCTCCTGCTTAAAAAACCATCCTAATTCTAAAAATACCTTCATTAAAACGCCCCCAAAGGATGTAGATAAAAATGACCATCCGACATGCTGAAGTTATATTTTATCAAATATTTGTAAAATAATAAAGATTCTTATTTTTTAATAAAAAAAGAGAGGTATCCCTCTCTTCATAGTCATATTACCGATCAAAATAAAAAACACTTACTATTTGTGTGCTAAGTGTTCTTGATTCATTATTTAAATTTAGTCCAATCATACATTGTTTGCCTTTGTTTTCTAATTCTTTCAAGTTTCTTGCTTTCCACTTGTTTTTCTTTGGTAAAGTTCATGATATAACCACATTCTTCACAAATATAAGAAAATAAGTTTACTTTCTCGGGAATTCTGTTTAATGGATTGTCCTCTTCAGATTCCAAATAAATCAACACCCCTGCGTCAGTCTTAACATTCCACTTAATTTTCTCATCAAATTTTTCGTAATTGGCAACAAAATAACCTTTTCGAAAATGTGTTCCATTACAGACAAGACATTCAATTTCACTTACATGCTTTTTCACTTCCAGCACCTCCAATAAATTTTATGAAGGTTCACGACTTCTAATAACATATAAGCAGAAAAAGGTGAAATAGGTTTAATTAATAAGACTAGTATATTATGTGTGTGCTTATCATATTGCACAAAAGTTCGTTAGCCAAAGTTAAGTCTGTAATGTTTGTGATGTAGACTTGTCTCGAGTATTCCTTGACAGGAATATTCCTATTTGGGTATATTAAGAAAAAATATTATTTTAAAGGAGTAGGTAAAATAAGGGATGGATTATACGACAATCTTAAGCGCTCTTGCCGAGCCTAATAGGTTACAGATTGTTGAATTACTTCGTATGGGCCCATTAACAGTGGGTGAAATAGCAGACCATCTTCATATTCGCCAGCCTCAAGCATCTAAACATCTCCGTGTATTGTATAAAGCAGGAATGGTGGAGTTTTCCGTAGAAGCGAATCGTCGAATCTACAATCTGAGATCAGAGCCCTTTAAAGCCTTAGATTTATGGCTAAAAAAATACCGCGACATTTGGGAAGAAAAATTCGACAACTTGGATCGTTATTTGCAAGATCTACAAAAGAGAGAAAATAAAGAGAATGAAAACTAAAATTATTGGAGGAATCACCATGTCAACTCAAATCGAAATCACACATACTTTCAATGCTCCACGGGAACTTGTGTTTAAGGCATTAACTGAATCAGAACACCTAAAGAACTGGTGGGGGCCAAAAGGATGGACATTCGAGGTTTCTAAATCAGATTTCCGTCCGGGCGGTGTCTTTCACTACAGCCAGAAACCTGCTGATGGCAACGTAATGTGGGTAAAATTTGTATACAGTGAAATTATTGCACCAGAGAAAATTGTTTACACTAGTTTCTTTTCTGATGAAGAAGGTAACACTGTACGTGCACCTTTTGACGCAAATTGGCCTATTGAAATCCTAAATACCATTACGCTCACCGAGAATGAAGGAAAAACAACCCTAACAATGACTGTGGTTCCCGTTTCCCCGACAGCGGATGAGATTAAAACCTTTGAGGATTCAAAAGAGATGGCTCAGGAAGGATATACCGGAACCTTTTATCAATTAGACGAATACCTACCAAAGATATAAACCGTTAAAATAGCCACAGCAAAAACACCGACCACCGGTGTTTTTTGTTATTAATAACTATGCCTTCTATCTATTTATCAAACTTTTTAAATATCAAAACGCAAAAATGGTATAATTGTCCTAGACTAAAAAAATAAGAGGAAAAATACATGAGTGAAATAACGGTAAATGCAAATCAAAACTATGATGCACAAACGGAAGGAATGTCTTATTTCGATGGGGGATTACTACAATACATAGGATGGTCAATTTGTGGTTGGCTTGTAACTGTCTGTACTCTGGGAATCTGCTATCCTTGGGCAATTACTATGATTTTAGGATGGAAAACTAGGCATACTGTGATTAATGGGAGAAGATTACAATTTACTGGATCAGCAATAGGGTTATTCGGTAATTGGATTAAATGGTGGTTTTTGTGTGTAATTACTTTGGGGATTTATAGTTTCTGGTTATTTATTGCAATGGAGAAATGGAAAACAAAACATACTTCTTTTGCTAACTAATTAATTATTTAATAGCCCTTCAGTAATGGAGGGCTTTTATTATCATCTTCGGGGCATGGTACATATATTCTTTGAAAACATCAACTAATAACACAAAAAACCACCCTCCATTGGTTAAGTTTCCAATAAAAAAGTGGTTTCGGATTAGTTTGATGAAAGATTAAGCAAAAATAATACAAATTTATAATGAAAGATTCACTCAACAACAAAATGTTGTACGAAAACTTGTCCTATATTTGCTTATAAATTATGTTCAAACCGTTGATACGAATGGGTTTTATTTAGATTGCTGCTTGTTCATTGCAGCCATCATTTGGTTGATCTTCTTCTGAGAAGGCTTCATACCCATTTGCATCATCATCATTTTAAGCATTTGCTCATTAATTGGTGGATTTTTCTTTAAATAGCTCATCATATATCTGCGAGCAATGAAAAATCCTAGTGCTACACCAGCGACTAATGCTAGTATACCAACTAGAATGTACATACCCATTAAACTTCCTCCTTCATGTTGTCTACCATACTACAGTGTACTAAATAAAACGGCATAAAACAATATCCTCTTGCAATTAGATTAATTTTCTTTCCTTAATCGGCTTTAGCCAGCCGAAGCGCTGATGCTCAAGATCAATCGCCAAAAAGGAAGCTTCACATTTTCGAAGCACTTCGAAATAAGCTGTCTCTGCCTCATAGCTTCCTTGCGCCTCAACTGTTATTAAATCTTGAAAAACTTCTAATTTTGCCGTACTTAGTTTTCCACTTAATTCAATATAGTATGCACCATGATCGGCTTTAAATCCTTTAATTCTCCCCAGCTGTTTTTGAATCAGATTGTGGATTTTTAATACCTCCACTTTTTTGGTTATATAGTCAATTTGTTTTTTTGTTATAAATTCAAGCTCACCGTTAGCATTTTGATGTTCCTGAAAAAGCTGATAAAACAGCCTCTCTCTTCCGAAGTAATGGGCGGCAAATTCATCTTCTATTAAATATAGTTGATATTTTCTCACACAAACCTCTCCTTCGCTGTCAACCCTTTTATCTATTATAAAAAAACAGAAACGAAACATTTGTCTTACGGCGGCAAAAACTTTCACTATTTTTGTCGATTGTTACTAAATTTATGAATTCGGTAATATTTTTGAAATTTCCTTTTTTATTTTAAAATGTTCAAGTTTTTGTAAAAATTATACTACTCATACAAATGGCGCAACTAAAATAGGTTCACATTTACCGCTGCGATTACTTTTCACCTTCAACGTGCCTTGTTAATTCTTCACAATACAAAAAAAGAGAACGGAAATAATCCGTCCTCCTCTAAAAAAACTATTTTATTTATTCAAAAGTGCTTTCACGCGGGCAACTACATTGCTTACTGTGAAGCCGTATTCTTCCATAATCTTTTCACCTGGTGCGGATGCTCCGAACTTGTCGATAGCTAATACATCGCCTTCATCACCAGTGTATTTGTGCCAGCCGAAGGAAGCACCTACTTCAATTCCAAGACGTTTCTTGACATTCTTAGGAAGTACAGAGTTCTTATATTCTTGGGATTGCTTTTCAAAACGATCCCATGATGGCATGCTTACTACAGAAACGTGAACACCTTCGCCTGCTAAAGTTTTTTGCGCTTCAACCGCAAGGCTTACTTCAGATCCAGTAGCAAGTAATAATGCTTCTGGAGTTTCTCTTTCTGAAGGAGAAACTACATAAGCACCTTTTGACACGCCCTCGTATGCGTTAGTGTCTGTACCCTTTAATGTCGGTAGATCTTGACGTGTTAAAACAAGTGCTGTTGGAGTGTTTTTAGATTCAACAGCCAACTTCCAAGCTGCAGCAGTTTCATTTCCATCTGCAGGACGAATGATTGACAAGCCTGGCATAGCACGAAGAGCAGCAAGTTGTTCGATTGGCTCGTGTGTTGGTCCATCTTCCCCAACCGCAATACTGTCATGAGTAAATACATATGTGACAGGCAAGCCCATTAATGACGCAAGACGAATGGCAGGACGAAGGTAATCAGAGAATACAAAGAATGTTCCACCAAATACTTGAACTCCGCCATGAAGAGCAATACCATTCATAGCAGCACCCATGGCAAATTCACGAACGCCAAACCAGAAATTACGGCCTTCATATGAACCTGGCATATAATCTTTTGTTCCCTTGATCATTGTTTTATTGGAACCCGCAAGGTCAGCAGAACCACCAATAAAAGTAGGCAGGTTTTTGGCAATTGCATTTAAAACTTCACCAGAGGAAGCTCGGCTTGCAAGGGATTTGCCTTCACTGTATACTGGAATGTCCTTGTCCCAGCCTTCAGGAAGTTCTTGATTTAATGCTTGCTCAAGTTGATTAGCCAATTCTGGATATTCATTCTTATATTGTGCGAAAAGGTCATTCCATTCTTTTTCCTTTTTCTCACCTGTTTCCACAATTAGCTTTTGGAAGTTATCGTATACTTCCTGTGGCACATGGAAATCTTCTTCGAATGTCCACTTGTATGCTTCCTTAGTTAATTTTAACTCGTCAGCACCTAGTGGTGATCCATGAACGCCAGATGTTCCGGCACGGTTTGGAGAACCATAACCGATAACAGTTCTAACTTCAATCATAGTTGGACGGTCAAGGTCACTTCTAGCTTCTTCTAGCGCATTTGCAATTTCTTCAAGATTGTTGCCATCTTCTACACGGACATACTGCCAGCCATATGATAAGAAACGCTCTTTTACGCTTTCTGAGAAGGACTTATCTAAGTCTCCATCAAGTGAAATATCATTTGAATCATAAAGTACAACTAAGCGTCCTAATTTCAAGTGACCTGCAAGGGAAGCAGCTTCAGCAGAAACACCTTCCATTAAATCTCCGTCACCACAGATGCTGTATGTAAAATGGTTCACAAGTTCAAAATTATCTTTATTATAAACGCTTGCTACGTGACGTTCTGCCATTGCCATTCCGACTGCCATTGCAATACCTTGACCAAGCGGTCCAGTGGTTGCTTCAACACCTTCAGTGTGGCCGTATTCTGGGTGTCCAGGAGTTTTACTTCCCCATTGACGGAATTGCTTTAAATCTTCCATAGATAAGTTGTAACCAGATAAATGAAGCATGCTGTATAACAACGCAGAACCGTGGCCTGCAGATAATACAAAACGATCGCGGTTAAACCAATGTGGATTCTTCGGATTATGGTTCATGAAGCGAGTCCACAATGTATAGGTCATAGGTGCAGCACCCATCGGCATTCCCGGATGACCTGAATTTGCTTTCTCAATCGCATCTATGGAAAGAGTACGAATGGAAGTAACGGATAAATCATCAATAGTATTAAACATGAATTACATCCTTTCTTCATCACTTGAATACTAGATACATTCTTAATATTATATTGCTACCGAAATTAATTCAACCAATAAACTTAATAATTGAAATTAATTTTCGTTTCGTTTCTCATTTTGACACAACGATGGTTTGTGCATATAAAAAAGGAATACAAAAAATAGTATTCCTTGAATTAATGAAGATTATTTTTCTTTCTATCTTTAAGTTTTTCTGGTGTGACATCGTTTCCTAATGGATCAACGAACTTTGTATTGGTTAATGTTTCAAGCATGTTGGAACGAAAAGTTGCTAGATACTCACTTCTTAGTTTAGATTGCTCTTTTGCTTCTAATTCCGTTAATCCGGTTGTTTTCGCTTTCCTCGCAAGTTCATTGATTCTTGCCATTTTCTCTTTGGACAGCATTTAAACACCAACTTTCATAAAAAACTGTGTACGTAGCAACTGATTTTACTAAAAAAAAGACCTTCTGACAAGGCAAAAGGTCTACTCATCTTGTGATTCCATATATTCCTGGTATCTACGATGAACGGTCGCTTTGGAAATATTATACCCAAATCCTCTTAAAACAGCGGCTATTTCATGGAAGGTTAAATTGTTCTTTCTTAATCTCACAATTTCCTCAACTGGAACTTCGATTTTTTCTCGGCCTGAAGCTTCTCCAAGGTTTTTTAAATTTTTTTGGGGGTTATAGCCCTGTTCGACAGCCCGTCTCATTCCACGCTTAATTTTTACATTATGGAGCTTTCGTTGGTACTCTTCCACCATACTAACAATTTTCAATACCATTGAATCCGACTCTGAAAGCTGTAATTCACCATTATGAGAAATGCTATAAAGTTTAATTCCCTCTTTTAAGATACAGTGCAAGAGTGCAATTTTGGCGTTTCCCCTTCCAAGACGTGTTTCATCTTGAATTAGAAGGGCTTGTACTTTTTTATCCTTTATCCGTTCCAAAACATGAAGGATACCATCTCTTTCAAAGTCATATCCGCTTGCCTGTTCTTTAATAATTGAATCAATTTCAAAATGATGCTGTTTTGCAAGTTGAATTAGTTCTTCTTCCTGACGCTGTAAAGAGGTTTCCTGCGTTTCCTTATTTGTGCTAACCCGGCAGTATATGATTGCATTCATACCATTTATTCCTCAATGGCACTTGCAAATTGTGTTGTATCTAGAGCTTCATTGCTAACTGGGATCATGATTTTATCGCCAGGGAAAATTTGATCACCCACATTTATATTGTGCTTCTTCACCCAGCTGACAAACTCTTTATTGGATAGGGAATGCTGGCCGGCATATTGATTGGATAGCTCCCAGAGTGAATCCCCTTCAGAAACAGTTACTTTTATAAATTTATCTTTTTCATTGGCATTTGACTGAATAGATAAAATTAAGGCAAATGAACAGCTTATAAACATTAGAATAATAACAAATGAGTATTGGTTCCAAATCTTTTTCATGATAAACACCTCTTAATAGAATATACGTTCGCTTTTGATAGTTTCATTATAATTCGAACGTTTGTTTGTTGTCAACCACTTATTCGAACTTATGTTTGTATAAAATGAGCGAACATGATATAATTAAGACAACATTAACCAGGCGAGGTGCATTTTATCATGGTAAAAATATCAAAACGGCAGCAGGATATCCTGGATTTCATAAAAGGTGAGGTTAAGAGCAAGGGCTATCCTCCATCCGTACGCGAAATTGGCGAAGCGGTTGGACTTGCATCCAGCTCCACTGTACATGGCCATTTAGCTAGATTAGAAAGTAAAGGTCTTATTAGACGGGATCCAACAAAACCAAGAGCAATCGAAATTTTGGAAGTAGATGAACTTGCTCATATCCCAAGAAACAATGTTGTCAATGTTCCAGTGGTTGGTAAGGTAACAGCGGGATTACCTATTACTGCTATTGAAAACGTAGAAGAATATTTTCCACTTCCTGAAAGGCTTGCGCCTGCTGATGAACACGTATTTATGCTAGAAATCATGGGTGAAAGTATGATAGAGGCTGGAATTCTTGATGGGGACTATGTAATCGTAAAACAGCAGCAAACAGCGAATAATGGGGATATTGTTGTCGCGATGACAGAAGATGATGAAGCAACGTGTAAGAGATTTTTTAAAGAAAAAGATTTCATCCGTTTGCAGCCAGAAAATTCAACCATGGATCCTATCATTTTACGAAATGTTTCTATTCTTGGAAAAGTTATCGGAGTATATAGACATATTCATTAATAAAGAGTCGGCTTTCATTTGCCGGCTCTTGTTTTATCAATACTGATATTGGGAAAATTTTTGATAAATAATTTAAATGATTCTTGTATTTGGAAAATTCAGTATTTTTTCCCATGCTCAAGAGTTTCCAAGTTTAGTATAATGGTAATACACCAAGATTTACCTTAGGTCCAAAAAATTCAGGCTTAAGGAGAGTGAGAAAGAAGTGTTCATTGACATTATTTTCTCGTTAGTGATTGGTGGGACGGTTGGGATTATTGGACATGTTCGTAAGCATGGCAAAATTATTATGCCTCGGAAAACAAAAAAGTTCCTTTATCTCGGTTTTCTAGAAGAAATGCTTCTAGGTGCAGTTGCAGCCCTTCTTCTTGTTTTGTATACAGCTCCAAATTCCTATGTTGAGAATATTATTTTTTCGCTAGTTGCCGGGATTGCTGGTGATGCAGCACTCTCGGGTTTTAAATTGATCAAACAGAACAGTGATGAGAAATAAAATTTGGTACAAACCAGCATCTGGATTATGGATGCTGTTTTTTTGTTTAAGGAATGATCTTGTTTTTTTGTTTAAGGAATGATCTTGTTTTTTTGTTTCGACGGTTGATTGACCACAATGCGGGAAAAAATGCATCGAGGGTAAATGATTTAGTAGTTCATTGACCGACTTACATGAAAATGTGTCTCTTCGATAAATGAAAGAGCCTTTCATTGCCCAAAGTGAATGAAATAGAGCTTCCAGGGTAAATGAAATGGCTGTTCATTGACCAAAATCCAAGAATCTGTGCTTCCACAGTAAATGAAACTCACTTCCCGAACGAAGTTATCTTTTTCATCAAATAAAAAAGTCTTGACGCTATAAAAGCGGCAAGACTTTCCAATCTTAATACATTGACATATACTGATCGCGTTCCCATTGGTGAACGACGGTACGGAACATATCCCATTCGATCTCTTTTGCTTCTACAAAGTGTTCTAAGATGTGCTCGCCAAGACCAGCTACAATCACTTCGTCTGATTTTAATTGGTCTAAAGCTTGAGCTAGAGTTGCAGGCAGATCGATGATGCCTTCTTCTAGTCTTTCTTCCCTGCTCATTACATAAATGTTGCGGTCTACTGGTGCTGGAGGAGTTAAGTTATTTTTAATTCCGTCAAGACCTGCTTTTAATAGAACAGCCATAGCAAGGTATGGGTTAGCAGCTGGGTCTACGCTACGTACTTCAACACGAGTGCTTAGTCCGCGAGATGCAGGGATACGGATTAGTGGTGAACGGTTTCTTGCAGACCATGCTACATAACATGGTGCTTCATAGCCAGGAACTAGACGCTTATAAGAGTTTACAGTTGGGTTAGTAACCGCTGTAAAGTTAGGAGCGTGCTTTAGGATACCTGCGATGAATTGGCGTGCAGTGTCGCTCATTTCAAGATCGCCAGTTGGCTCATAGAATGCATTTTTGCCATCTTTGAATAAAGAAAGGTTGCAGTGCATTCCAGATCCGTTTACACCGAATAATGGTTTTGGCATGAATGTTGCGTGTAAGCCGTGCTTACGAGCGATTGTTTTAACAACAAGCTTGAAAGTTTGAATTTGGTCACAAGCTGTTAAAGCATCCGCATATTTGAAGTCGATTTCGTGCTGACCAGGTGCCACTTCGTGGTGGGAAGCTTCAATTTCAAAGCCCATTTCTTCTAGCTCAAGAACGATATCGCGACGGCAGTTTTCCCCTAAATCTGTTGGAGCAAGGTCAAAGTAACCGCCTTGGTCGTTCAATTCTAGTGTTGGCTCACCTTTTTGGTCTAATTTGAATAAGAAGAATTCTGGCTCAGGTCCAAGGTTAAAGTTTGTGAAACCAAGGTCTTCCATTTCCTTTAACACTCTTCTTAAGTTATTACGAGGGTCACCTTCAAAAGGTTTTCCTTCTGGAGTGTAGATATCACAGATTAAACGGGCAACTTTTCCTTTTTCAGCTGTCCAAGGGAATACTACCCATGTGCTTAAATCTGGATATAGATACATATCAGACTCTTCAATACGAACAAATCCTTCGATTGAAGATCCGTCGAACATCATTTTGTTATCAAGTGCTTTTTCTAATTGACTAATAGGAATCTCAACGTTTTTAATTGTTCCTAAAATGTCAGTGAATTGCAGACGAATAAATTTAACATTTTCTTCTTTTGCAAGACGTTGAATATCTTCTCTTGAATACTTTGGCATTTTTCAATCCCCCTAAATTTTCATAAAAAATTTTAATGGAAAAAGCGTGACATATCACCTTGACGAAGTGAGGAACGATTTAATCTATTTGAATGAATCAATTCGTTTCGCAGCAATTTTCTTAATTGATCATCTGTTAACTCACGCTTTGCCTTTTCGGCATGCTGCTCAAGAACATTGGCTTGTTCTTGTTTGACCAAGAAAAGCTGTTTGATTCCTGCCATATTGACCCCTTGATCAATTAAATCTTTCACTTCTAAAAGCCTATCAATATCATTTAAGCTAAATAGCCGTCTGTTCCCCTCAGTTCTTGCTGGAGAAATCAATTGGTGTTCTTCATAATAACGGATTTGTCTTGCAGTCAGCTCTGTTAGCTGCATGACAGTTCCGATGGGAAACAGCGGCATGGAACGGCGAATTTCCTTTCCACTCACCAAATTTCTCCTCCCTTACTTTCTATCATATTGTTATTATATTTGACGTCAGATAATATGTCAATCTTATGTAAGAAAATCTAACATGGATTTTTTATGTAAAAAGGACGGCATGTAAAGTCTGTCCTTCCTGTATATTTTCCTACTTTAGTTCAATTAATCCTTTTTCGATTAATTGATCAATAGCTAAACATACGGCCATTTTTACATGGGCATAGGTTAAACCGCCCTGAACATAGGCTACATACGGCGGTCTGATCGGGCCGTCTGCTGTCAGTTCAATGCTTGCCCCTTGGATGAAGGTTCCCGCAGCCATAATCACATCATCTTCATACCCAGGCATATAGCTTGGATGTGCGGTAACGTATGAATTAATCGGGGAGGCAAATTGAATAGCCTGGCAAAATGCGACCATTTTATCGCGATCATCAAATTGGACTGATTGAATTAAATCTGTCCGGCTCGCATCCCACTTCGGCGATGAATTCATTCCCAATTTTTCAAGCGTGGCAGCTGTAAAAACGGCTCCCTTTAGTGCTTGAGCCACAACGTGAGGGGCCAGAAAGAACCCCTGGTACATTTCCTGCAGACTATAAAGAGAAGCCCCTGCTTCTGCTCCAATCCCAGGGGATGTCATCCGATAGGAGCATGCCTCGACCCACTTCTTCCTGCCAACAATGTATCCTCCCGTTTTCACGATGCCGCCGCCAGGATTTTTAATTAGAGAACCGGCCATCAGATCTGCCCCAACATGGCAAGGTTCCAACTCTTCAACAAATTCGCCGTAACAATTATCAACAAACACCACGACGTCCTGTTTGACTTCCTTTACAAACGAAATCATCTCACCTATCTCAGCCACTGTGTATGACGGCCTTGTCGCATAGCCTTTGGAGCGTTGAATCCCAATCATTTTAGTGTTCGGTTTGATTTTCTTGGCCACTTCATCCCAATCAATCCCGCCTTCATTGGTCAAGGAAACACTATCATATGAAATGCCAAATTCCTTTAAGGAACCGACACCATTTCCGCGAATCCCTACGATTTCTTCAAGCGTATCATATGGTTTACCTGTGATATATAGAAGTTCATCACCAGGGCGAAGGACTCCAAATAACGCAATCGATATCGCATGGGTTCCGGAAATGATTTGCGGACGGACAAGACCTGCTTCACCGCCAAACACATCCGCGTAAATGGATTCCAAAGTATCTCTGCCAATATCATCGTACCCATATCCGGTTGACGGGATAAAATGCGAGTCACTTACCCTGTGTTTTTGATAGCTTTTTAGAACGCGAAATTGATTGGTTTCCGCTCTTTCGTCGATTTTTTTGTGTACCCCAGCGATTTGCTGTTCCACTTTTTGGACAAGCGGTTGAAGCTTTTCCCCATTTGTTAACTGTTGAAACATGGTGTAACTCCTATCTACATTTTATATTTCTGTAACTGTCCTGTTATTTGATGGTCTTTTAATGTATAGCCCTTGCATCGATACAACTGGTCTTCTTCATCAAAGGACAACTCTTTTAGAATCGTCTCATTTTTTAGTTGTGAAAGAAGCTTTCCTTCTGTTGAAGGAACCTTCACCTCATAAGCATCCATCATTTCTATGACGTTCTTTTCCATTTTCACTTTTAGGGCAAGGCGGTCTTCTTTATTAAATGCACTAATAAAAGCCGTCGGTGTGTCGGCAGTCGGAACAAAATCCGGATGCTGAATATCTTTTTTATTGTATACCGTTAATTGCGGGATATCTTTTACATCTAGTTCCTCGAGCAGCTTATTAACCGTTTTTTCGTGATGAAAATAATCCTGATTCGACATATCCACAACATGAAGAAGCAAATCCGCTTCTCTTACTTCTTCAAGTGTCGAGCGAAAAGCAGCAATTAGCGCTGTAGGCAAATCCTGAATAAATCCAACCGTATCGGTAATTAAGGCTAAAAAACCACTTGGTAAAATTAATTTTCGGGTCATTGGATCAAGAGTGGCAAATAGTTGATTTTCCTCATACGACTCCGCTTCAGACAGACGATTAAACAACGTTGATTTTCCAGCATTGGTGTAGCCGACAATCGCTACTTGAAATGCCTTGTTTTTCTTTCTCCGTTCCCGATATCGGTCCCGGTGCTGGACGATGACAGCGAGCTGCGTTTTAATATCATCGATTCGGCGGCGGATGTGCCGGCGGTCGGATTCTAATTTGGTTTCCCCTGGTCCTCTAGTTCCGATACCTGCCCCAAGCCTTGATAACGCGGTTCCCTGTCCTGCTAAACGGGGAAGTATGTATTGAAGCTGTGCAAGCTCCACCTGTAGTTTTCCTTCTTTGGATCGTGCTCGTTGAGCAAAAATGTCTAATATAAGCTGCGTCCGGTCGATAATTCTGGCATTTATTTCAGAGCCGAGATTCCGCTTTTGACTCGGGGATAACTCGTCATTGAATATCACTATATCTGCTTCTAGCTCTTCCACTAAACCGACAATCTCTTCCACTTTTCCCTTGCCGATATAGGTTGCCGAGTGAAGACGATCTCTTTTTTGCACAACAGACATTAATACTTCACCCTGAGCTGTTTCTGTTAATGATGCTAACTCTTCCATCGAATATTGAAAACGTAAATCATCATCAGCCATTGTTTGACAGCCGACCAGAATGGCTTTTTCTTTCGTATCTTTTTGTTCCAATAAACATCCTTCCCTTCACAAAAAGTTCTACCTCTCATCATAACAAAAAAACTTTTTAATCTCTATTTTTCCCTATACCAACCTTATTAAAAATATTTGTTGTATTTTTCTTTTTCCGTGGTAAAATTTTATTATTTGTTAGAAATAATTATGAAGACAACAAGGGGAAAATGAAACAATGACATGGGAAGTATTAAGTATGATTGGCACGATTGCCTTTGCGGTCAGCGGCGCAATTGTGGCAATGGAAGAGGAATATGATATTTTAGGAGTTTATATATTAGGAATTGTAACAGCCTTTGGCGGCGGGGCCATTCGAAACCTTTTGATCGGTGTACCCGTTTCGGCATTATGGGAGCAGGGCTTATTTTTTCAAATTGCCTTATTATCTATTACAGCGGTGTTCTTATTTCCAGCTAATCTCCTTAAGCATTGGCAAAAATGGGGGAACCTGTTTGATGCTATCGGCTTATCCGCCTTTGCCATTCAAGGTGCGATATACGCGTCAAATATGAATCATCCGCTAAGTGCCGTTATTGTCGCTGCGGTGCTAACAGGAATCGGTGGCGGAATTATTCGTGACTTATTAGCCGGTCGAAAACCAATTGTCCTAAGATCAGAGATTTATGCGGTTTGGGCGATTCTAGCAGGCGTGATTATTGGACTTAAAATTGCTTCAAGCTCATGGGAATTATATACACTATTTATCCTGGTAACTGTATTGCGCGTTCTTTCCTACACCTTCGATTGGAAACTGCCAATACGGAGGCTGGGAGCGCATTAAAAAAATCGACGGTGTCTGACCGTCGATTTTTTTAATCTTCTTCAAACACCAAATCATTGCTACGTAATGTCATCAATTCATGCCTGTCGTAGCTATTCAGCATTAAAAGCCTCATCGCCTGAGCACGAATCGATTTTTCAATAATATTGCGGACATATCGGCCATTTGAAAAACTGCTCGGACTTAAAACTGCCTTTACCCAGATTAAATGGTCTTTTAACTTTTTTTCAGCCTCATGACTAAAAGTGTATTCTCTTTCCACAATCATCCTGCCCGCAATTTCCATCAGCTGCTCAATATTATAATCCGGAAAATCAATGACCAATGGGAACCGTGAATGGAGACCGGGATTTAACGTTAGAAAATAGTCCATTTCTTGCGAATATCCCGCAAGGATGAGAATAAACTCATGCTGTTTATCCTCCATATGCTTGACAAGTGTATCAATGGCCTCTTTGCCAAAATCCTTTTCCCCGCCGCGGCCTAGCGAATAAGCCTCGTCAATAAATAAAATGCCGCCTTGAGCCTTTTTAATCAAATCGCGTGTTTTTTGGGCGGTATGTCCGATATATTCACCAACGAGATCCGCACGTTCCGCCTCAATTAAATGACCCTTTGACAAAACACTCATTTTTTGAAACAGTTTGCCTATTAACCTGGCAACGGTTGTTTTTCCTGTTCCGGGATTCCCTTTAAACATCATGTGCAATGCTTGTTTTCTGGCCTTTAAACCCATTTCCTCGCGTTTCTTGTTTACATAAATCCAGGCATAAATTTCCTTTATCATTCGTTTCATTTCTTCCATACCAACCAAAGCGCCCAGCTCTTCTTCAATTTCTTTTAAGGCCGTATGCTCTGGGGGAATGACCTTTGGAACAACTTGAAAGTCAGGTAATTCTTTCGTTACGGTTTCTCTTTTTTGAGAATTGAGAACAACTTTTATTTGGCCGTTGCTTTTCATTCGCATACGTTGGTCCAAAGCTTTCACCTCTCATTCTGCAGACAGTATACGTATGGTAGGGTTTTTGTTAGCAAATTTTTCACTAAAAATTTTTCTTTTAATAAAAAAGGAATACATAATCCTTCATTTTAATGTGTATTCAAAGCATTGGCATTTCATTAAATAAAGTTGAAAAATAAAAAAGAGCCCTTCCAATATGGGCTCAAATTTACGAAATAGATTATTGATTATCCAGATCAAGCTGCACATTACGCTGAGGTGCAAACGTTGAAATAGCATGCTTAAATACTAATTGCTGTTTCCCCTCTGACTCAAAAAGAACTGTAAAGTTATCAAAGCCCTTAATGCAGCCTCGTAATTGGAATCCGTTCAATAGGAATACCGTAACGTGTGTGTTATCTTTACGGCACTGGTTTAAAAATTGATCCTGAATGTTAATTGTGGTTTTCATTTGTATATCCTCCTCTTTTATCTCTACTAATATGTATTCGATTTTACTTGAAGCTTTCCTTCAACATAATGTGAAATTTCCGTTATTTTTTTCGTGAAATTGTTCACATCTGTCATATCAAACCATTTTACATCCATTTTGTTGCGAAACCAAGTTAATTGCCTTTTGGCATATCGCCTGGAATTTTGCTTTAAGGTTTCAACCGCATCATCAAGGGAAACTTTCCCATCCAGGTATTCATAAATCTCTTTGTAGCCAATGGCCTGAATGGATTGACAATCCCGAAGGCCTTGTTGATACAGGCTTTTAACTTCATCTAAAAGTCCTTGTTCCACCATTAAATCAACGCGGTCATTTATCCGCTCATAAAGCTTCTCTCTTTCCATTGTCAGGCCAACGAGTGCGGTATCATACAATAGATCCGGCTCCTGGGTCCTTTGAAATTCTTGCATCGTCTTACCCGTAAGATGGTAAATTTCCAAGGCGCGGATAACTCTTCTGACATTATTGGGATGGATTTGGGCGGCACTTTCTGGATCCACTTCACATAATTCTTTATAAAGTGCCTCATTGCCAATTTCTTTTGCTCGTTGTTCTAACTGCAGCCGAAATGTTTCATCACCAGATACATCGGAAAATTGATAATCATAAATGACAGATTGAATATACAGCCCAGTCCCACCAGCAATTATTGGGAGTTTTCCCATTTTGGCAATCTCTTCTATCTTTGCCCTTACAAGCGATTGGAATTCAGCAACGGAAAAATTTTCGTCAGGCTCCTTAATATCAATCAAATGGTGGGGAATTCCCTCCATTTCATCTTGAGTTATTTTAGCCGTTCCAATATTCATGCCACGATAGATCTGCATCGAATCACCGCTGATAATTTCACCATTATACTGTTTGGCCATCTCAATACTCAGCTTGGTCTTTCCTACTGCAGTTGGTCCGATGATGACTAATAATTTTTGTTTTGAATCCAATATTTTCACACTGCCTTATACCTTTTTTAAATGGAAGGAATTCATTCGTTTACTTCCACCACTTCATCGTAACACAATTATGAAAAGCAGTTGAACATCAAATAAGTATATACAAAAAATTTCTTTTCTATGCGTTCTTGGTCGAATGAATTTATTTTTTTCAGTTTGATTACAATCTGATGAATTTTTCGTCCAAATTTACAAATCGATAACGGTTCTTTTACAAAACGCTTTTCACCCCCAAATTCATGTTAGGCTTAAGCGTAGATTATTTTGTAAAAAAAGCTCGCAATTTGGCATGTGAGTTTAAATAGGATTTAAAATCTAGGAAATTAGGTGAATAAAATGCTATCAAATTTATCAAACTATGATATTGGTATTGATTTAGGAACTGCAAATATATTGGTTTATAGTAAAAATAAAGGGATTGCGCTTAATGAGCCATCTGTAGTCGTGGTTGATACGACGACAAAAAATATTGTTGCCGTAGGCACGGAAGCCTATGAAATGGTCGGAAAGACTCCAGAGAAATTTGTCACAATTCGTCCATTAAGAGATGGTGTTATTGCCGATTTCGACATTACCACCGAAATGTTAAAGAATATATTGCGAAAGGCTTCCAAAAAGCTTGGTTTTGCTCTACGTAAGCCCAATGTTGTCGTTTGCATCCCTTCTGGTTCTACTAGCGTTGAGAGAAGGGCCATTCATGATGCGGTCAAAAATGCAGGCGCTAAAAAGATCACCTTAATTGAAGAGCCAGTTGCTGCCGCAATTGGCGCTGGCATGCCTATTGATGAACCGGTTGCCAATGTCGTGGTGGATATCGGCGGCGGAAATACTGAAGTTGCGATTATTTCCTTTGGCGGCGTAGTATCTTGTCATTCCATTAAAGTTGGCGGTGACCGCCTTGATGAGGATATTATTCAATATGTACGTAAAGAATACAATGTGTTAATTGGTGAAAGAAGTGCAGAAAAAATTAAGATGGAAATTGGTTATGCCTTGATTGATCACGATGAGCTTTTCATGGAGGTTCGTGGACGAGACCTTGTTTCTGGATTACCAAAAACTATCAAACTTTCATCCTATGAAATTCGAAATGCATTAAAGGAACCATTATTGCATATTTTAGAAGCCATCCGTGCCACACTGGAGGACTGCCCAGCTGAACTAAGCGGTGACATCGTTGACCGCGGTGTAATTCTTACCGGCGGCGGTGCGTTATTGAATGGTATGGAAGAATGGTTAAGTAAAGAAATAGTTGTTCCTGTTCAACTTGCGGAGAATCCTCTTGAATCGGTAGCAATCGGAACTGGAAAAGCTATACCGTATATAAATAAACTGCAAGCAGCAGTTAAATAATGGGAACAAGCTGTCGTATTGGTTACGACAGCTTGTTTTACTTATTCGCTCTGGCGTTTTCTCATCTGATTGAAATATAAGAATATTGGAAGGGGAATAACGATGAATCCAAGGCTTTTAATGATTTGATTTTTTGCACTTTCCTTAACCCGATTTTTTTCATCTTTTACTGTTTGTTCGTACCTTGAACGAAGCTCTTTTTCAGTTAAAACCTTCTCGTCCTTCACTTTATTATCTTCCCTAATCTGTTTAAAATCTTCATAGCTCTGGTAATAACTTGGCGGACTGATTAAATCGGCTGCCGCCATAAAGATCGATATTCCACCGCCAATGACCATCATAAGAGTAGCAAATAAGACTAAATACGTATAAAGATGGCGTATCACTGCTTCTTCCCCCTTTTCTTTATTTTTCACGGCATAAACGATAACAAAAATAATGATAACGATGGGTAAAAATGCACTTAATAGGCTAAATGCGATCAAGGACTATCCCCCCTCCTCTTACCAACATTATACAACGACTAGTGTAATTTTACACCTTTAATTACTGGTTATTTATTGATAGAAAACAACAAATTTTTACATAATCAGCGTTTTTAGTTTATGTTACCCAGTTGCCATTCTCGAGTAGTTTTGGGGCACGTAGAACCTTTCTACGTTACCCAATTTGCTTTCTCGGAACCTTTTCAGACACGTAGACCCTCTCTACGTTACCCAATTCGCTTCCTCTAACGCTTTTCGGGCAAGTAGAGCACTTTTACCCAACAATTGATAATAGAAAACAAATTTATTTATTGACAGGTACGCTAAATGTAACAATTATAGTTACAGGTAATCATTTTAATTACAATTTATTTATAATAAAACATACATTGGAGGAAAAGACTATGAAAATGCTAGTTACAGGTGCAACAGGTAAATTGGGAACAAAGGTTGTAGAAACGCTTTTAAAAACTGTACCAGCGAGTCATTTAGCTGTAAGTGTTCGCAATCCTGAGAAAGCAGCTGAGTTACAGGCCCGTGGGGTCGAAGTTCGACAAGGAGATTTTGATCGTCCAGAAACATTAGATTCAGCTTTTGCAGGTATTGACCGCTTATTACTTATTTCTGCGGATGGGGACAATGAAACTAGAATTCGTCAGCACACGGATGCAGTTGCGGCGGCAGAACGTGCTGGGGTAAAATTCATTGCTTATACTAGTCTGGCAAATGCAAGTGAAACCACGATGTTCCTTGCCCCGCCACACGTTGCGACTGAAGCAGCGATTTTGAAAACAGGTATTCCTTTCTCCTTCTTACGCAATAACTGGTACTTGGAGAATGAAATTCCAAGCATTCAAGGTGTTTTGGCAGGAGCTCCATGGGTGACATCTGCAGGTTCCGGCAAAGTTGGCTGGGCACTTCAGCAGGATTATGCAGAGGCGGCTGCAGCGGTATTGGCTGGGGATGGCCACGAAAATACCATTTATGAGCTTTCTGGCAAGCCCGTGTCACAGGAAGAACTGGTATCTGCCCTTAGCACTGTTTTAGGGAAAGAAATCCCTGTTCAACAGGTGGATGACGCCACTTATGCCGATATTATGAAAGGTGCTGGCTTACCAGATTTCCTTATTCCATTCCTAGTTGGCATCCAAAAAGGGATTCGCGATGGAGCATTAGAAATCGAGAGCAATGATTTCGAAAAACTTCTTGGCCGTCCAGCTATATCAATTAATGAGGCTTTGACTCGAATCGTTAATGGAATCTCTTTAGCCAAATAATTGAACGAACTTTAAAAACCGACCTTTTAAATGCAAAAAGGTCGGTTTTTTTATATGAATGACAGTTCATTACCCGATTGATTCAGATGAAGGCTTTTGCGGTAAATGAAAGGGGATTTCATTGCCCGCTTTATTTCAAAACTTCCTTGCTCGGTAAATGAAACAGCATTTCATTTACCCAATCCTTCAAAAACTGGCTTACCCGGTAAATGAAACATAGATTCATTGCCCCATTCATTAAATAAATGGCTCCACCGGTAAATGAACGATTAATTCCGCAACACAGCAAAGGCACGTAGCTCATCCCTACGTGCCTTTACTGTGTTTCAGTGTAGATAGCCATTATTTACATTACCCGTTTAAACATCTTCTCCATTTCATAAACCGAGTAATGAACAATTATCGGTCTTCCATGCGGACATGTAAACGGATCAGATGCTTTTCGTAAATCATCCAGCAGCGCTTGGATCTCATCGTTGCGTAAATGGCGGTTTGCTTTAATTGATGCTTTACAGCTCATCATAATGGCCGCTTCCTCACGAAGCTTCTTAATATCCACTTTTTTCATCAAAAGTAACTGTTCAATCATCTCTTCAATGATTTGTTTTTCTTCTCCCTTAGGAAACCATTGCGGGTGGGAGCGGACAATGAAGCTATTCATGCCAAACCCCTCAAGAAAAACACCAACCTTTTCAAGCTCACTTGAGTATTCATTTATCTTCAGGTATTCGTCTGTTGAATATTCAAACGTTAATGGGACGAGCATTTCCTGGAGCTCGGACTGTACCTGCCCTACTTTTTCGCGGAAGTATTCGTATTTAAGGCGTTCCTGAGCAGCATGCTGATCGACGATATACAGCCCGTTTTCATTCTGCGCAAAAATATATGTTCCATGCATTTGTCCGATTGGATACAACCGAGGGACCCTGCTTTCGTCTTCAACAGGCTCGGGCTCAATTTGTGGCTCAACTCGTGATTCCATCCTTGTTTCAATCGTTCCAGAACTAGAATCATCCACATCCTCATACGTATCCGCAGGTAGATTACCAAAAGGATTAATTGACTCCCAGGTTTTTGGTTCAGGAATCGGTTCTTTTTGTTCGAAAGAATAAGGTCGTTCAACCGTTACTTCAGGCGCTTTATAAACGAACGGATCCTTCTTCACAAATGATGTATTCGATAGCGGGGTACCCTCATCCAAAACCAACGAAGTTTGTTCCGATTTTGGCATTTCTTTTTTCACAGGCGTATAGGAAGTCGGAATCAATACCTTCGATTTGAAAGCCTCTCTAATAATAGAAGTTACGAGTTCATTCAATTCTGCTTCCTTACTGATGCGGACTTCCATTTTCGATGGATGAACATTCACATCCACCAGCAAGGGATCCATTTCGATATTCAGAAGAACAATCGGGAACCGGCCAATAGGAAGCAAGGTATGATACCCTTCCTGAATCGCTTTTGCCAATGGATAGTTTTTAATAAACCGGCCATTGATCATGGTTGAAATATAGTTTCTCGATGCTCTTGTCACTTCTGGCATTGAGGCAAATCCAGTAATTTTATAATCAAGCGACTGACCGGAAATGGGCACGAGCTGCTTGGCAATACTCATTCCGTAAATCGCTGCTAACACCTGACGCACATCGCCGTTACCGTTTGTCTGCAGCAGCTTCCGCTCATTATGAATCAGGCGAAATGCTACCTCCGGATGCGATAGAGCCAGCCGGTTCACCACATCCGTGATATTTCCAAGCTCTGTGTGAATGGTTTTCATATACTTCAAACGGGCAGGCGTATTGAAAAATAAATCGGTAATCATAATATCCGTGCCGCGTCTGCTGGATGCTTTTTCAAAGGTTTCTACCTTGCCGCCTTCAATGACGACCAGATTTCCAGCACCCTCACCGGTCGAGGTCTTCATTTCAAGCCTGGAAACAGAAGCGATACTTGGCAGGGCTTCGCCGCGAAATCCAAGAGTGCGAATCCGGAATAAATCATTTTCATTTTTGATTTTGGAAGTGGCATGCCGCTGAAAAGCAATCAGCACATCATCCTCTTCAATCCCGTTCCCATTATCAGTAATGCGAATCTTCGCGAGCCCTGCTTCTTCTACCTCAATTTCGATGACCGTACTGCCGGCATCAATGGCATTTTCCACTAATTCCTTCACGACAGAGGCAGGACGTTCAACTACCTCCCCTGCCGCTATTTTGTTTGATAAGGCGTCATCTAACTGGATAATCTTGCCCATCCGCGCTCGCCTCCTACTTTAGCTTTTTCTGGAGCTCATACAACATGTTAATCGCTTGAAGCGGTGTTACATCTAATAAATCCAATTCTTTAATTTTATCCAAAACCTTTTTCTCCTTAGAAGATAGTTCTGGCCTTTTTGGTTCCTGAGGTTCATCGAAAAAGGATAACTGCGCAGGCTTTTCTACCACTTTAGCTTCCACAATTGCTGGAACGCTCTGAACCTCATCAGGCTGTTCAAGTGCTGTTAAAATTTCATTGGCCCGTTCAATTAATTCAGCAGGCAATTCTGCCAGCTGAGCGACATGAATTCCGTAACTTTTATCAGCAGGGCCTTCCTTTATTTTATGAAGGAAAACAACCTTGCCATTGTGCTCAATTGCACTGACGTGGATGTTTTTTAACTTCAATAGTTCTTCTTCCAATACGGTCAATTCATGATAGTGGGTTGAAAACAGTGTCTTCGCCCCAATCCGGTTATGAATATATTCAATGATAGCCTGTGCAAGGGCCATCCCGTCATACGTCGATGTTCCGCGTCCAATCTCATCAAATAAAATTAAGCTGTTTTGCGTCGCATTAGCAATCGCATTTTTCGCTTCCAACATTTCGACCATAAAGGTACTTTGGCCTGAAATCAAATCATCGGCAGCCCCAATTCGGGTAAACACTTGGTCAAAAATCGGCAGTACCGCTTCATCAGCCGGAACATAACATCCGATTTGCGCTAAAATAGCCGTCAAAGCAATCTGGCGCATATACGTGCTCTTACCGGACATGTTTGGCCCCGTGATCAACAGAACTTCCCGGTCGCTGTCCATAAAGCAATCATTTGGAACATATTCCTGGGCGTTTAATACCTTCTCAACAACCGGGTGACGACCATCTTTAATTACCACACGGCGCTCAGTTGAAAATTGCGGTTTCACATAGCGGCGCTCTTCACTCACTTGGGCGAAGCACTGGAGTACATCGAGCTCGCTGACGGTTTTCGCCAGTGCTTGCAGGCGTGGAATTTGTTCTTTCACGATTTCACGAATTTCCGTGAATAACTCATACTCGAGTTCACCGCATTTTTCTTCCGCTTGTAAAATTAATGCTTCTTTTTCCTTTAATTCAGGCGTAATAAAACGTTCCGCATTTGTTAGGGTTTGTTTACGCTCATACTGACCTTCCGTTAAGAGATGAAGGTTGGCACGGGTCACTTCAATATAATAGCCAAATACCCGGTTATACCCTACCTTCAACGATTTGATCCCGGTTTTCTCGCGCTCCTCACGCTCAAGCTGAGCAATCCATGTTTTCCCGTTCCGGCTGGCATCGCGATACTGATCTAACTGGCCATTGTAGCCGTCACGAATCATATTTCCTTCTTTTAAGGAAAGCGGCGGGTTCTCTACAATTGCCTGTTCCAATAAATCGGTCACTTCTTCACAAGGGTCCAGAAGACCGGCGATTTTATTCACTTCTTCATTCTGCATGCTGTTTAAGATTTGTTTTAAAAAAGGTACCTGAATTAAGGAACGTTTTAATTGAACCAAGTCGCGCGCGTTCACATTTCCAAACGCAACACGGCCTGCTAAACGTTCTAAATCGTACACTTCTTTTAATTTTTCACGAAGTTCCTGACGCTCAAAATAATGGTTCATTAGGACTTCCACTAATTTATGGCGGTATTCAATCTCGTCTTGGACAATCAATGGACGATCAATCCAGTGCTTTAACATCCGGCCGCCCATTGCGGTCATTGTTTCATCCAGCAGCCATAACAGCGAGCCTTTTTTCCCTTTTGAGCGAATCGTTTCCGTTAATTCCAGGTTCCGTTTTGAGAAATAATCAATTTTCATAAATTGATGTATTTGATAGGTTGTTACCGGCTGGAGATGATCAAGGCTTCTTTTTTGCGAACGGTATAAATAGTTAAACAGTCGAGCCACTGTTTGCTTGAGCTTGTCCTGATTTAACCCTTCAAGCAATTGAGCAAAATTTAAATCTACTGAACTATTATCTTCAAACGATATCGCAAGGACATCGCGTTCACGCATTTTCTTTTGCAGGTCGCCATCAAAATTACTGGCAACGACCACTTCCTTTGCACCTAATACGGCCAATTCATTCAAAACTTCATCAAAGTTATTGGATAACAAGGTTACTCTGCTTTCACCTGTGGAAATATCGTTATAGGCAAATCCGTAAGTTTGGTCATCAAAGGATGTAACGGATGCAATATAGTTATTCTCTTTATCTGATAAGCCTTTGCCTTCCATGAGCGTTCCTGGAGTGATCAATTGTACCACTTCACGCTTTACCATGCCTTTTGTTAGTTTGGCGTCTTCCATTTGCTCACAAATCGCTACTTTGTACCCTTTTGATACGAGCTGCTCGATATATCCAGGGGCTGAATGGTAGGGAACACCGCACATCGGGATCCTGTCTTCTGAACCACCTTCGCGGCTTGTTAAGGTTATCTCTAATTCTTGTGATGCTTTAATTGCATCCTCAAAAAACATTTCATAAAAATCGCCTAAGCGAAAAAATAAAAAGGCATCTTGATAATCTGCCTTAACGGTTAAGTATTGCTGTATCATCGGCGTATAACCAGCCATAATGACCTCCACTGTTTTAATCTTTCGAGTATCTTCGACAAACTATTATATCATATTCTGCGTGGAGCAGGCACTTGGCGATTATCTTCCAATTAAAAGGGATATTTTAGTTTGTATAGAATTATTAAAGAAGATATGATGCATATAATTTTATATAATAATCGAAAAAAAGGGTGGTGAAATTATGGAGTGGTTTGGCCGAAGTAATAAAAATTATGATTTTGATATGTTTTCAGTTAGTCACTTTGTTATTATGAGCATCTTATTTCTAGGTGCAATTTTAATTTTTCTCTACAGATATAAACTGAAGGATGAGAAATGGCGCGGGGTTGAAATTGGAATTGCTGTTTCATTAATTACAATAGAAGTAACCTATCATATTTGGATGGCTGTGAATGGAAGCTGGGATGTAAGTCATGCATTCCCATTGGAATTATGCAGCATCAGCATGATCCTAACGGTCATTTTATTGCTGACTCGAAAAAAATTAATCTATGAGATTTTATTATTTACGGCATTATTAGGTGCCACCCAGGCAATTTTCACCCCATTATTAAATTACGATTTCCCGCATTTTCGTTTTTTTCATTTCTTTTATACTCATTTAATGGAGATTTGGGTTCCTTTGTATTTCACTTGGGCAAAGGGATACCGCCCGACTATTTGGTCTGTTGTGAAGCTGTTTGTTTTCTTGAATATATTAATGCCGATTATAATGCTGATTAATAAACTGACAGGCGGAAACTATATGTTCTTAAGCCATAAACCCGATGGTGCCAGTTTATTAGACGTTTTAGGTCCATATCCTTTCTATATTCTTTCTTTGGAGGGGTTACTGATCTCACTTAGTCTAATCGTTTGGCTGATATTCCGTGAAAAGGCCGGAGAGAAATCAAAGGCAGTAAAAGACTTACCAATGCAATAAGGCGATTTAATTATTGACCTTTTGCAATTTACTATTTATAATAAATAACGTTCCCAATTTAAGTGTCATTTAAGTGTCCCAATAGCTCAGCAGGATAGAGCAACAGTTTCCTAAACTGTAGGTCGGAGGTTCGAATCCTCTTTGGGACGTAACTGCATTAAATCAAGGTTTTGACCATAGTCGAGTCCAACAGTTTCAACCAAGAAAACAGACTAGACTGTAAGCCCCTTTCGTTCATTATCCGTATCAGATAATAACGAGAGGGATTTTTATTATGTCTGAAACTCGAAAAGGAAAGCCAATTATCAAGAAAAGAGGAAAAGCTGTCGTCCAAGAACCTTCATTATTGACTTATACCATTAACCAAGCATTTGAACATTTCCTTGCATTGAAGAAGTCATTAGGAGTTAGGGAACGGACATTTAATGAGTATGGAATTATCATGAATTGGTTTCGTGATTGGTTATCGAGCGAATATCCAGAGCTGACCAACGTTGAAGACATTACAACTGGTATTATTCGTGAATATATCGTCTATTTAAAAGAAGACCATTTCAACGAAAAGAAACAGGTCTATGGTCTATCTCCTTTCACTGTTAACGTTAGAATAAGGTTTCTCAAAGCTTTCTTTAATGCGTTATACAAAGAGCAAATAATCAATAAGAATCCTGTTGAAAACATTCAGCTCATGAGAGTAGACGACGATAACAATGAACCGCTTACCGACGACGAGATTGAAAGAATCCTATCAATACCAGACGTTTCGGAGTACGCTCAATTTCGTGACCATGTGATTATGTTCCTCATGTTAGATACTGGAATGAGAATCTCTGAAGTATGTGACCTTGAGACCAAAGAGATTGATTTCAAAACAAAGTCCATTATTCTACCAGCTGTAAAGAACAAAAACCGCAAACCAAGAATCTTACCTTTATCGAACCAAGTAGTCCGTTTACTCATGGAATTATTGACAGAAAACAAGACCTATTTTGATAATGAATTTGTCTTCCTTTCCAACTGCGGAACCAAATACAATCCTAATTCATTCAGAAAGCGACTCCGAATGTATGGTAAGAAAGCTGGTATCGAGAAAAGAGTGTCTCCTCACGTGTTCAGACATATGTTTTGCCGAAATTATATCTTGAACGGAGGAGACGTGTTTACGCTTCAAAGAATAGTAGGTCATTCTGAAATATCGACAACGAGGAAATATATCCAAATGGACGACGAGACAATTAAAAACCAACACGCTCTTTACAGCCCAGTTACGAGGTTACGAAAGAGATAACGAAAAGACGACCTTTCCATTTTGGACTGGTCGTTTTCTTTTTTCTTCATTACATTGCTTTTCCAACTTGCTCAAGCATTTTAATGAACAGTGGAGACAGTTGAATAAGGACATAACCCAAACCAGCGTTCTGAATCATGCTCCAAGCTTTCTCACTGTTACCAAGCATAAAGAAGAAACAACCTCCAACCATGACCACTGAAGCAACTGGAAGCGAAATAGCAACGAGAATATCAATTAGTGGGTCAAGAGCATGAGCAAGTGTTCTTGTAGCTGTTTCTCCAACAACAGCTGAAGCTCCAACAGTTACAGCTTGAGTTCCAGTTGTTGAAGTTCCACATGCCAACACTTGACCAGTTGTAAGGACTAGACCAAGAGTGCCAACAGCTCCTCCAGTCACGAGAGGAAGAATTGCAGAAGAACCGACTCTCAAAGTGTTTCGGACAATTCTCTGTTTACGAGACTTTTCTTTCACCTTATACTCTCCAGAAACAAACTCATTGAATTTGATTGTTTGCTTTCTCATGCTGACCAACTCCCTTTATTTAATGTCACTAAGCGTGTATACCAGACTTGGAAAACCTTTTGAAATTTCCTTCAGTTGCCTTCGACGGAGTTCCGAGTGAGTGAGCCAAATGACTGTTGGAAAATAACCATATTGCTTCTCAAATACTTTCCGTTCAAATAGACCTTGATATTTTTGAGCTTTCAGTTTGTTCTCGCTCAAGCTCTGTTGAAGGTCAACTTCTAAAGCGTAATGTTTCCCTTTAGAACTAAACAAAGAGTCACAAACACAATAACCAACACTGTCTCCAATTATCATTTCATTCTCCCAATTTGACGGACAACCAGCGAAAAGGTAAAAATCATTTCGAGCAAGTACATGGTTGACCTTGTTTCCCTTCTTCCGAACCTTGTCACAATTAACAACGTCCCTACCGAGTCGGTTCAAGTAATAAATGGTTGAGTATTCCTCACGATACTTGCAGAGATAAGGATAAAGCTCTGCTAACACTTTATTTGCATTGCGAACCTTACCAAGTCTATGAAGCTTCTGAAGTTGCTCACGGTTAAGAAAATCGAGTTTTGCTAATGAAAGCAGAATTTGTTCTTGTCTCTTGTTGAGTGGTTTGTTTGTTTTCACCAACTAACACTTCCTTTCTCTTACTTGTTCCGCTGTCGTGTAGAGAGGTAACTCTTGTCATTTGTTCAGAGGTAATGACTGGAGTCTGAATGATAGTTCGTTTGTCAGCTGTCTGGAATATTGCTCTCCCTTTTATTTGTGGGAGCTGTTCCGCACCGTCACTGTCAAGTACAACTCTTGAAGCTGTTCCATTCTGAACACGAAAACAAATTTTAGCGTCCGAGTTCTGCTTACATTGACGAGGAATAACGTCACCTGTTGGATATTGGGTTGCTAGTATCTGACGGAAACCTAAGCCTGCTCCAAGACGTGCAATTTTGGACATGTACATTTGACATTCTTCTTTGAGCTTCCAGTCTTCTTTTCCTACAGCTTCCTCAGGATTTAACTCCCCAACCTCGTCAACGACAATGAAATGTCTGGTCTTTATTCCAGCGTCTTGAACCTTCTTCTTTCCAAGTTTCTTGAGTTGTCGTTGAACCTCCCTCATTTGTCCATAAGCTTCCTTGAGAACTTCAAGAGCTTCTTCTGGTTCGTAAGCAATGGAAACAGTCTGGTTTAATCTCTCATAGTCACAAAGTTCCACTCCGCCCTTCAAGTCAATTAAGTGAAAACGAACGTGTTCTGGATTAGTCTCAAGTAAGCTCACAATGATTGCATTGAGGAAATTACTCTTTCCGTATCGAGTTGATCCACCTAGAGCCAAATGAGGGAATTTTTCAAAGTCGAGAAATGCTTGTGTGTTCTTCTCACGAGTTTGACCAGCAACAACTTTCCAACCAGAACCAACCTCAAACGGAAATTCTTTTGGAAGTGGTTCGTTGTACACACGGACAATAAGAAGTCCGTCAAAAGATAGTTCGACTTCCTTCCGAGCTGACAGCTTCTTCTTGTGAAGCTCCTTAAATTGGTTCATTAGTGTCTTATCAAATTTTAGTTCCTTGAGGTCTTTGAACTTAATTCGTTGACGCTTGTTGTTGAGTCCATCTTCAATAGCTCTGAATTTTGTTTTGTAATCGTCAAATGAACGTCCAAGTGGTATTCGGTATTTGTATTCCGTGTAACCGTCCTGAACCTTCCTCTTGAGCAGCTGTGTTGTAATGGTCTGCTTTCCATCTTTTACATTCAGACCAGCAAGAGAGAATATTTTGTTCAATTTCTGTGAGTCGTTCGTCCCTCCTGTTTTTGATAAATGAGCCTTGAGAGCAAGACCACCAAAAATTGTTGTAGTGACAATCTCGAAAATCATTAGCTTCCTCCTTTCAACAAAAGCCACACTCCTTGTTCTTTCCTCTGGAAAGACTTGTGGGATAAGAGAATTTCAAAATAAGATGTCCTTCCCTTGCTGTGACTTAATCTGGTACATTCCAGAACAAGCTGGAGAGTTGGTGTTCAATGTGGTACTTTATAAAGTCTATTTGTTGGAACTTGTCTGTTAGAAGTTGTCCTTTAAATATTTTTTGAGTGTAATCAAAATTAAATTTTGAGAGGATTTGTCCATATGAAAGAGAATATTTAATCGAGGTGTTAATAATGAAAAGTAGGTTGAACGAACTCATAGAACAAAGTGGTTATCTGAAGAAATACATTGCAAAAGAGGTCGGTGTCACTCCAACTCAACTGTCTAATTGGATTGCTGGAAGATCTTATCCTCCATTAGACAAAGCTTATAAACTTGCTGAATTGCTAAACTGTAAAGTTGACGAATTATACGAACGTTAAAAAAGAGCTATCTCAAATTACTTGAGGCAGCTCCTTTTTATGATCCCAGCTCTGTTTACATGTCGTCTTTGATTTCAACTTTGTTTTTCATATTAGTTTTCCTCCTCGTGTAAAAGCTTGTTTAGCTGTTCCGTCAGCAATGATTGTGTTTTTCCATCGACGACTGTCTGGAGTTTGCTCACAAACGTCACCTAGAAATTTAACTGTTGTTCGGTAATGTGATTTAGCCAGTTCCTCAACCTTTGAAGGTTCAAGGTCTGGTTTGTCAACACTAAACT
>NZ_JBITPF010000089.1:0-40798 GCF_050468025.1 Neobacillus sp. NRS-1170 | reverse complement strand
AGCGCTGCCAAGCGCACAAAGGATTGAGCCATGGCTAAATGGCTCAATCCTTTTCTATTATTTGTTTATTTGTCATATTTCTTAACCCAATTATATAACTGCATTTCGGTTACCGGACCGTTATAATGTTCTCTAATAATTCCCTGTTTATCAATAACAAATGTTTCAGGCTGCCCCGTAACATTATATAATTTGGAAACTTTGGCATTATAATCAAATAAATAGGTCATTCCCTCTTGATTTTTTTTGGTAACCTTATTGATTCTATCCATCGTTTCTCCGCGGTTTATCATGATTAACGGATACTTATTACTATAATCTTTTTGAAAGGCCGCCAGCTCTGGGAATTCTTCCTTACAAGGTGCACACCAGCTGGCAAAATAATTCAATATAACCACTTCGCCCTTATAATCTGTAAGTTTCGTTTTGCTGCCGTCCAAATTGGGCAGTTTGAAATTATAAGCCTTATCTCCCACATCTGTATGTTTGCCCTTCGTTACTAAACTATAACCAAAAAAGCCAAACATCCCTACAATAAGAATCATTACGAGCAATTTGCTAACTTGCTTGTTCATCGGACTTCCTCCTGACGCAGTTCAACATTTATTTATCAAGCTGCTTTAAGAATTCGATTTCCTTCTTAAGTTTGTCATGCCTTTTTCCAATGATAAACATATAACTAAAAATGACCACCCAAGCAACGGAATACGCACCTAACATATATTCATAATTCATGCTTCATTCCTCCTATTTATCTAATGTTTCTCTTAATTTTTCTTTATACTGATCCACTTTAATTTTCATATTTTCAAATGAAACACCTTTATGAAGAAGATAAGAATAAAGAATCGTAAAAGCCGTGATGGTAACAAGCAGTGCGACTAACATCGTATCCTCAATACCGCCGCCCTTTTGCGACGGGCCTTCACCAAACACAATTGGATGGAATTTTGTCTGCCACCAGCGAATCGCGAAAAACACAATCGGAACGTCCGCAAACCCAATGATGCCAAAAACCGAAGCAAGACGAGCTTTCTTATCCCAAACACCATCCATTTGACGAATCATAATATAGGCAACGTATATAAAGAAAAGAATTAACGTCGTAATCAACCGTGGTTCCCATACCCACCAAGTATTCCAGGCGGACCTAGCCCAGATCGGCCCTGTTGTTAATACGATGATGGTAAAGACTACACCGATTTCTGCAGAAACATAGGCATAGGTATCAAATATTCTTTTCCGTTTGATTAAAAACAAAATACTAAACACAAAGGTTACAAAAAAGGCTAGAAATGCAAGCCATGCAGAACTCACATGGAAATAAAAGATTTTTTGTGCAGCACGCATGGTTGTTTCTTCGGCTGCAAAAATAAAGATAAAATAAAGGGAAACCAGCATAGAAATAACGGATGCGCCAAACAAAACTTTCGATAGATATACTCCTCTAGTGTCAGTCAGGCGGGACTCAGAAAGCACCGCTTTTTCTCGTTCGAGATTTATACTCATCACTTAAACCTCCAGCACATAATCGATTAATAAGAAACAAACTACAAAGAAAATCACATCGTAAGCAGAAACCAATTGAATCCATGCTATTGCACTAGGGAGTTTTTCCATATTGGTTAAAATAATTTTCGTTGCCTGAACAACACCAATTAAGATAGGAGTTGTTATGGGAAATAACAATAACGGCAGCAGCATTTCACTGCTTTTTGAATTGGCAGCGAGAGCTGCTAAAAAAGTACCAATGGCGATAAATCCAAAACTCCCTAAGAAAACGACTAAAATAAAATACGGAAGGCTGCCAAAAAACTTAAAATCAAATAATAAGAATAAAAACGGAATAGCAACAAGTTCGACTACAAGAATCATGGAGAAATTTGCGAGGAATTTCCCAATATAAATACTCGCAGCCTCCATTGGAGCAACTAATAAACCCTGCATGGTATCATTTCGCTGCTCAGCTATAAATGACCGATTTAGTCCTAATATTCCTGCAAACACAATAATGACCCAGATAACCCCTGGAATAACTGCTTTAGTTGTGTTATTAGCAGGATCAAAAGCAAAACTGAATACAACAATAACAAGTCCTGCAAAGATAATTTGGGTAACTAAAATTTGTTTTGTTTTAAGTTCTGAATATAAATCCTTTTTGGCAAGAAGGAGAGCTGTTCGAAATAAATTCATGAAACTCCCTCCACCTGCATTTCATATTTTTCTGAAACAAGGTCTAAATTACGATTCTTGATTTTAAAATCATCGACAATTTTTCCGTTCTTCACAATGATAATTCGGTCACAAATTTCAGATGCCTGTTTGAAATCGTGAGTTACCATTAATGTGGTCGCACCATTTTCTTTCATCGAATGAATAACATTATTTAAGATTGATATAGCGCCTTGATCCAAACCGGTATGGGGCTCATCCAAAAGGAGAACCTCAGGGTCATGGACAATTGCCCTTGCAATGGCAATTCTTTGGATCATTCCCCGAGAAAAATTCTTAACCGGTTCATTTAAGAAAAAGGATAGCCCAACGTCCTTCACAAGTTTCATCGCTCTTTGTTCTACATCCTTCATCCCATATACATTTCCGAAGAATACAAGATTTTCTAATGGAGAGTAATGATCATATAGCAAACTGGAATGGGGTAAATATCCAATTAACCTTTTTATTTCAATATGGTTCTTTTTAAGATCTAAACCATTTATTCTGACAATACCTGATGTCGGTTTAATTAGAGTTGCCAGCACCTTTAGTAAGGTACTTTTACCAGCACCATTTGGTCCAAGGATGGCTACCGTTTCCCCTTCTTTTACCTGGAGGTCTACACCACGTAAGATTAGCTTATTATCAGCTTGCTTCGTCAGATTCTTTATATCTATCATTCGAGTTCCTCCCCCTGCCAGCGCTACTCTATGAAATGACGTAAATTTAATTTCACTTGAACTAAATGCTGTTTATACGCGTCCAGCTTGGCATGATATTCACCCTCTGAAAGCATTCCATCCCCAAAGGTCTCTTCGAGTTCAATAATTTTATCCATAATGGCCTTCTGTTTAGCCATTAATAGTTTGAAAGCTTTTTCTTCCTTATCTGCGTCAAGTCTTTCCTCCTCCAATCTCGCCTTTCTTTTGAAATAGGCAAAATAGGAGATTCCGGCGATGATGATGGCTCCTAAAATAATTAAGAAAACATGTGGATTAAAGCGGTGTAATGGCGATTGTGCCCACATTCTAAGATGACCTGGATTATGAAAAGCCGGTGCTGTGTGAGTTACGGCACTATTTTTTGAACTGTCACTTGTTGTTTGAGCTTGTTTTGTCTCATCCGCTGCAGGCTGTACATCTTTGTTATATACTAGCGAGAAGCTTTGACCTGCCTTAAGACCTTCAATGCTATAGCCAAAATAGTTTTGATCATCGAATTTAAATCGTCCTTGACTTGTAGCTTGGACGCCTTTTGTTTCAATGCTTCCCATTCCTTCAGGAACAAGAATTTGCATCATTTGAACTTGATAATCTACCGTTAGTGAAATCTCCTTGCTTTTTTCCATTCGATAGCTGTAAGGGAGCACCTGTGTTTGATTGGCTTGGACAGGAGTTGTCGTAATAAAGCCCTCTTCTACCTGTTTAAAGGCAATTTTATGATCTAAAAAATTTAGGTCTTTTGCTCCTTTAGGCAGAGTTACCTTTAAAACGGCCTCATCTGAACCGTCACCTTTATATTCTTCAGATGATGTATTCGTGTAATTTACCATATTCATCATATTTGTTGACCCATCTTCAGCTGGGCTGACAACAATGTAATGCATATCAATGGAAACTTTTGATTCAGATCCTGCTAAACCGTTTATTGGAATAAGCAGCACTAGTCCAAGGAGGAGAATGGTGATTTTTTTTATCACTTTCCTTCCCCCTTTTTCTCTTGATAGTTTTTCATTTGAGCCTCAATTTCTTTTTCCACTTCAGCCATTAAATCTTTATCAATTTGTGCTGCGATTGTAAGTTCTTCTTCTTTCATAATTCCTGCTACTTCTGCTTCATATTGTTTCTTTAAATTTTTATAATCAGCCTGTGAGATTTTATCCATTTTGTATTCAAACTCTAATTCATTCAAGGTCGTTAGCAGTGCTTCCTTTGTGGAAACTAAATCTTGACCTTTTCCACCGACGTTTAAATATGTATCCCACATAAAATAAGGTGATAATATTAAAAACAGGCAAGTAAGCGCTAATAAGGCCGTAAAGATCATCGAAATAATTGAGATATCGTGCATTATATTCACATCCTAAAGATACTTTTTGCGTTCTTCATCGATCATGGAAGAAAGAATTTCTCCTTCAACTTCATCTTCCGTGTTCAGAAAATCAGTGATTAGTTCTACTTTTCCTTTTCTCTTCACCCATTTACGAATGATAAAATATAATGCTATCGCTGCAACGCCCAATACCGCAAAAGGAATAGCCCAGGCAGTTAAGCTAAAACCGCTTTTCTCCGGAGCAGTTAAGATTTCTTCTCCATAAATATTGACATAGTACTCACGGATTTTATCTTTATCCCAGCCTTTTTTCATCATGCCGACTAAATCCTTTTTAAATTCAGTAGTTAGATTGCAGGTATTGGGATCACATTCATAATGATCTTGACCGCATCCGCAAGTACAGGCGAATTGAGAGGCTACTGCTTTAAATTCAGCTGATTTATAGTCAAACTCTTTTGCTTCTACACGAAAAAATGATCCTTGAAAAATAAATGCTATAATTAGGAGCCCTAGATAAATTTTATTTTTCATATTAAGACACCTCTTTGCGAATTCCAGTGTATCTTGGAGTGACATTGCCATATTTTCCGTTCCATACGGCGAATAGAGCACCAATTACTATCATAATGGAACCAAACCATAACCAATTCATCATTGGATTAACCTTAACAACGAACGTTGCCTTGCCATCATCTTCCCAAGCACTCAATACAATATATAAATCTTCTTTAATCGATGAAATTATGGCTACTTCTGATGATGGCTGTTCCCAGTTTCCATAAAAAACTTTTTCCGGCTGGAAAGTACCAAGTTTTTTTCCATCTCTAAATACAGTCACGTCTGCATAAACGATATCGTTTATGCCTTCTTTTTTCTGATCAAGGCGATCGTAATTAATTCGGTAATCCTTTAATTCAATCGATTGGCCTAACGCGACTGTTTTCATTGTTTCTAAATCATAGTTTTGTGAACCGATAATCCCCATTGTAATAAAGGCAATTCCAAGATGGACGATATATCCCCCATATCTGCGGCGATTACGAATCATTAAACGGAATAAAGCCGTAATTGGCGCTTCTTTTGTCATCTTCCTTCTTGCTTTAACTCCTCGATAAAACTCTAGGAAGTGAGTGATTAATAGTAGAATAATAACTCCATAGCCAATAACAGCCCATGCTTTTTGAATACCAAGTACAATCATTAGTACCATGCCGGCTACGGCAAGAATAGAAGGTATTAAGAAATTTTTCCTTAGATTTTTTATTGTTGATCTTTGCCAAGCAAGCATTGGACAAACGGCCATAACAAACATCATCGATAAAAGGATTGGTGCTTCTACTTTATTAAAAAATGGAAGTCCGACAGTTACTTTCGTACCGCGAACCGCTTCTGATACCAGCGGGAAAATCGTTCCCCAGAAAACAGCAAAGGCTGCTCCTACTAGCAATAGATTATTTATTAAGAAACTGCTTTCTTTTGAAACAAAGGATTGGAATTCACCGGCACTGCGCTTCAACATGTTGTAACGGCTCATTAAAACGTATAATGCAAGAATTACAGCAACGCCCATAAATATTAAGAAATATAATCCTAAATTCGAATTGGCAAAAGCATGGACAGATGTCAGAACACCACTGCGGACGAGGAAAGTTCCAAATAATGTAAGAGCATAAGAAACGATGATTAAGCTAATATTCCATATTTTCAACATGTTTTTTCGTTCTTGAATCATGACGGAGTGCAGAAATGCAGTAGCTGTCAGCCATGGCATAAACGAAGCATTTTCAACCGGATCCCATGCCCAATATCCGCCCCAGCCGAGCTCAACATATGCCCATTGACCACCAAAAATATTTCCGAGACTTAAAAATAACCAAGCAATAATCGTCCAGCGCCTAGTCATTTTAATCCAGAAATCATCAACGTTTTTGAGAATTAACGCAGACATAGCAAACGCAAAGGGTACAGCAAGACCCACATAACCAAGGTAGAGAGTAACTGGATGGATGATCATTCCAGGATTTTGAAGCATAGGGTTTAAGCCTTTACCCTCAATCGGAATTGTATCTAACAGAACGAATGGTTTTGCGACAAATCCTAGGATAAAGAAGAAGAAAACCGCATTTGCTAAAAGAATAGCTGAGATGTATGGAACCATCGGGTTACTCTTCATTTTCCTTGAAAAAGCAATCATAATGGAGTAAAGGGTAAGGAAGAATGTCCACAGTAACAGAGAGCCAGCATTACCTGCCCAAAGCGCAGTCAGTTTATAGATGATTGGAAGCTCACTGCTCGTATAATCAGTTACATATTCATATTGGAATTGTGATGTTGCTAAAAGGTAGAAAAGGGAAAGCATCGCCATTAAAGCACAAACAAATAATGCTATCATTCCGCCTTTACCACTGTTAACCAGCCTCTGATTTTTCGTACTAATTCCCAAAGTAATAATAAGCAGTGAATATATGGAAACAGCTAATCCTATATAAATTGTTGCGTTTGCAAATAAATACATTTCGTCACCTTCTTATGTTTGCCTGTTATTTTTCTTTCGGTGGTTGATTTAGCTTATCCTTATGTGTTTCTGGATCATAGTTCTTCATATCTTTTCCTTCATATTTAGAAGGGCATCTCGTTTTGACCGTTTCTGCGACGAATGTGTCTTTCTTTGTTGGAGCACCTTGAAGAATGGTGATGACTCCCTCTGAGAAGTTATCCGGTTTTGGCCCTTTGTGAATCACGTGCATGATATTACCGTCGTTGTCCTTTACATCAAAATTCAATTCAATTTTGTCAGGATTCCATTTAATAGAGTCCTCAATTAATAGCCCTTCTACCGTAACAAAATCGTCTTTATGTTGATCTTGGGTTGCAAGAAGCTCTTTCATGGTCAATTCGATTCCACTTGAACCTGGGGTAGCTGCCATTAATAGAAAAACAATGGCTCCTGCAATAATAAAGCCGCCGAGCATTACAAGTGTGTTCTTTTTCATCCTTCTCACCTCATTAAATTAATTTTTTCATTTCTTCTTCGTACATTTCCTGATCAATCTTTCCGGTTAAAAGCTTTTTACGAAGTTCTTTTTTCTCTTCTTCATTTGCAGTTTTATGCTCATTTTTTCCATTTGTTGGTTTTTTCGGTTGTTGTTTATTATGTTTGGTTATCTTTGTTGGTCTTTGTAAGTTCCCTTTTAGTCCTAAGAAAACAAAGGCACCGGCAATTATAATTGCAATCCCAATAATTGATGCTCCTCCGACTCCGATAATTGGCTGATTAGAATTATCGCTTCCGCCTTTTTTAACTTGATCTGTCGCTGTTCCAATAACACCTGAATGGTTTTCATCATTTGGGGGCTGCTGCTTGTTTATCACTTCCATCGTTGATTCTGTCCCACCTTTTTTATATGTGAAGGAGTATATTAAACTATCAGCTGCTTTTACATTTTTATATTGGTAGTAATATAGTTCTTCTCCATATTCACTTTTTGAATTATTTTGCGGCTTCGGTTCAAGCTTGATATCTTTTGCATTCATGGGAGCATAAAAGATAACATCCAACAGCTCTATATCAGCATTTTTTTGAAGTTCGTATGTAAAGCTTTTGTTGTCCTTTACGTCAACAGACTTGGAATAATATTCGATAACAAATTTATATGTTTCGTTACTCTTTATCGGCTTCGCTGGATTCCAGGTGATAAGCCCATTTTCTTTATCAACATCATAGGGCCGCTGGACCTCTGGCTTATTTTCTTCTGGAAATTCTGCAACCAAATAGGCTTCGAAACCTTTTTCCATAGCGGGAACTGGTATTTCAATTTTCCCATCATAATCTTGGCCGCTTTTGTTTGTAATCGTGCCGTACTGGCCTACTAGTAATGAAGGAATATCTCGGGATCCCCAATCCTCTGGGTAATCAAATTCTGGCATTACTTGTATCTGCATTTCCTTAAAAGGAAATTTTTCGGCTTGAAACACTGTTTCGGCACTAGCCTTTGGAATGATAAAGTTTGTAAAAAATGCTCCAATTACTAAAAATGCCAACAACCTCTTTTTAAGCATATTAATCCTCCTTGACCTTTGAAAAGCTGAGTAATTTTTACTATAGTCCTCTTTGAAACAAATATAATCGTTAGTGAATCCTCTTTGTTGAACCACTCTTGAACATTTTGTTAAAGGACAAAAAACGTTGCGTTTTCGTCAAAAAACAACCACAAATTAGACACATTTGAAAAAAAAAGAAAAAAACCTTAAATCTACCAAGTAGATTTAAGGTTACACTTTCATCATTTTTTCTCCCAAGATCGAATATAGGAAACAATATCAGAAATATCTTTTTCTTTAAGCTGTCTTGCACCGTCAAGACTCTTTAAAGAGGGACCCATTCGTGTTTCTTCACGGCCGTAGGCAATATCAATCCAAATTTGCTTATCGGTTGTATACCTCAAATACATTGGATTTGACAATGCAGTTCCCATTCTTTGCTTCCCTGAACCAGTTTCTCCATGACAAGTTAAACAATACAGATTATATTTTTCTTTGCCTTTTTCCGGATTACCAGAAACCGTTTTTGGAGTATCAAATTTAATCTCCTCGGTGTGCCATTCCCTCATGAATGCAACAAGATTTTTCAAATCCTTTTCCGATACCCCTGATCCAAAAGCCCTCATCGCAGTCGCTTCTCTGCCGAATTTAACATAATTATAAAGATCTTTATCAGATACAGAACTTAAAAAATGTTGATTGTTTATTGCTGTCCCAGCTTTTGAACCTTCACCTTTTCCGGTTTTACCATGACATATAAGACAGTTTTTATTGTATACTTTTTCCCCCGCAGCGATTGACTTAGAGTTCTTGGCATTAAAAAGATCGCTATTCTCGATACAAAAAGTAATTCCAATAATAATCAAAATGTAACTTCCGATTAATATTTTTTTCATGGGTTACTCCTTTACTTTGGTTCCGGTGTTGGAGTTGGCTCCCCAAAATCTTCGTATTTTCTTGTGATTAAATCATATATTTTACTTGGACTTTTTCCGTCAAGATGCATTTCTACCGCCTCCCGGGCGATATTGACACATGTGTCTCATGCTATACCATGTGAATCCCATTCTTCCACGGCATTTTCTCCACCCATTTGTCCAACAAAGCAATCTAGATTGCTCTTATGTCCATCGCTCACACAGCCGCAATAGCAAGGAACTTGCGCTACCACCTCTGGATAGCTTGCTGCCATTATATAGGTCTCTTGAATTTTCTCTGAAGAATTTAACACATAATCAGGGAGCGGCTTATGTTTTTTATTAAGCGTTAGATCTTCTATTTTTGAACTACAGCCAGCCGCGATGATAGCCATTACAATGGCTAGAAATAAAAGAGATGTTATTCGTTTCATGTTCTGTATACCCCCTTCCCTTTCATTTATTTTTTCAAATTCATTTTAGCAAATAGAAAATGGCTGAATTGTTATTAATTCTTACTATTTCGTGAAGTTTTAAAGATAATTAAATGTAAAACGCTGAAAATCCCTTTTCGGTATCTTCAGCGATTTCAATCTACATATTCATCATGTCATGACCATCATGACTTACAGTTCCAATTGAAGGATCGACCATCCCAAAAATCATGGCCACGTGGGCAACCACTAAGAACATCCCAACGAAAAAGGCATGAATTTTCAACTTTTCCTCTGCGGTTTTGTTTTTGTAAATAAGCCCCAAATCTAAGAGGGCCATCCCTAATAATGGTACAATTCCAAGCAAGTAAAAGGTCACCCCTATTACATCAATCCAGCCTTTCCATTCTCCATTTACGGTTAATGGAATGTACGCTGTCTTCATTAAGTAAACGAAAATTCCTGTGAAATAAAAACCAGCTATAATACTTACTATCTTATTAACTTTTCTTAAGCCCCCATTTAAATTTCGGGTAAAAAGGATACCTAATTCTGTAATCGCTATGGTTTCGGCACAGATGACTGGAATCGCCATAAAAATGATTAAATTCCAGGGCTGATTGTCTGCTAATATTCCCATATAATGCGTCATGTTCATTTTTATCTTCTCCTTTAGGTTGATTACACTCTTAATCTAAATAAAAAGTGTGCAGAAACTTAGGAGAAACTTTGGAGAATTTGTTAAAAATAAAAAAGCCTTAGAACCGTTTTTGCGGTCTAAAGCTTTTTTTCTCTTTTATTATGCTCTTGATACGTATGAAGCTTCTGCTGTATTGATAATTAATCGATCGCCTTGGTTAACGAAGAAAGGTACTTGAACAGTTAAACCAGTTTCTAGTGTTGCAGGCTTCGTACCGCCGGAAGCAGTGTCACCTTTAATTCCTGGTTCTGTTTCCGTTACTTCTAGTTCAACAGTGTTTGGCAATTCTACACCGAGAGTTTCATGATTAAACATCATAATATGAATTTCCATATTTTCCTTTAAAAACTTTAATTCATATTCAATGTTATTAGCAGGGAGTTCCACTTGTTCGTAGGAATCCATATCCATAAACACATGTTGGTCACCGCTTGCATAAAGATATTGCATTTTGCGGTTATCGATTTGTGCTTTTTCAACCTTTTCACCCGCACGGAATGTTTTTTCTTGAATAGCTCCATTGCGAAGGTTACGCAGTTTGGAACGAACAAACGCCGCTCCCTTCCCTGGCTTCACGTGTTGGAAATCAATGACGCGCCAAAGGCCGCCATCTACTTCAATAGTTAATCCTGTACGAAAATCGTTAACAGAAATCATGTTTAAATCCTCCTATGTTCGTTACAAAATAATTAGATCTTTCGTTGAATGAGTAAGTGCTTCGTTATGATCCTTGGTAATTAAGGTATCATCTTCAATCCGAACCCCGCCAAGACCTGGAATGTATATACCAGGTTCACAAGTAACGACCATTCCTGGTTCTAAAACGAGATCAGATTTGCTGGATAGACCAGGACCTTCATGGACCTCTAAACCAATTCCATGACCTGTTGAATGCCCGAAATATTCTCCATAACCTTTTTCGGTGATGTAGTCTCTCGTTAAAGCATCTGCTTGCTTTCCAGTAATCCCAGGTTTAATACCATCCATACCACGTAATTGGGACTCAAGAACGATATTATAAATTTCCTTCAGCTTTGCATCAGGCTCACCAACAGCAACTGTTCTTGTGATATCGGAAACATATCCCTTGTAATACGCACCGTAATCAAGTGTTACCATGTCACCTTTTTCGATTACTTTGTCACTTGCTACACCATGCGGAAGTGCAGAGCGATGTCCAGACGCAACAATGGTATCAAAAGAAGATGAAGTTGCTCCAGCTTTTCTCATAAAGAATTCTAACTCATTCGATACTTCCAGTTCAGTTTTCCCTGGACGAATAAAATCTAAAATATGTTTAAATGCAGCATCAGCAATATCCGCTGCTTCCTTTAATATCTTAATCTCTGCATCGGCCTTAATCAAGCGTAATTTTTCCACTACCCCTGAAACCGGAACAAGTTCAGCTTCAACTTCTTTGTCATATACTTTAAAGGAAGAGTAAGTTAAATAATCCTCTTCAATTCCAAGCTTTTGAATGCCTAAATTTTTTGCTTGCTGGGCCACTTCCTCAGGAATGGAACCAGAAAACTTAATAATTTCAAAACCGTCGCATTGTTTCGAAGCCTGCTCAATATAGCGAAAATCAGTGATAAAAAGAGCTTTATTTGCACTGATTAAAACAACCCCTGCAGAACCTGTGAAATTTGATATGTACCGGCGATTATACGAGCTTGTAATTAAGATTCCATCAATCCCATATGCACCAAAGCTTGATCGTAATTTTTCTAATTTCTCCATCGTTCCCACTCTCCTTTTCAAATCCAAACGAAGACACAAATATTTTATCACAACCAGCGGAATCCGACTAATTACAAATTAAGATGATGCCTCATTCTCTTGTGCTATATTATTTTGGTACTCATAATTAATCGAATATCCAATAAAGATTCCATATACGATATAAATACAAATAGACGTAATAATGGTATCTCTGCTTAAATCAAAAAATGGTTTTATCCCAGGAAAAAGAGGATTTAGGACAAAGAATACCAATAGGTACAAAATAAGCCCGTAAACGATGCCAAACCAGAATCCTTTCAGTTTCCTTAAAACGAAATAGTATATAAATGCTGCCACGACTGAAATAATTCCTAGTAATAAAATGGAAATTATCGTTCCCTGCCATTGTGTCTTCCAATCCCCAAAAGCCCAAGGCTCTAGGATTACATTAGGATTAATTTCCGTAAAACTTAAATAATTCGCGAGATATCCAATAAACCCCCAAAAAATACCACCAAATAAACCAGTCCAAAAGACCATTACAGGAAAAGACATTGGTTTTGGATAATCATCTGTCTTAAGTATATTAGCCATTACCATAAACCTCCAATTTTAACTTTCAAACAAAAGCTTTTTTTACAAAACATGTATGCACTTGAATAAATTCCACCTTATTATGTCCCTAGGGTTTCATTCCCTTGCATGCAAAAAAAAAATTACTAAATTTAGATGGAAAAATTATGTCATTCCTAGAGGTTTTTTCATTTTTCTAGTAGAATACATTTAAGTACATACAGATTTATCATTTCTGCTATTGTGCAACTTTTGTAATAGGTTGGTGTTCACTTATGTCCCATACTCAAAAACCCGTATATGGCGGTCAAGCCGTTGTAGAAGGAGTCATGTTTGGCGGAAAACATCATTATGTGACCGCGGTTCGCAGAAAAGATCATTCTGTAGAATATTTCCATTTGCCCCGAAAAAGCAACCCTTATTTTTCATTTTTGAAAAAAATACCGTTTATTAGAGGGATTATTGCCATAATTGAGGCAAGTGCGAATGGCTCCAAACACTTAAACTTTTCCACGGAAAGATTTGATTTAGACCCAAAAGAAGATGCGAAAATAAAAGAAAAAGAAGTCTCCAAATTAACGATGTATCTTGGAGTTGCTGTGATAGGAGTCATTTCATTTTTATTTGGTAAATTCGCTTTCACTCTAATTCCGGTTTTCTTAGCAGAACTAACGAAACCCATCTTCCCATCAGATGTTGCTCAAGTATTAGTAGAAGGGTTGTTTAAGCTTCTACTGCTCCTTTCCTATATTTATTTTGTTTCACTTACTCCTCTTATTAAAAGGGTGTTTCAATATCATGGGGCTGAGCATAAAGTAATTAATACCTTCGAAGCTGGGGTCGAATTGACAATTGAAAATGTTCAGTCACACTCACGACTTCATTATCGATGTGGCAGCAGTTTCATCCTATTTACAGTCATTGTCGGCGTTTTTGTCTATTTACTTGTACCAACATCGCCGCTTTGGTTACGCATTGTCGACCGACTTCTTTTAATACCAGTTGTATTAGGTATTGCGTTTGAAGTCTTGCAAATTACCAACAAACTCAGAGATATTCCAGTACTGAAATACCTAGGTCTGCCGGGACTTTGGTTACAGCTTTTAACGACTAAAGAACCAAATGATGATCAGGTGGAAGTGGCAATCCTTTCCTTTAATGAATTGTTAAGAAGAGAAAAGGAATCTGAGATCTCTTTTGAAAAGGAAGAAATTGTTTAATCTTTGATTTAACGGGTTTAAAAGGTTAAAAAAATGCTTATGATGCTCTTAGGGAGGTGGCTTTCTTGAAAAATCGGACATCCGTGTTTGTTGTTGGCGGTCTTATCATTCTTGCTTTATTGGGTATTTATGGCTCTTTTACAGCTAATCCTGCCGGTTTCATTCAGAGAATAGCTGTCATCGCATTGATCGGTTTAATCATATATTTCGTTGTGCGGAAATTTTCAAATTCGAGCCCCCAGAAAAGAGAGCAGAGGGCATTTCTTAAAGCAGCAAAACAATCGAAGAAACGATTGCAGCAGAAGGGTGGAGATGCCTCTGTTAAAGGCTCTGCCCATGGGACTTTAACCTCATTAAAGAAAAGCAGCAAGACGAAAAAGAAATCTCCTGCTCATCTCACTGTCATTGATGGGAAAAAGAATAAAAAGAAAAATCGAGCATCTTTTTAGATGCTCGATTTTTTAATAACACCATGTCTTCAAAAACTGATTAGCCTGCTCTTTTCCTAACTCAAACAGTTTTTGTTTCTTCTCATCTGTTAAATGGAACTCCAATGAGAAAAATCCATCAGTTGGAATAAAGATGATATTTTTTGCATGTTTTTTGGAAATGTACCTTGCATCATGGGCATCCTTCATGGTCTCGAACAAGGCTCCCATTAATTGAATGCCATTGTTTATTTTGTGTTTTTTATGTTCGTATTCATCTGGACTTAGCTTGATTCCCAGGACAGGCCTTACTTTTTGAATATTTTCCTTATCAAACAGCCACATCGGGAAATTACTTAGGACCCCACCATCCACTAAAATGTTCGAACGCATTTTAACAGGTTCAAAAAAATATGGAATGCTGCAGCTCATTCTAATTGCTTTTGCGACTTGAAAGGAACCAGGGTCGATTCCGTATTTTACTAAATCATCTGGCAAAACGACCATTTGACCATTTGATAAGTCCGAAGCAATTACTCTTAAAGATTGGGGAGGTAAATCGGAAAAGGTACTTATTCCCTTAGCTTCCAGCTTATTTTTCATCCAGTTTTCAAACTTTTTCCCTTTATAAAGACCGAGCTTCCAATAAACAGATAGCCATTTAATAAATGGTATTGGAATGAATGTTTTGCGGGCATCAAGCATTTTTGATATATCCAGCTCATCTATCATTTGATAAATTTCTTTGCTTGTGTAGCCGGCAGCAATTAGTGCTGCCACGATTGATCCTGCACTGGTCCCTGCAACCCTGACAAACTGTATTCCTCTGCTTTCAATTTCTTCGCAGGCTCCTACAAGTGCAAAGCCTTTCATTCCTCCCCCAGAAAAAACGCCGTCTATTTTCATGGCAGCCACTCCCAAGATGAAGTCATTGTTACATTTTTAATCGGCTTGTTAGCAAAATAGTACGACGGACAAAGAAAAAATTTTTTGTGAAGGGTGTAGAAAAGTTTTAAAAGAAAGGAGATTTTTATATGGCAGCTTCGGAAAAGAATTTACGGACTTGCAGCCAAGGACACAAATATTATAAAAGCAGCGATTGTCCAACCTGCCCGACTTGTGAGCAAGAACGTAAACCTGAAAGTGGATTTCTTTCATTGCTCTCAGCTCCAGCAAGGCGAGCTTTGGAAAACAATGGGATAACTTCGTTACAGACGTTATCAAAATATAGTGAAAAAGAAATTTTGCACTTTCATGGAATGGGGCCATCATCTATTCCTAAACTTAGGTCTGAATTAAAGGAAAATGGATTGACATTTAAGAGCTAAAAAAGAACATCGCCTTGGACGATGTTCTTTTGTGTTTAATTAGATTCGTTTTGCTCCAATGTATCTTGGCTTCCAATAGCTGTTGCTTGTATAGGTAATGATTACACCTTTAGATGATGATGCCATAACCATTTTCCCTGCTCCAATATAAATCGCAACGTGATCTGGTCTGCTTGCTTTTGTTGGTGCAAAGAACATTAGGTCCCCAACTTGTAATGAACTAACGCGGTACCCTTTTGTGTAATACATGTCAGCCGCTGTTCTTGGCAATACTTTACCTGCTTGTCCGAACGAATATTTAACTAGACCAGAACAGTCGAAGCCTCTTGGTGTAATGCCGCCATATCGATATGGAACGCCGAGATTGGCTTTTGCTACCGAAATTGCTTTTGTATGATAATATGCCGCTTCTGCTTTATCACCCGCAGTGGCAAACAAAGAAGTTGTTATTGTAGCTGTAATTACTAAAGCTGCGATAAGATTCTTCAACATTTGTTAGTCCCCCTTGGAGTGATTTGATACTCATACTATACAAGGAAAGAGTAACAGCGAGGTCACAGCCAGATTACAGTTGCGTTACAAAAGTTATTCTAAAATAACTTTGTTTCGAGTGTGAATTAGAGGATCAATATGCTCTATATGCTGTCTAAATAAAAAGAACGAATGGAAATTACCATCCATTCGCTCCGAAATGTTCTATAATCCACATTTTAATTGGGCATTACAATTTGTACAAGTATTACAGCCGCCAATTTCTTTTACTTTTCCTTTTCGGCAGACTGGGCATGTGTTGCCAACTTCAGATCCAATAGTCACGTCAGTTGAACGAAGATCACTGATCGTATCAACTAGAACGACATGCTGCTTTGGTTTTTCATCAAACATGGATAACTGCTCATTAGTGTTCTCTTCTGCTTTCAGTGTAAGTACTTGAGAATCACGTGAACCGTCTACATAGACAGTACCGCCTTTTGCACCGCCGCGGTAGAGACGCTCATATACCTTTTCAACTTGTTCTACACTGTAGCCTTTTGGCGCGTTAACTGTTTTACTGATAGAACTGTCAATCCAGCGCTGGATGACGCATTGAACATCAGCATGGGCTTCAGGAGCAAGCTCCATTGCTGTAACAAACCATTTTGGCAAATTGTTTGGATTTGCTTCAGGATGCGTCTCAAGATATTCTTGAACAATATCTGCATTTACTTCAATAAATTTGCCTAGACGTCCGCTTCGGAAGTAGGAGAATGAGAAATAAGGCTCTAATCCGGTTGAAACACCAACCATTGTTCCAGTTGATCCTGTAGGAGCAACAGTCAGCAAATGAGAATTTCTAATTCCGCTTTCTAAAATAGAAACGCGGATGTCTTCAGGCATTTTTTTCATATACCCAGTTTCAATGAAAGCATGTCGTAAACGATTTGTTTCTTCATATGTTTCACCGTTTAAGAATGGGAAGCTTCCTTTTTCTTTCGCCAATTCAACTGATGTTTTATATGCAGTAGTTGCTATTGTTTCAAAAACCTCATCAACTAGTTTGTTACCTTCTGGTGAACCATACTCTGTTTCACAGTAGATAAGTAGATCATGTAAACCCATAACTCCAAGACCAACACGACGTTCACCTAGAGCTTGCTTTTTATTTTCTTCCAAGAAATATGGAGTAGCATTGATGACGTTGTCCTGCATGCGGACACCAACAGCTACGGTACTCTTTAATTTTTCAAAGTCAACTGTTCTTGTTTCCTTATCAGCCATTTCAGCAAGATTAACTGCTGCAAGGTTACATACTGAAAACGGTGCGAGAGGTTGTTCACCACACGGGTTTGTCGCTACTACTTGCTGACCATATGCTTTCGCATTTGTCATGTCGTTTGCGTTATCAATAAAGAATATTCCTGGTTCAGCAGAGTAGGTTGCGCAGATGTTTATTAGATTCCATAGCTCTTTTGCTTTGATCTTTTTATAAACACGCACTTTATAACCGAGCTTTTCCCACTCACGAACATCTCCAACTTTATGCCATTCTTCGTTGTAGAATTTCATTTCCTCTTCATTATAGTGCTCAACATATGGGAAACGTAGTTCATATTCACTATTGTTTTCAACAGCTTCCATAAATTCTTTTGTTAAACAAACAGAGATGTTTGCACCCGTTAAGAATTCAGAATTATGAACTGTAAAATTACCGCCCGTTGAAAGCTTTTCTTCTGCCTCAGCAATTATGGAATCACTGAAACCGCCTAATCCAGGGATGTTTTTATAATTGACAATTCCTTGGTACATCGCCGTTTCCTGAAGAGTCAATGGTGTGAACTTTAGCTTATCTTTAGCATGTTTTTTAATTGTTTCATCGTTTGTATTTTCAATTAAGAATCGTAGAATTCTAGGGTTTTGCATTTTTGAAATAATGAATTCAATGATATCTGGATGCCAATCAGCCAGCATGATCATCTGCGCGCCCCTGCGGCTGCCTCCTTGTTCGACTAAGTGAGTCAACTTCGCAATATCATCCAGCCACGAAACCGAACCAGATGATTTTCCATTAACGCCTCTTGCAAGGGTGTTTCGCGGTCTTAATGTCGAACCATTAGTTCCAACACCGCCGCCGCGGCTCATGATCTCCATGACCTGTTTCCGGTGGTCAGAAATACCTTCACGGGAGTCTGGTACAAAAGGCATTACGTAACAATTAAAGAATGTTACCTCAGTGCCTGATCCTGCTCCGTAAAGGACACGCCCGGCAGGAATGAAGTTCATATTCACAAGCTCCTGATAAAACTTCTCTGTCCACTCAATCCGCTTCTCTTCCGTTTCTTCAACAGAAGCAAGACCTGTAGCATTCCTTTTTGCAATCTGCTCATAAAAAAGCTCCAGCGGCTTCTCGATTACATCGAGAGAGCGCCAGATAATTCCTGTTTCAGATTCCTGCTGATCATCCAAGACGCCTCTGAATTCCTCCTCCACCAAAACCTTTGCCTTTTTCTTTTCCCAATCTATTTCCTTTATTGTACCAAGCCCTCTAGCTGGAAATTTCGGATCCTCTTTAATCGTTAAAACAACAAAGTCACCATTCGTCAGGGTAATTTTTGCAGTATCTTTAAAGGTATAGCGGTCTAGCATGACCAATCGAGAAACGCCCTTGTGGGTTATTTTCATATCTGGGGTTACTGGGTGCACCTGGGGAAACAAGCGGATGTCCTCATTTAACCTCTCAAAATCGATATTCATTTTTTGTCTAAAAACTATAGACATGAAAACAACTCCTTCAATTTATAAATTCTGTATATTGTGTTAGATTCTAGTAAGCTATGCTATATCTAGTTGTCTTAATAAACATAAGTTAACATAGAATTACTGAACAAATCAACTAAAACTCAATATATGGTACCGAAAATATTTTCGACACTACTACATATTGTAGATTAGACAAAAAACAATTATTTTGTCAAACTTAAAATACACTAGATTTTTGAGCAAAATAAAGATTTCTTTGGTTTTTCGGCAAAAAACAGCATTTTTTAACATATTTTGCGGTTTGAGAATTATTTTTTTATCCAAATACAGGCATACAAATTTATTTGCGTGGTCCAAAATGATATTATAAAGCAATAGATTTTTGGGAGGGCTAAAAATGCTGGCTGAAATAAAAAAGGACGGAAACGGCTATATAGCAAATTTTGAACGTCATTTAAACCATTCGGTGGAAGATGTATGGTCATATTTAACCGATAATGACAAACTGCCAAAATGGTTCCCAGAGCTTCGAGTAGATGAGCTTCGTGAGGGCGGAGTCATTAAATTTAATATGGGCGATGGCACTTTTATCGAGATGAAGATTACAGAGCTAAAAATGCAATCGATATTGGAATATACTTGGGCAGAGGATCTAGTTCGGTTTGAACTTTATCCTGAGAATGAGGGCTGTAAGTTAGTCTTAAATGAAAAATTAACTAAGATTACCGCCCATACACCACGGGACCTTGCCGGATGGCATGTATGCTTAGATGTCATCCATGCCCTGCTCGATGGACGGACTATTGAATCTCGAAAAGATGAGTGGCAGAAATGGTATGATAAATATTCAGAGTCAGTCGAGAAAATTGCACATTAATAAATGTAAAAGCGAACCAAATTAAAAGTAGGTTCGCCTTTATTTTTGTGGTTATCTCAATAAGTGATTTTTATCGTTTATAATTCCACTCATCATTCTCATAGCGTTCTTTTGCAATTTTTTCAACATAGGCAAGCTCTTCTTCTGTTAACTGATATGGTTCAAGCTCAATATTCAGTCCTTCGGCAAAGCCTTTATAAAAAGCCTCCTTGGCCTCTTCTAGCGTTATTTTTCTTGGACTAATCGCATTAATCGCGACGGCCTTATCTTTGAAAGCCTTCTTCATCCGTTCCTTTACACGGTCATTCGGATACTTGAATAAGCTAAACAGCTTATCTTCATCTAAATCTAATAATATCGAACCATGCTGGAGAATGACTCCCTTTTGTCTAGTTTGTGCACTGCCAGCTACCTTACGGCCTTCAACCACCAGTTCATACCAGCTCGGGGCGTCAAAGCAGACTGCCGAGCGGGGATTTTTCAAGGCATCTCGTTCTTCTGCTGTTTTCGGAACAGCAAAATAGGCTTCTAACCCTAAATGTTGAAATCCTTTTAAAATACCTTCTGAAATCACCCGATAAGCCTCTGTGACCGTTTTCGGCATCTCTGGATGGTCTTCTGATACGATTACACTATATGTAAGCTCATGCTCATGAAGGACGCCGCGTCCGCCGGTTGGTCTTCTGACAAAGCCTAACTGATGTGCCTTCACTGCCTCCATATCGATTTCTTTTTCTACTTTTTGAAAATAACCAACAGATAGCGTTGGCGGATTCCAGCCATAGAAGCGAATGACCGGCGGGATTTTCCCTTCGCTGTGCCAGTCAAGAAGTGCCTCATCTAATGCCATATTAAAGGATGGTGAACTATTTCCCGTATCAATAAAACGCCAAACTTCTTTTTCCATGCAAAAACCTCATTTTTGTAAAATTATTTCGATATTAAGTCTACCAAAATCTGATAGGAATTCAAAATGAGATGATTCTGCTATAATATTTTTAGGCACTCTTTAAAGATTTTTTTCCATTCATCTTTATCTTTCCGAGTTTGGCTTATATAATAAATACTAGTGCAGCAAAGCTTGAAAGGAGCAAAAAGGAATTGAATTCACTTTATTTCTTATTAATCGTTATCGCAGCAGTTATTATTTACACCGTTTTCACGTATTTCTACCAAAAAAGGATTGTCAAAACGATAACTGAAGAAGATTTTCGTGCAGGTTATCGGAAGGCACAGCTAATAGATGTTCGTGAACCGAACGAGTTCGAAGGCGGTCATATTCTAGGCGCACGTAATATTCCAATGTCACAAATGAGAATGCGCATGAAAGAAATTCGCTCTGACATGCCTGTTTATCTTTATTGTCAAAGCGGCATGCGCAGCGCCCGTGCAGCCCAATTTTTACACCGCAAAGGCTATAAAGATTTAACTCAGCTCCAAGGTGGATTTAAAAAATGGTCTGGAAAAGTAAAAGCGAAGAAATAAATTTGAGGTTCCGGAATTAGTTTCCGGTTCCTTTTTTTATGAATGGACAATTTTTTATGGGTTTTAGACATTTTTAAACCACTTCGGACATTTTTAAGAAGTGTTTGGACATTTTTATCACTGCTTTGGACATTCAAACATTTTTTTCCAATAAAAAGGGATGATTCTCAAACGAATCATCCCTAAACTTATTATGCCTTTTGATATTTCAATACTGGTTTACGCGCTGCAGTAGTTTCGTCCATGCGGCCGACCACAGTCGTATGCGGTGCCTCTTGAACAACCTCTGGATTTTCTTCTGCCTCTTTGGCAATTTGGATCATGATATCAACGAATGAATCCAAGGTTTCCTTTGATTCGGTTTCAGTCGGCTCAATCATAATACACTCTTCCACATTTAACGGGAAGTAAATGGTTGGCGGATGGTAGCCGAAATCAAGCAATCGCTTCGCGATATCAAGAGTACGCACGCCTAATTTTTTCTGACGACGGCCGCTTAAGACAAATTCATGTTTACAATGTCTATCAAACGGAAGATCATAATATTCAGCAAGCCTTCTCATCATATAGTTCGCATTCAAAACTGCATATTCTGTTACCGCCTTTAAGCCGTCTGGACCCATTGAACGGATATAAGTATAGGCGCGAACGTTGATGCCGAAGTTTCCGTAATATGGCTTTACACGTCCGATTGATTGTGGACGGTCATAATCTAATACATACTCTTCACCGCGTTTCGCGATTACAGGTTTTGGCAGGAATGGAATTAGGTCAGCCTTAACCCCAACAGGACCAGAACCTGGGCCGCCGCCTCCATGAGGGCCGGTAAAAGTCTTATGAAGATTTAAGTGAACGACGTCAAAGCCCATATCTCCAGGTCTAGCCTTAGATAAAACCGCATTTAAGTTGGCACCGTCATAATAAAGCTTACCACCAGCTTCGTGCACAATCTCAGCCATTTCAAGGATATTTTCTTCAAATAGGCCTAATGTATTTGGGTTGGTCAACATTAAAGCTGCCGTATCTTCACCAACTACTCTTCTTAAATCCTCAAGGTCAACAAGACCATTATCATTCGATTTAACTGTGATGGTTTCAAGACCTGCAACTGTTGCAGATGCTGGGTTCGTTCCGTGCGCTGAGTCAGGAACGATTACTTTGGTACGCTTCAAGTCGCCATTTGCTTCATGATAAGCACGGATCATCATTAATCCTGTCCATTCACCATGGGCACCTGCAGCCGGCTGAAGGGTTACTTCGTCCATTCCGGTAATTTCAATTAAATGTTCCTGCAAGTCATATAAAAGCTCTAGAGCGCCTTGGACAGAGCTTTCGTCCTGCAATGGATGCACATGGGCAAAACCATTAAAGCGGGCAACATTTTCATTGATTTTTGGATTATATTTCATTGTACAGGAGCCAAGCGGATAAAAGCCGGAATCTACCCCGTGATTTCTTCTTGATAAAGCAGTATAATGGCGCATGATATCAAGCTCAGATACTTCAGGAAGCTCTGGTTCATCAACACGTAAATATCCTTCTGGGAGAAGGCCATTTAGATCTGCTTCCGGAACATCCATTTCCGGCAGGCTGTATCCAATTCGGCCAAGTGTGCTTAGTTCAAAAATGAGCGCTTGATCTTGATTATGCATGCAAATCCCCCAATTCTTTCACTAGTGTATCTATTTCTTCCTTCGTTCTTTGCTCCGTAACCGCAATAAGCATATGGTTAGACAACTCAGGATAATCACGGCCTAAATCATAACCGCCAATGATTCCTTTTTGTAAGAGCTGTTGATTGACTTCTTTAACAGGATTATTTAATTTGACCACAAATTCGTTAAATGAATGGCCATCATAAATAACTTCAAGCCCTGCTTCTTTAAAGGCATTTTTCGCATAATGCGCCTTCTGTAAATTGGCTGCAGCCATTTCTCGAACGCCTTTTTTACCAAGAGCCGTCATGGCAACTGACGCAGCAAGTGCATTCAGCGCTTGGTTAGAACAAATGTTAGAAGTTGCTTTATCACGACGGATATGCTGTTCACGTGCCTGAAGGGTTAATACAAAACCGCGGCGGCCTTGGTCATCGGTTGTCTGTCCAACAAGACGACCAGGTACTTTACGCATTAATTTAGTGGTTACAGCGAAAAATCCGCAGTGTGGTCCACCAAAGGCAGTTGGAATTCCGAACGGCTGTGCATCACCAATCACGATATCAGCACCGAATTTCCCAGGTGGTGTCAATACTCCAAGTGATAATGGATTGCTTGAAACAACAAACAACGCTTTATGTTCATGAATGATTTCTTCCAGTTCTGTCATAGGTTCGATTCTTCCGAAAAAGTTCGGATATTGAACGATAACAGCAGCAACATCGGAATTCACTAATCCTTTTAAAGCCTCAACATCAGTGACACCGTCTTTTAAAGGAACTTCTACTACGTCAAGATATTGACCCTTTGCGTAAGTCTTTAATACTTCACGGGACTCTGGATGTACCGCACTTGATACAACAATCGTCTTGCGCTTTGTATGACCCGCACTTAGCATCGCTGCTTCAGCAAGAGCAGTTCCACCATCATACATTGAAGAGTTAGCAACATCCATTCCTGTTAATTCACAAATCATCGTTTGGAATTCAAAAATGGCTTGGAGTTCACCCTGTGAAATCTCTGGCTGATATGGTGTATAGGCTGTATAGAATTCTGACCTAGAAATGACATGGTCTACAATTACAGGCATGTAATGGTCATAAACTCCGGCACCTAAGAAAGAAACATTTCTTTTTAGGTCTGCATTACGGCTTGCCATGTTAAAAAGTTCTTTCATTAATGCCGTTTCTGATTTTGCTGCTTTTATATTATATTCACCTTTAAATCTCACTTTTTCAGGGATATCACTAAACAGCTCATCAATGGAGGAAACACCAATCGTTTCAAGCATAGCCTTCTTATCTTGTTCAGTCATTGGTAAATAACGATGTTTCATAAAACTAGCTCCCTTCTGTTATTTCTTTTCTCTTTTATAAAAAGGTGTTGGAACTACTGTTGCTTTCAGGCGTTTACCGCGAATTTCCACTTCTACCTCTGATTCAAGACCAGCAAATTCTGTCTTAATTAGGGCAAGACCGATATTCTTCTTTAAGGTTGGAGACTGAGTTCCAGTCGTAACCTCTCCGATTAATTCTTCACCTTTATAGACTGGATAGCCGTGACGAGGAATTCCTCGGTCAATCATTTCGATACCAACCAATTTTCGTGGGAGGCCGCTTTCTTTTTGCTGCTTTAAAGCTTCTTTCCCGATGAAATCTACTTCTTTATTTAATTTCACCGCAAACCCAATACCGGCTTCCAGTGGAGAAATTTCCGCTGATAACTCTTGGCCATAGAGTGCTAATACCGCTTCGAAACGAAGAGTATCGCGTGCGCCTAATCCGCATGGGAGTATCCCCTCTTCTTCTCCTGCTTTTAAAATTTCTTTCCAAAGCATTGCGGCTTCTGCAGAATCACAATATACCTCAAAGCCATCCTCACCAGTATATCCGGTTCTAGATACTAGTGCCTTTTTTCCATTTATGAGCACTTCCTGCTGGAATTTGAAAAAGCCAATTCCACTTAAATCAGTATCCGTAAGCTTTTGCAGTACCTTTTCAGCTAGAGGTCCCTGAACGGCGAGCTGTGCCGTTTTTTCAGAAAGGTTTTCAATGCTGACATCGCCCTCTAAATGATCTGCAAGCCATTTATAATCCTTTTCAATATTGGATGCATTCACAACCAATAAATAGTGATTATCTTCGATTTTATAAACGAGCAGATCATCAACAGTACCGCCGTTTTCATAGCACATTGCTGTGTACTGGGCGCCGCCGTTTTTAATTTTTGAAATATCGTTTGTCATCATTTTTTGTAAATAATTTAAGCTGTCAGCACCTTTTACTTCTACTTCCCCCATATGGGAAACATCGAATAATCCAGCTCTTGTCCTTACGGCTTCATGCTCTTCCTTAATGCTTGAAAACTGGATAGGCAGCTCCCAGCCACCGAAATCAATCGTTTTCCCGCCGTATTCCTTATAAACGTCAATCAGTGGAGTACGTTTCAATTCAGTCATCTAAAATCCCCCTTCAATCTTTTACATGTTCATTATTCGTAAAAATTGACTCTTTAACAGAGATTAACCCATTAACAAAATCAGGAAAAATATTATTCTGATTTCGCATTTAAAAAAGTATTTTGACAAAGGAAAACATAAAAAAGGACAGAAACCTCCCTTTAAACGTAAGAAGGTCTCTGTCCTTGCACCTGAAAGTTTAACCTGGAATGGCTTTCCCCTTTGGTGGCTGCCCAAATTTATACAGCACTCTCCAGAGCCGCGTCAAACAAGAGTTCTTTTGCCTGAGAGATTCACATGGACTGCTTGCTCCTTCGGCGCTACAAAGGTAGTCTCTCCCCTTGTTATCATTCGCATTTATAATATTTTCCAATTTGGTCATACTAATTATACTTCTAAAATAAATTACCTTATTAAAATATTTAAAACTTTCAAAGCTATTATCATCCTACCATTAAAACATTACATTGAGCAATAACTTTTGTAAGGAACTTTTGCAGGAACAGGAGCTGAAACGATGTCTGTCGAAATTGAATTTGATTCCTCATGGCAGGATGATTTTTTGCATAGAATTGACAACGATGGTCCATGGGGAAATTGGGAGCTTTTTAAACTGGCTATTGGGGTTGAAAAACACCTTGTCATTCCTGAATTCGAGGGCCTTCAGGCACCGAATCATCTGGCTAATTTAACACCACTGCCTCACCAGCTTGAAACCGCTAAGCAAGTTATCGAAAACATGAATGGAAAAGCAATTCTTGCCGATGAAGTCGGACTTGGGAAAACGATTGAAGCCGGGTTGATTTTAAAAGAATACATGATTCGAGGACTGGTAAAAAAAGTATTGATCCTTGTTCCCGCTTCATTAGTTACCCAATGGGCTATTGAACTGAATAGCAAGTTTTTTATTCCTGCCATCACCCAAAGGAAAAGCTATGTATGGGAACAGTGCGATGTGGTGGTTTCCTCGATTGATACAGCGAAGCGAAATCCGCATCGGGACATTATTTACCAGCAGGATTATGACCTCATCATTATCGATGAAGCCCATAAATTGAAAAATAATAAAACGAAAAACTATGAATTTGTTCAGAATTTAAAAAAGAAATTTTGTTTATTGTTGACCGCCACTCCGATTCAAAATAGAATCGAGGAAATTTTTAACCTTGTTTCACTCCTTAAGCCAGGTCATTTGGGCAGCGAAACCGCATTCTACGAAAAATACAAACGCGATTCCCGTTCCTTAAATGATGATGAGCATTTAAAAGAACTGGTCAATAAAGTTATGATTCGGAACCGCCGTGCCGATACGGGAATTGAATGGACGAAACGACATGTTGAAACAATTCCCATCGAATTTACACAACCGGAAAAAGAACTGTATATGTCGATTACAGACCTAAAAAGCGAAGGTGACTGGGTCCAGACAAGTGCTTTCTCGGTCATGACCCTACAGCGGGAAGCTTGCAGCAGCAGAGAAGCTGTTTTTTATACGCTTAAAAACATGCTGCAGAAAAAGGAAAATCCTTCACAGGCCTTTGAAGAACAAATCCAGTATTTAATTAAAAAGGTGGAAGCTGTTCAGCAAAATTCGAAGGCAGAAAAAGCACTCGAGTTAATTCAAAAAGTGAATGACAAAGTCATTATTTTTACGGAATACAGGGCAACCCAGTTGTATTTGCAATGGTATTTAAAGCAGCATGGAATCTCCTCAGTCCCTTTTCGCGGCGGGTTTAAGCGCGGTAAAAAAGACTGGATGCGTGAATTATTTCAAAAGCACGCCCAGGTGTTAATTGCAACGGAAGCAGGCGGCGAAGGAATTAATCTGCAGTTCTGTAATCATATCATTAACTTTGATTTGCCTTGGAACCCGATGAAACTGGAGCAGCGGATTGGACGGATTCATCGCCTTGGGCAGGAAAAGGATGTTATGATTTATAATTTTGCGATAAAGAACACGGTCGAAGAGCATATTCTCAAGCTATTGTATGAAAAAATTCATTTGTTTGAGAAGGTTATCGGCGAGCTCGATGATATTCTCACGAAACTGGAATTCGGCAATATTGAGGATCATTTAATTGATATTTTTGGACAGTCCGCATCAGAAGGTGAAATGCGCATCAAAATGGAAAATTTATCATCAATGATCGAATTTGCAGAAAGTATGAAGAAAGGAGATTCACATGCAGCAGCAGGAAATTCATAGCTTTCTTTTGAACTATTTTAAAGCAAATGATTGTCCGATTGTCGAGAATAAGCCGGGGTATTTAACCGTTCAGCTTACAATTGAACTTGATAAAGCTTTAATGAACCGCCCTTTTTACTGGCATTATTTAGAAAAAACGGGCGGAATTCCGAATCCGATGAAGCTGACGTTTATTACTAATCAAAAAGCGGCCCCTGAGAATATGAGAGGGGAGATTATTCATTTCGGCTCCCCTCGGCTCCATCAAATATTTGAATCGACGAAAAATTTGGCCAGTTATATTCGGCTTTATGAAAACCATCAATATGGCAGCAGCCAAACACCTTTGATGCCTTGGCTCTGTATGAATGTTAAAATTTCTTATCAATGTGATCGGAAACGAGATATTTTTAAGTCTATTGGTTTGCAGCTGATAAATGGGCAGATGGTGGAGGATTTCCATGACAGACTGCAGAAAATTCCGCTGACCCCTAAAATACCGGATTACTCCTTTACACTATCACCATTAGTAAAGCCGAAAAGTGGGATGTCAAGAATCGAAAATTACCTTAAAGCGATGATTGAGGATGATGACCATTCCTGGGCCGATGACGCGAAAAAACGCTGGGAAAAGGATTTACGTCTTTTAGACCACTTCTATGAAGATGCCGAAGAAGAAAATGAAAGCTACGAAACAGAAAAACAGGCATTAAAGGAGCAATACGAACCAAAAATAAACATTTCATTCATCAACGGCGGGCTTTTCTACTTAACTGAAAAAGCAATTTAATCCTGGGGTGTCAGGCACCATGTGAAAATTTCACATGCCTGACACCCTATTTAAATATTTTTACAAAAAAATTTTTTTTTTAAAAATTTTAGAAGGAAAAGAGAGAACCATGTCGAAATATTTGCAAAGACAAAATAAAAAGGTGGTGTTACCCATTGTTAGCTCAATTGAAATTTTAGCAAACAGGATCATCACAGATGCAGCCCGAAACCAGGCGACAGATATACATATTATTCCACGGAAGAAAGACACTCTTGTCCAGATTCGTTTAACTAACAAGCTCATTCCCCGATTATCACTTCCAAAAGAAGAATGCGACAGATTAATTTCACACTTTAAATTTACAGCCAATATGGATATCGGAGAAAGAAGACGCCCGCAAAGCGGAGCCATTTTTTGCGAGGTCGACGGAAAATTAATGGGCCTTAGACTTTCCACTCTTCCATCTAACAACAGAGAAAGTCTTGTGATCAGGCTATTACCCCAGCAGGAACAAATTCCTTTTCATCAGCTCTCACTCTTCCCTTCTATGACTAGAAAACTGCTAGCACTTCTCAAACATGCTCATGGATTAATTATTTTCACAGGTCCAACTGGCAGCGGCAAAACGACCACACTTTACTCCCTTTTGAATGAAACTGCCCACCTATTTCATCGCAATGTCATCACCCTTGAAGACCCAATAGAAAAAAACTACGACTCCGTTCTGCAGGTACAGGTCAATGAAAAAGCCGGCGTCACTTATGCAGCCGGTTTAAAGGCCATTCTTCGTCATGACCCTGATATTATCATGGTTGGTGAAATCAGGGATGCCGAAACAGCTAAAATTGCCGTAAGAGCAGCACTCACTGGGCATTTGGTTCTCAGCACGATGCATACAAGGGATGCCAGAGGTGCGGTTTACCGCCTCAGAGAATTCGGTGTCAATTGGTTAGAGGTGGAGCAAACATTAATTGCCATAACCGGGCAAAGATTAGTTGAGCTAACCTGCCCCTATTGTGAGGGAGATTGTTCCCCATTATGTTATACAGATGGAAGATGGAAAAGAGCCAGCGTGTTTGAACTGTTATCAGGAAGAAATTTAAGCAATACCATGAAAGCGGCAAAAGGTGAGAGTATTGAAACACATTATCGGACAATTAAAGATGTGATTAAAAAGGGCATTGCCCTTGGTTATATACAAGAATCTGAATATGACCGGCTGGTATACGATCATGAAAAAACGTAAATGGTCAGTTAACGAACAAGCCGCCTTTTTAAAGAGAATCGGTGAACTTTTAGCCAGGGGGTATCCAATTGCAGCTGCAATTGAGTCCATATCATTACATTTACCTAAGTCTAGAAAGGAGGAATTATATGATTGTTTAGTAGAGTTAAAAAGAGGTTTGCCTTTTCATGATGCACTGGACAAACTAGGATTTCACAAAGACTTAATTGGTTATGTTTATTTTGCTGAACAGCATGGAAGCTTCGCGGAAGCCCTGCTTGAAGGAAGCAGTCTTGCACAATTAAAGAATAAGGATTTACATAAGTTGATAACACTACTTCAATATCCTTTTGTCTTAATCTTGATTACTGGGTTTCTCTTTGTGTTTGTAGAGAATACCCTACTTCCAAGATTTACAACCCTGTTTACATCACTTGGCCTTGAAGAGAATTTCTTTACAAAGGTTATCTACACCTTTGACCATTATTTCCCTGTCTTTATTGAGACATTGCTCGTCCTATTATTCCTAACAGCAATCTACTACTTCTTCATCTTCCGAAAGTACTCTATCCTAAAACAACGGAAACTTCTTGTTCAGATTCCTATTGCTGGCAGAATCCTCAAATTGCTGTTTACCCACTACTTTTCCATTCAATTAAGTTTCCTTTTATCCGGCGGAATCTCAGTTTCAGAAGCTCTTATACTTTTTGAACAAAATGAAAAACAGCCCTTTTATAGCGAGCTCGGTAAAACGATTAAATTAAAGCTTGTTACCGGAGAAAAATTAGAGACGATTATTGCCACTTTTTCGTTTTTTGAAAAAGAATTTCCAATGATTGTGAAACATGGCCAAGAAAATGGAAAATTAGAACAGGAGTTGCTTTTTTTCAGCAAGCATTGCGTGTCCAACATGGAGGAAATAATTGAAAAAAGCTTAAAAACCATTCAACCAATTCTTTACTTATTTATTGGACTACTTGTTGTGTCAATGTATCTGTCAATTTTATTACCAATGTTTCATCTAATGGATGGAATTTAACAAATGGAGGTTATGAAAATGGTCATTAAAAAAATAAAAAACGAAAAGGGATTTACCTTAATCGAAATGATGATTGTTATGCTCGTCATATCAGTAATATTAATGATTACGATTCCGAATGTCACAAAACATAATTCGAATATCAATAACAAAGGCTGTGAAGCTTATGTAAAAATGGTTCAAGCCCAGGTTCAGGCATACGAAATGGAACATAACGAAGTTCCTACCCTTGCAAAACTGGAAACAGCAGGATATTTAAAAGAAGTTCAAGGCTGTCCTAACGGCAAGAATGTTGTCATCGATGCAGAAGGAAATGTTTCAGTTGCCTCATCATGATGAACAACCAAAGAGGATTTACATTAGCTGAGTCCTTGGTCGTTCTCTCCATCTTTATGATCCTTTCCTTAATTACAACCATTTCTTTAAAACCACAGCAGGCTGTATTAGAAGAGGCGGCGTTTTTTACCCAATTGAAGGCAGACTTATATTATGCTCAGAACTATGCCATCTCCCATCAACATGAGGTTTCGGTAGTTTTTATCCCAAGTGGGTATGAGTATTCTATGTTTTTGCGGACCGAGATCCCGCCCATAGTTGAGAGAACATATTCAAACAACATTTATCTTACGAAAGGAACTCTCCCTTTATATTTCAAATTCCTTCCAGACGGAAATGTAAATAAATTTGGTTCCTTCGTGATCCACACTCAAAAAAATGATTATGTCATGACCGTTTTGATTGGAAAGGGACGGTTTTATGTTACGGAACAATAATGGATTTTTTTTGCTGGAACTATTATTATCGCTTTCAGCCCTTTTAATGATTTGTCTGTTTTTTATACCGTTATTCATTGATATAAGAGCTCAATCTAGAACACTGGAAATTGAAAAAAAGGCCAGGCAAATCATGTTTGAGGAACTACAAGCAAAATTAGTCGATAATCCAGTTTTTGTAAATTATTCAATTAATCACAATAGCATTGAGTACCAAATCAATTGGACTGAAAACAGCAAGTCCAAGGAGGTGTGCGTAAGAGTTGATGACAGTTCACTCCATAAACAAACCGAAATATGCAGCCAACTTGAATGATAAAGCTTTTACGCTCATCGAAGTGCTCATTGCCCTTTCCATCTTTTCTGTCCTTGCTTTTTTTATGATGCCTATTTTTCAAATTTTGCTTAACAGTAACGATTCGAAAGCAGAATTACAAACAATGGAGTGGGAAGTTTTTTGCAGTCAGATAAAAAAAGAAATCCGATTGTCCACAAAGGCCCAAGTAATTTCTGGCCGATTAATCCTGACAAAGGACGCAGATACGATTCAGTATGAGAAATATGACTCCGATCTGCGCAGGAGGGTCAATTCCACCGGACATGAAATTCTTCTGCAAAATGTAGCTCAGTATTCCTTTACCATCCAAAACAATTCGGTAAAAGTAACGGTTAAGGATCTTTCAGGAAAAGATTATTCGGTGATTGCTTATTCCTTAGTAACTTGGAATGCGGCTCCATGAAAAATAGTCAAAGTGGATTTACTTATCCTTTAACACTTTGCCTGCTCATCCTTTTTCTTATTTTTTTCTCAATCCATGTTGAACAATTACTAACCGAAAGAAAAATGGTTCATGAAACGGGCACAATCCTGCAGGAAGAATATTATTTCCTTTCAGCTGTGAAAAAAATGGAGAATCTGTTCCAATCTGTCGGAGCGATTCCTTTAAAAGGAACGCTCGTTTATCAAAAGGGCAATATGGGATATCAGGCCGAAACGCCAGCAGGGTATGTTCAAAAGGTCAATTTTACGCTTACCCTATACTCTGGAGAAACTGCATATGGGATAGGATATTTTGAGACGAGAACAAAAAAGTTAATAAAATGGATAGAAATGAATTAATTTGTTTGAAAAAATAAATCTTGGACATACTTATATGTGTACAAAAAGGCAGGTGTGTCCATGAAAACGAATGATTATGTAAAATATATGACACAAACCATTGTTAAATATGCAGACCAGCCAAAAGAGGAAAGGCAACGTATACGTCAAGAGCGTAAAGACGGAAGGGCTTCCTTTTGGTATCGATGGTTTGGAATTCTCCCTTATATCCTATACTCCGAAGTTAAGAAAAGAAGGAAAATGTAAGAAGCGGTCGTTCATGACCGCTTCTCTTTTTTACCAAGCATTCCAATAAAATCACATTGACTTTATACCTTCCCCTTCAAATTCAACCCAAATATCTATATTGTTACAATATAAAGTCCATAATTGTGAACATTTTCTAAACATATAGTGTTTACCTTGTTAACCTCATTCCCTGTTTATTATTGCTGTATTATAATGGAATAAATTATGGGGGTCCGAGGTGAACAAGAGATGGAACAAACTTTAAAGATTACAAACGTTTTGTCAGATCCAACGCGGTACTACATTTATCAATACATTACGAAACGTCATCAAGAAGTAACTGTCCAAGAAGTAGCGGATAATTTTAATATTCATCCAAATGTGGCAAGGTTGCATTTATCAAAGCTTGAAGATGTAAACATGTTGGCATCTGAAACAAAAAAAACGGGCAAAGGCGGCAGACCAAGCAGATTATATCGCTTATCTGATGATGTCATTCAGCTGCATTTTCCATACCGGGACTATATGCTCCTTTCGAAGGTGGCGATTCAAACCATGATTTCCCTTGGGGAAGCTGGCAGAGAAGCCCTTTTCTTAACAGGAAAACGCTTTGGTGCAGAAATTATTGAGCAGGAAATGGCAAAAAGATCAATTGGTGAAGAATTAGAATTCGAGCAAAAGCTAAATATATTAAAGAGTGCAGCAACACTCGCAGGTTTCTATCCGGAATTTGAAGCAAATGGTGAAAAAACCAAAATATACTTCCAAATTTTCAATTGTCCTTTTAAAGAAGTGGCTGAAGAGCATACGGAAACAGTTTGCAGTATGCACCATGAATTTTTAAAAGGAATGTTTGGAGCTCTTTTTGAATCGGTAGAGTTAATTGAAAGAGAAAATATGATTTCCGGTTGTGAAACCTGTTCTTATCAAGCATTTGTTACAAACTAATTCGAAACCATTATTTACATTGCACCTCCTTTTCTTTATAATATTGTAATGATGGTATCGTAGGGTAAAAGGAGGGATACATATGGATCGCATGTTCAGAGTTTGTGGTTTCTGGACGGGCATTTTCACCGTTATGTTATATCTTGGTGATTTGGATAAGACAGCTCTGCTTTTCTTAGCCCAAACAGGATTCTTCGTTCTGTTAAGTTATCTTAAACTTTCCGAGCGTATGTATTTGTATGTTTTCGGAGCATATTTAACTATTTTCTTCGCTGGCTTTACATATTGGACAACGTTCATGATGCCACTTGGTGGAGGAGAATAAGAAAAAATAAAAACGCCGTTAAAACCGGCGTTTTTATTTTTTATAAGGAGAATAGTTCACTTTCACTCATATGAAGACCTTTTTGTTGAATAATAACATGAAAGTAAGAACTCATTCCCGATGGCATTATCAAACTGCGTATAGCCCTATTCCTTTTGCTAACCTCTGAAAAAGGATTGGGGTCATAATGGTCTTCTAGTTCCTTAAGAATACCGGATTTAACTAAAAATTCATCCTGCCTAAGTTTTGTTAACAATTGTAAACTTACTTGTTCCCCTTTTTGGATAAGATAATCAAAATGGATATGCGTGGTAATATCCATTTCACCTGGATTTTCTAGGACATTATCTATCATCCTATGTTGATGATATCCTCTCAAGCTTCCCTCAGCCCTCCGGGGGTTCATCCACTCTTCATTTGTATAACCATAATCCGCCGTCACAACAAATCCTTTGGTAAGTACATTCGAGATATTCTGCAACATTTTTTCCATCACTATGGGAATCTCCATCCGTTGATTATCTCTCAGCATCATATCGCTTTCTTGTAAAAAGCGGAGAATATCTTCATTTTCTAAAGGTATCATTTGCTCTACAAGACCCTCACTTTGATAACCGACCATAACTTCGAATAACTGTCCATGCCTTTTTTCAATGACGTGGACCGGTAGTGCATCAAAGAGTTCATTGGAAAAAATCACCCCTTCAAAGGCTTGAAGCTCCATCAAGTTCTCTATTTGGATCACCGATGGATAATTTTTTAATAATTCCTTTTGCAAGTTTCGGTGGAAGGGACTTGTTTCCACAATGATGTATTGTAATGGTGTATTGATTGTGTCATGCCATTCCTTCAGAAAAGATTGAGCAAATCGGCCATTACCTGCCCCAATTTCGCAAAATATAGGTTCGATGATCGCTGTCTTACATAATCGCGAAAACCAGTTGGCGATTAATCTGCCATATACATCTGAGATATTACTCGTGGTAATAAAGTCGCCTTGCCGCCCAATCTTTTGTTTATCTTTCATATAATATCCGAATTGCGGATGATAAAGGGCTGCACCTATATAGTCAGCAAAGGATATAAGACGACTTGGTGAATTAGAAATTAGATGCTTTAAATATGTATCCATCTTTGCTCCTTTAAATTAACACTATTGACATAGTGAAAACTTTATTATATTGTAAAGTTAGTAGCTTAACAATATCCCCTCCCATTATTATGAATAGAGCATCCCCCAGAAAGACCCTTCTCCTAAGGAGAAGGGTCTTTCTATTTAGGTTAAACTTGGCTGTTGATTTGCGCTCCAGACGCTTCGCTCCATTCAACAGATTATCAAAATTAACGATGACTATTTACAATTCTTTAGTTAGAAGCCATTCAAAAACGGATTACCGTCCATTTCATCAACAATCGTTGTTGCTGGCCCATGTCCGGATAATACATAGGTTTCTTCGGGTAATGATAAGAGCTTGTCATGAATACTTTTTAGCAGTTGGTCCTGATTTCCCCCTGGAAGATCTGTACGACCGATACTGCCTTGAAATAAAGCATCGCCTGAGATGACAAATCCGTCTTTTTCAAAATAATAAGAAACACTTCCTGGTGAATGACCTGGTGTATGAAAAACAGTAAACTCAAAATTATCGATTTTCATTACGCCTTCATTTTTTATAAGATGGTCGGCGGGATTTACCCGAATTTCTTCAATTAGCCTAAAGAAAGCTGATCCATTTAGCCCAGGGTCTCCGAGCCATTTTTCTTCTTGTTTGTGGACATATACGGGAATGTTATAAAAATCTCTTACTTCATTTACTGCGCCAATATGGTCAAAGTGCGCATGGGTAAGCAGGATTGCAGCAGGCTTTAAGCCTCTCTTTGTTAATACATTGATCAGTTTTTTCCCTTCACCGCCTGGGTCGAAAATTAAACAATTACGATCCGAATTTTCAACAATATAACAATTGGTCTGAATACTTCCTAAGGGTATTTGCTGCCATTTCATTTTCATTGTTCCTCCAAATTGGAATTGAGATACAATTATTTTACACTATTAATTAGGAAGGCGGAAGAATTGCCTTAAAAAGGGGGATACTTAAATGATAAGAGCGTTGGCAGTCGAAGCTAACTCTGAAATTGCTGATTTCCCAGAATTTCATGATTTGTTATTTCAAGAGACCAACATTGATTGGAATGTTGGAAACTTTTTTATTTACCTTAAAGATGAGGAGGCGAACCTTGCTAAAGAATTATTAGAGGTTGCTGTTCTTTTTGAACATATTCACCCGATACTCGTTGTGGCAAATGGTAAAAAGAGCACAACTTTTGAGGATTATGCACTTGTATTTGACGAAGACCATTGCGGTCTATTTGCGTCTGATATTATTCCCTTCTTTATTACCGGGGGAAATCAAAATGACATTCAAATGGCGATGTATCAATTTGAGGAGCATTTGGTGTTTGAAACAATGGAAAATGGATCTGCCTTATTCTTTATTGAGAAGAACAATATTGAACTGATTCAGAAAATTGCCAGGGCATATCAGATTGTTGTCACTTTTGCCCTCGACAAATGAAAGAAAAAAATATAAAATAGGTATCGAATGTATATAATATTGTTACATAATTTTCTTTCAAACTTAGGCTTCATGCCTGCTTATTACTTATAAAGGGGGATTTCTCATGGGTTTGGTTATCATTTTTGCTCTTGTTACCTTGCTCGCTGCATTTGGAGGATTAAGGTCACTAAAGGATAAAAATATGCTAGCTGCATTTTGGGGTGTAGCATCCTTTCTTGTTTTCGGCTGGTTTACCGTTATGACTATTGTTGAACACGGTTTCCCAACTGGAACACATTAAAAAAAGACTGTCATTCGACAGTCTTTTTTTGTGTCATTCTTTTATCATCTTATATATTTTCTTTGCTTTTAAATCGATAATATTTTCAAAACTGTTTCCAAATAACAAGGCGTCGCCTGATGGTGAAATAGTGATGGGCTCGTTATCTAAACCCTCCATAATTACTTTGTTGCTCCCCTTTTTAACATCATATAATGCTAATTGAAAACCACTCGAATAAGAATCAATTTCACCACTGCTCAGCGGTTGGAGAGTAATAAATTGTCTTTTACTCTCATTGTAATCATAAAAAGGAACTAGCCAATCAGAAAACTTAGTCAATTGCGGAATTGAGAATGAATATATTTCTTTATTCCTTTGGTCATAGAAGGAATAGACAGCCCTCGATTGATCCTGCTTATTCACCGTGATGGTCATAAGTAAATTGCGAAATGTTGAAAAATGAATGGCTGATGGAAATATAGGTTTCTCACTTTTATTATCCAGGTTCATCCTGATTAGTGGAGCAAATAAAGCAGGATTATTTTCATCCCAATTTAAGAAAACAATCTCCTTCTCATTCATCCATTTTATAAATGGCTGTGGTATGGACAGCTCTTTTGTTTTTGAATTTTCGAAGTCTAGTAATGAAACTGAGAAAGTCCAATCTTCAGCAAATTTGGTAACGAGTATTTGTGATTCGTTATAAGGATTCCAATCAAACTCTAACTCATGGGATGAAAATGATTTATTTAGTTTTTGTGTACCCTTAGCATCGATTATTGTTACTAAGCCCTCATACGAAGATGGAGAGGAATGAATCAATATATAATTTTTTGATGGACTTATTTCAACTGTAACGATTGGATGCTCACTTTTATAAATTAAATCACTTTTGCCTGTTAATAAATGATATCGGTAGACATTGGAAGTCTGCTCGACGTTTGTTATATAGAGGACTTCGGTATCTGAGAACCACCCGGCAAACTTGTAAAATTCACCTTCTGGTGGTGATACTGGCAACTTCCATTCTGTTCTTTGCTCAGTAGTAGGAGTTTGGCTCTTATTAGGTTTGGCTGAAGTTTTTGATTTCTGCGGGCCCTTATTCGTGCAGGCACTTACAAGGAGGGTCATCACAATCAATATAATGAACAAAGTATGGTTTTGATAGGACTTTATTCGCTTTAACTGAATCATCTTCCCCCTCCTTGTATCTCTCTTCGGCTTTTTTATTAATGTTATTAATTTTAATGAGAATAAACGGACAATACAAGTATTGAGCTTATTAATTTTATAAATAAAGGGCTGCTAAAAATATTGCTTCGGTACGTTTCAATATTTCTGGAAATTGCGATAGCGGCAGGGGGTTTATTCCCTTTCCTAACTCCAACGTAAAACCTGGCTGTTTAAACTCCTGGATAAACCAGTCCTTATAACCTGCATGGCTATTTACATAGCGAATCGCCTTGTATCCGCTGACTTTTTCAAATTCTTTAGCAATCGTCTCTGATTCAGCAGGTTCAAAGCCCTCATAGCCCCAATAAAATTCCTCACCTTGGGTATGGAACGCTAATACACGATTAAATAGGTTATTTTTTGCCAAATCAGCCATGGCTATGGCTTCTGGTTCCGTTAACGGCAAATTGCCTGGATAGTCCCTTGGCGCTGGTGATTTGGGCCGCTTGTTTTGTTTACAAATATCCCAGTTAGCCGGAAATTGATTATTTAAATCAATGCCTCGAATATTTGCTTTCCAATGAATAAAATCATCAATACCTTCATTAATGCTGATGACTTCATCCCTTAAACCAGTAGGAGCTCCGTTTAAAACCAGATCCACGCCATCAGGATTAACCATTGGAACGATAGACAATTCAACATTTTGATATAATTCAAGAGTATTCCTTCCTCCCATTAAGCTTCCATTTGTTAATGAAAGAAGATACTGATTTAACAGATGCATCAGCACTATAGTAGTAATCCATTCATTCGCATGGAAAGAGGCATTCATATGTACTTTTTTAGTACCCTTTCCAATCCGGATTTCCTTAATCGAATTTCCAAGTACACTGCTTCCAATTGCAGAAACGTTTATAAATGGGTATACCTTTTGAAAATGATTAATTATTTTAACTAAACTCTTATAATCGCAGCCTGCTTTTGCTGATAAATAGGGTTTAGTAATCCTTTCAGGCAAGTAAATCGTTTCACCCACTATTAACTGTTTAGAATCCAGGTTTTGATTTAATAAAAGAATGGCATCAAAGGCTAAATTTTTAGATTGGGCTATTTTCCAAAAGGTATCTTCTTTTTTAATGGTATATGGTACAGAAATAAATCCCGGCAAAAGTATTTTTTCAGAGACTTTTAAATGAACTGGGTCAACACCCCGGTTGGAATCGATTATGAGGTCGAGCGGTACCATAAACAAATTACTCAAATATGACAAGGTATCTCCGGAGCGTACAATTATCTCCATAATATCTCCCTCCATTTTATATGAACATATGAAAGAGATTAGAAAAAATGATTTCAAAAGAAAAAACCTGCAAAATATGCAGGCTTAATCCAAATTATCTTATAGGTTTAATTTATTTTTTATGAGCCATGCCGCTCCAAGTACTCCAGCATCATTTCCCAATGTAGCAACCGCTAGCTTAGTAGAATCTTTTACAGATGAGAAAGCATATTTTTCAAAGTTTTCTCTGACAGACTTTAATAAAATATCACCAGCTTTTGATACACCGCCGCCCAGAACAATCTTTTCAGGATTAAGGGTGTTTGCTATATTTGCCAAAACAAATCCTAAATGGAATGAAACATCTTCTAATACCTTTTTAGCCAATAAATCTCCATTTCGGGCAGAATCAAAAACATCTTTTGCCGTAATATTTCCATTTGCTGCATGCTTTTCAGCTAATTCTCCATTTGATTCGCCTTTTAAAAGTGCTTCATTAGCCAAACGAACGATGCCAGTTGCTGAGGCAACGGTCTCCAAACAGCCTGTTTTTCCACAATTACAAGGAGCCCCGCCAAATGGAATGGCGGTAATATGACCAATCTCTCCTGCAGCACCGTTAACCCCTTGAACAATATTTCCGTTTGCAATGACGCCTCCGCCAACACCTGTTCCTAAGGTGACACAAACCAGGTCCTTCGCTCCATTACCTGCACCCTGCCACATTTCTCCTAATGCCGCACAGTTTGCATCATTTTCAATTACTGCTGGCAAGGAAGTTGCTGCCTCTAAGCTTTCTTTAAGCGGGTAGTTATCCTTCCAGCCAAGGTTGACAACATTTAAAATGATTCCAGATTCATAATCTACTGGACCTGGTGCTCCCATTCCGATTCCAACTAATTGTTCTAGGTTGGCTTCAAGCTCATTCAGTTTTTCATTGATTGATTTTGCAATATTGGAAGTGATGTTTTGACCTTCGTTCGAATTATCTGTTGGAATTTCCCATTTATGTACGATAACTCCATCCATTGATATAAAAGCAATTTTAGTCGTTGTTCCACCCAAATCAACACCTGCGATCCACTGACCTGACATTTATCTCACCTATCTTTATGATTGACTTTTTTCTTTTTGAAATTGTATTTCTTGTCTTAAAATTAAAAGGGCTGTTTGATATTCCCTTTGCTCGATTAACTGGGCTTGAAACAACTCCGTTAATTCCGCTTCCATGAGTTCTAGGTCTGCTACTCTATCCCCGATATAAATAATCGTTCCAAATCTCTTTAAAAATTGTTGAATTTCATAAACCGTTTTCATCTAGAATCCCCTTAGTTTATTAAATGGAGAAAATAATATTATAGAAAAAGTATACCGTAAGCGACATTTCTCCTCAAGGAAATATATTTTAAACGAAGGTTTATTTAAATATAGGCTTTGTTGTTGATTTACGCTCCAGGCGCTTGCGGTTCGCGGGCGTGCCGGGGAGCCTCCTCGGCGCTTTGGCGCCTGCTGGGTCTCCCCTTCCCCGTACTCCCGCAGGAGT
>NZ_JBITPF010000088.1:0-75450 GCF_050468025.1 Neobacillus sp. NRS-1170 | reverse complement strand
AAAACCATATAAAAAATGGTAAACCAGAAATATTTAGCATTCTGGCTAACCTTATAATACGAACGGTTGCGTTAGTTCAACAAGCTATCAAAAATGGATATTAAAAATGGCTCAGTAGTGAACTGAGCCATTTTATTTTTAATTACAAAAACAGATACAAAACGCAGTGCAAATTTGGTTACATTTTCGGGTTTTTGCGATAGGAAACGGAACCCGTTACTCTTTTTTACATTCCTCATCTTATGCGCCATGAATGTTATTCGGTAAACTCTCTAAAAATCAATGTGGCATTATGACCGCCAAATCCTAATGAGTTTGATAGCACAATTTGGACATCTTTCTTCTTTGCCACGTTGGGGACATAATCTAAATCTAACTCTTCATCGGGCGTTTCATAATTGATGGTTGGAGGGATAATTCCTTCCTTGATGGCTAACAGAGAAAAAATGGCCTCAATGGCACCTGTCGCTCCCAATAAGTGACCCGTCATTGATTTCGTGGAACTGACACTTAAATTATAGGCGTGTTCTTTAAATACCTGTTTAATCGCTATCGTTTCATACAAATCATTATAATAAGTAGACGTCCCATGAGCATTGATATAATCGACTTGTTCAGGAGAAATGTCCGCATCATCTAACGCTAATTGCATCGCGCGCTGGGCACCCGCTCCGTCTGGTGCAGGTGTGGTTATATGATGGGCATCACCTGTAGCACCATATCCAATCAATTCACCATAGATGTTCGCTCCACGGGCTAATGCATGTTCTAATTCTTCCAGTATAACAATACCAGCACCTTCTCCAATGACAAATCCATCACGATTTTTATCAAATGGCCTGCTGGCTGTGTTCGGGTCGGGATTTTTTGAAAGTGCGGTCATGTTCGAAAAGCCAGCGACGGTCATTGCTGTAATCGTTGCTTCTGTGCCGCCGGCAATCATTATGTCCACATCCCCTTTTTGAATAACGCGGAATGCATCCCCGATGGAATTGGCTCCAGAGGCACAGGCGGTAACGGAACAATTGTTGATTCCTTTTGCTCCTAGTTCAATAGATACTTGTCCTGCAGCCATGTCTGGAATAAACATCGGAATCGTAAATGGGTTGACCCTTCTTTGACCTTTTTCAATAAATTTTTGATGCTGTTCCTCGAACTCACCTAAACCGCCAATTCCTGATCCAATCCAAACTCCGACCCGTTCAGGTTGGACATCCACGCCAATTTGAATGCCTGCATCCCTTACCGCCATTTTACTAGCGGCCACAGCGAATTGGCTATAACGGCCCATTCTTCTTGCTTCCTTTTTATCCATAAATGCTTCAGGTGCAAAGTCTTTTACTTCCGCCGCGATTTTGATATCCACTTTTTCCACATTAAATATAGTGGCTGGACCAATACCTGACACACCACTTTTAATCTTTTCCCATGTTGAATGAGCATCATTCCCCAAAGGAGTGACTGCTCCAATACCTGTAATCACTACTCTTTTATTCATTTAATGCTCTCTCCCACTAATTATTCGAAGTATAGTCTCTATATTTTACCTAATTTATGGTTGTTGGACAAATTGATTAGTTTTGACAGCCACTTTGTATCAAACAAGTTGACAAAAAATCTAATAGTTCGATAGTGTTTGGTTAACGAATGGAATAGGGGGAAATGAGGCATGAAATTAGTGACGGTTTATCATTATGATGCATTTAGCACAGAGCCCAATAAAGGGAATCCAGCGGGAGTAGTTTTAAACGGTGACGACCTGACAGATAACGAAATGCAAGAAATAGCCTTTAAAGCTGGCTTTAATGAAACAGCTTTTATCATGAATTCGAATACAGCTGATCTTAGATTACGTTATTTTACACCCGGTCATGAAATGAACCTTTGTGGCCATGGGACAATGGCGGCCATCTATGCATTAAAAAAGAAGGAATTACTAAAGCATAAAGATACCTTAACTATCGAAACACTTGCAGGTATCCTGCCGATAAAAATTGATGCCCTTTCAAATGCTGACATTCAGATTACAATGAAACAGGCTTCACCACAATTTGCAGAATTTACAGGATCAGTGGATGCTTTAGCTGACTCGATTGGGCTTGTTAAAGGGGATATTGATGATACTTTGCCTATCCTATATGGCAGTACGGGTATCTGGACTTTATTGCTTCCAATAAAAAAACTCGAGACTTTTAAAAAGATGAAGCCGAATAATGAGTTATTCCCTTCCATTTTAAAGGAAATGCCCAAAGCATCTATTCATCCCTTTTGCTTAGAAACGTATGATGCGAATGCTCATATGCATGCCCGTCACTTTTCTTCCCCTTATTCTGGTACAATATAGGACCCTGTAACTGGCACTGCTTCAGGTGTGATGGGAGCTTATTTTGCATCTTATATAAACATCCATTTTGAAAAAACGTTAGGGCTTTTAGTAGAACAGGGTCAGGAAATGGATAAGGATGGCCGGGTAATGGTGCATGTCACGAAAAATAAAGATCAATTTGATATTGAAATCACTGGAAGTGCCGTATACGTTAAAGATCTTGAAGTGGTCTTATAGATTAGAATGTTTATGATCACATTTAGTTTCTTAAAAAAACAGCCGCAGTCAGGAGTTGATCCCTTACCTGCGGCTTTTGATTTTTAATCCTTTTCAATGCTTTTTATTATCTTCATAACTAATGGGCTTGTATGATCGGGCAGCTCCTGGATTGGAAAAAATCCGGCATCAATCGTCTCCTGCCCATCAATTTTGAGGGTATTATTCTTAATATCTTTTGAAATATAGGCAATGGTGACAGGATAGAATTCATCCCCATTTGGCAGTTTCCGAAAATACTGATTACCTGAAAAAACAGCTGTTAACTGCAGCTGACCGATTTCAATTCCAGTCTCCTCAAATACCTCTCTTCTTGCTGCTTCTTCTGCAGATTCTCCTAATTCCAACAATCCGCCTGGAAGTGCCCAAATGCCCTCTGGTCTTTTTTGTAAGAGGATTTTGCCATCACCATCTATAGCAGCCACGACAGCGCCTACTAAAATAAGCGGCCTGGTTCCGATTAATTCCCGCAACTCTTCAATATAGCCCATTTAATACCTCCCAAAAAATCGCAGTAGGTGCTTGTCACTGGTAAAATTCCGGCTTTCTGTGTTTTACGCTGGGCAGCTTTTCTCTGACTCGTTCGATCCGCTCTAAATCCAAATCGGCGAGAATAAGGGCTTCTTCTTCTCCTCCGCTTGCAATAACAACTCCCATCGGGTCAACGACCAGACTCCGGCCGGCAAACTCAGGACCAACTAGGTCTGCTCCAACGACGAACATCGTGTTTTCAATCGCTCTTGCGCGAATAAGCGTCTGCCAATGATCCTCTTTCATAGGACCCGACATCCATCCTGCCGGAACTAGCAGTACATCCGCCTCTTGAAGCGCAAATTGTCTTGCGATTTCTGGAAATCTTAGTTCATAGCAGACCATTAAACCAATTTTTCCAAACTCTGTTTCTACTACTTTATATTTATTTTCACCAGGGATAATGGTATCAGATTCTTTAAAGCTGAAAGCATCATATAAATGTGTCTTTCGATAGGAATGTAAGAGTTGCCCCGAACGATCAATAAAAACGGTTGTATTATAGGCTCGGCCGTCATCACCCGCTTTGGATTCATACATTCCACAAACGACATAGATTTCGTTTTTGCGGGCGGCCTCTTTAAGAGCGGAAACAAATGGACCATCCAATGGTTCAGCTGCTTCAGCCGGCAGCACACCAGTCTTTGGAGTTGCCAGCACCATATAAAATTCCGGTAACACCACAAAATCTGCGCCCATCCCTTTTGCCTTCGCAATGTATTGGATCGCCTTCTCTAAATTAGAGGCTTTATCAACGCTAGTTGATAATTGTGCAATAGCTACTTTCAAGGCAGGTACCTCCTAAATATCACATTTTCATTAATTTTAATATATTTTTGCATGGTCTGACCAAAAAAACAACCGCAAGCCCCTACATTCATGTATGGGGTTAGGCTGTTTTTTATTTTATCATTATTTACATTCGCTCACGGTTGAATTGTATGATCTCACTTAGTTCCAAGTTCACCAACAATTTTTGTTCCATGAGCCTCTCTTACGTTTACCTTACTGATAAGAGCCTCCAGGTTTTTATCGGTAATTCCTCCTCCAGGAAGGATAACAATTCGATCACCGGCAAAATTTACATATTCTTTCAATAGCGAAAGGTTGTTTTCAATTGCCGTATGGCTTGGCCCTCCATGGGTTAAAATCCGCTGAACACCATGGCCTGCCAACCAATTAATTGCATCCAACTGGTATTTCGGCTTAATCTGATCAAACGCCATATGAAAGGTGATATCCAGACCATTAGCAGTTTGCAGTAATGTATGCATATTCCTCTCATCAATCCAGCCTGATTCATTTAAGCAGCCCATCACCACTCCGTCTGTTCCCAGTTGTTTTAAATGAACAATCTCTTCGTGCATAATGTCTATTTCCATCTTGCTATAAACGAAGTTTCCACCTCTTGGCCTGACAATGGACATAACCTTAATATTCTTACTGTGACAATATTTAATTGTTCTTGCAGCTACACCATGACTGACAGTTGTTCCGCCGACCGCTAAGTTATCACAAAGCTCTATCCGGCTAGCGCCACGCTCGATTGCTTCAGGTACAACAGTGAAATTTTCTACACAGACTTCTTTAATCATAATGCACGTTTTTCTGTCATTTCTTGAGATTTGATAAGTGAAAACGTCTCTTTAACTGCTCCTGCCTCAACCCCTGCATCATTCCTTACAATCGACGGCCTTAACTCTCTTATTCTCGCGATTGTTTCTTTGTTGTCGTAGTTAATTTCCTCAAGGATAGAGGCAACAATATTTGGCCAAACCTCTTCAGAGCCATTTAATACTTTTAAGGCAAAGCCTAGTCTTTCCTTTTTCAATCCAAAGCAATAAACACCTTGTGCTCCGCCCTTTGCGACCACATTTGAATCTTGCAGCAAAACGGAGCAAATAAATTTTTCCGAAGCCACCATCATTGGATGTTCATTCATCACGCTGGTCATTTCCTTCACCGCTTTTTGCAATAATGGATCTTTAATAATGTCAGGACATGCCAATTTTAAATAGGTAATCGCCATATTTTTTAACGGAATTGCGAACACCGGTACACCACAGCCATCGGTACCGATCTTAATTTCCGAAACGGGTACTTCCGATAAAGTGGAGAGGATGAACAATATTTGCTGCTGAAGTGGATGGTCAGCTTCCCAGTATCCTTCAACCGGATAGCCCAATTCACGGCAAACCGTGACAAAGCCCATATGCTTGCCTGAGCAGTTGTGATAAAGCCGTCTTTTTTCTTTATGGTTCCACAACATTTCCTCACGCGGCTTGACGTTTAATGGATAGGAGGGCGGGCAGAATAATTCCTCTTCGCTAACAGGCAGCTTGCTCAACATGGACTCAAGAGCTTTAACATGATAGGTTTCCCCTCTGTGAGAAGCAGTAAACAGGGCTGCTTCTTCTCTTGTCAGACCATATTTCGCCACGATATTAGATAAAAATACAGGAAGCGCTTGGATGGGCTTAGCGGCAGACCGATAAATTGTATAATGATCCTGCCCCCCGGCATGATACACCGTATCCAATTGGTCGTTAACACCCGCTATCATTCCGAAATGAACATTTTCCACCAATCCTGCTCTTGTTTCTTCCACTAATGTTACATAATTCATACAATACTCCTCTCCTTTACTGTAATTCCAACAAGGAATTTTGAGCTTGAATAGCTGCACCAAGTACGACTCCTTGATCTCCTAACTGTGAGTAGACGATTTTTACACGTGCTTTTAACGGCTCCCAAACATACAGCTCACATTTTTGCTTAATAGAACCTTTTATTTCAGGAAGTTTTTCAATGGTATTCCCGCTTAGAATAATCATTTCCGGGTTATACAGACAAAGGATATTGCTTAAAGCGAGGGCGATGTAGGTGGCGGTTCGGTCCATAATATTAATGGCCCAAGATTCCCGCTTTCGACAGGCATCGAAAACCTCATCGATGGTCTGAATGTCCTTTACCTTCCTGCTGTCGGCAATAATCGCGCCTTCAGAAATATAAGAAGCAAGGCAGCCGATTTTTCCGCAATTGCATACATTCCCCGTCGGGTCAATGACGGTATGGCCAATCTCCCCTGCATCGTTGGAATCACCGCGGTATATTTCTCCATTAAGAATGATCGCAGCACCAATTCCTGATCCAATACCCATGAGAACAGCATTTTGCGAATCCCTTGCCCTTCCCTTGAAATTTTCTGCGATGATTTTCATTTTTAGTTCATTATCAATAATGACCCCAAAGCCAGTGAGTTGTTGAAGATCCTTAGCTAGGTTTTTATTCTTCCATTTCAGCTGTTCCGATATCTTTACCACGCCATTCATATAATCGATGGAACCAGGAAGACCTACTCCGATTCCAAGGATCTTTTCGACAGGTACTCGATTTTTATCAATTAATTCCCTTATATTCTTCCTTACTTTTTTAAGCGTTTCTTCATAACCCTCCCTCTCATCTCTGGGAGTAGTCTGCCATGCAACAATTTCTCCGATATAATTAACGATACCAATGTTGATAATTAATTTATCGATTTCTAATCCAACTGAATAAAGAACATCACCGCAAACATCCAATAATGCTGCCTTTCTTCCTACACCGGATGTGACTAATTCGGTTTCTCTCACAAATCCCTGTAAATGTAACTCATTGACAATTCGCGTAATAGATGTTGGGCTCATTCCTGTTACTTTCGCAATTTCCATTCTGGAAATGGGCGATTGGTTTTTGATAATTTCAAGGACTAGATTTTTATTTTGTTTTTTCATTAAAAGTTGATCTTGCTTCTCCATTATTTACATTCCCTTTTTAAAAAAATTTGTTAAAGAATGGTTAAAAAATCATGTCAGCTCTCACTTTTGAAAGAACTAACATCATTTTTTAATCGGAAGGGAATCGTAAAGTGGATTCCCCTCAAATGAAGTTTGTCCTTTAGTAAAATGTTTTAATAAATTGGATTGCCACAGAAATATCTTTAACTGGATTCGTGTCAACCTCACGTTCGATCGTTAAATACCCATCATACTGAATTTGTTTTAATGCCTCAAAGTAATTAGGAAAGTCTACAGCTCCCTTTCCAAGGGGCAATTCCCTGAAATACTCCCCGGAAGTCACCATTCGAGCTATTTTTTCATGATCCGTACCGCCGCCATAGCCAAGTGCTCCATAAACATCACGAGGGTCTACTGGTTTTAGCTGAACTCCATCTTTCACATGCGTATGGACGATATAATCTTTGAGCAGCTTCACTCCAGCCACAGGGTCATCTCCGGTTACCATCACCATATTGGCCGGATCAAAATTAATGGAAACGCCATTAGTACTTAAACTATCCAAAAAGGATTTTAATCGTGAAGCTGTTTCAGGACCTGTTTCTATCGCAAAGTACGCATTCATACTTTTAGCATAAATCCCCAATTCCTCACAGGCCGATTGCATCGCATCATATATATAGCTATCCTTTTCCTCCGGTACAATGCCGATATGAGTCGTGACAATATTTGTCCCTAGTTCAACTGCCAGATCCAAAATTCGTTTTGATTTTTCAATTTTCTCCTTGTTTTGCCGGGCATCCTGAAACCCATGGCCGCCTAAATCCCCGCAAAGCGCCGAGATTTCTAATCCTAATGATTCAATATAGGTTTTTAACTCTTTACGGGAAGCCGGGCTTAAGTTTTCCGGTGCCATTTCCCCGCTTACAGCATAAATTTGGACACCGTCAGCTCCCATTTCTTTTGCAGCTTTTAACCCTTCCCTTAGAGGTAAGCAAAGACTATCGACTATCACACCAATTTTATTGGTCACCTTTAACATGGGTTAAAAAACCACCTCGCACTTCTTTTCAGCAGCCTCGTAAATTCCGGCCAACATTTTCATGATTTCAACCCCATCTTCAACAGGGGCGATTGGTTTAGTACCTGATAAGCAGGAAGATATAAATGAATCAATTTCATTTTGAAAGGCATTGGTAAAATCAAAAGTCAAATGGTCAATCTGGGGGTGAATATTGATAATCGTATCATTTTCTTCACTAATCAAGACTAATTCCGGCTCAAGCTCCGCCCCGCCCTTTGTTCCAAACAATTTCACCTGGATTTCATCTTTCTTTGCGTGTAAAGTGAATGAAACATCTACCAGTAAAGAAGCACCATTCTCAAATGTAATGAGGGCATTGGCTAAATCTTCGACTGTATTTCTCTCTTTATCAAAATCGGCCGCTTTATAAAAACGTAAATTCTCTACGTTCCCCCGGTTTCCAAGTTGATGATAGGTGTTCCCGGTGATGGATTTTACTTTTGGACGCCCCATTAAATACCAGCATATATCAATGATATGAACCCCAAGATCGATTAATGGTCCGCCGCCAGAGCGTTCTTTATCCGCAAACCATCCGCCTGGATTCCCTAAACGGCGTAAGCATGAGGCCTTTGCGTAATAGATCTCTCCTAATTTCCCATGATCAATAAACGATTTTAATACCTTCGTATTCGTGGCAAATCGTCTAACAAAGCCAACCTGTAATAGTTTGTTATATTTATGTACCGCTTCCTCCATCTTTAACGCTTCTTCTACTGTCATGGAAAGAGGTTTTTCTACTAAAACGTGCTTTCCTCCTTTCAAGGCACTTATGGAGATCTCAGCATGGGTATTATTCCAAGTACAAATGCTGACAGCATCTATATAAGGGTCATTATAAACCTCATCTAATGAGGAATACACCTTTTCTATTCCATATTTCTTTGCCTTTTCTTCCGCTCTTTCTCTTGAATAATCATAAATACCATGTAAAATGGCATTTGGATTGTTCTGATAGGATTGAAAATGCATATCAGAAATCGAACCAGCACCAATTACACAAACTCGTAAACTCTCCAAATTGATTCTCCTTTCTGCAAGCGTGTTATCGTTACTGAACTTCATCCCAAAATCTCTTTACATTATCCATTCCAATCTTGGATCCCACTTTGCAATCTTCCATACCTTCAAATTCCACGGTTAAATAGCCATCGTATCCTGAGTTTTTGACTAATCTTAAAATCTCGTGAATGTTTAAATCTCCATGACCAACAATGGCTCCGCGCAAATAGTTTTCGTTGACCGTCCTGAACCAATCCCCGCCGCCCGGGTTTTCATAATAAGGACGAATATAGAAATCTTTTAGATGAACAGTTGCTGCATATTTTAGATTTTTCTTTACTCCTACTAGCGGATCTTCATCAATACAAAGGAAATTCCCAACATCGAGGGAGGTTTTAAAATTGTCACGGTTCACCCCATGGATGACTCGCTGGACACGGTCACTCGACTGAACATTAAACCCATGATTTTCAATTGTGGTGGTTATCCCGTATTGTGCAGCATAATCGGCAATCAGCTGACTGCCTTTAACAAATTTTGAAAAATGCTCCTCAAAATAATGGATAGTCATTTCTTCCGGCTTTAATGTAAAGGCTGTTACATCATGACGCAAAATCCTAATACCTAAGCGATTCGCGATATCAACATGTTTTTTAATCCGTTCTACTTCTTCAAGGAATGCTTCCTCTGTCTCTTGGACAAAGTTTGCCGGCATTGAATAGGCAGATAACTCAATCCCAACCGATTCTGCTTTTTCCCTAATTTGATCAGCTAATTCCACATTATCAACAACGGAAAAACCGTATGGTACAATTTCCATATGCTCCCCGCCATGATCAGCAATCCACTGGATAACATCCAACACTGTCATCGTTTCTGCTCGTAATTCTCTCACTAAACTATACGTACTTAAACCGACTTTCATAAATAAATCCCTCCTGTTTAATGGTTAAAAAACTACTATTCTACTAAATGACAGGAAACAAAATGACCTGCCGTTTCCCCCTGTTTGACGGGAGGCTCTGTTCCTTTACAAATGTCCAGGGCAACAGGACAGCGCGTATGGAAGCGGCATCCAGCCGGCGGATTCACCGGACTTGGTAAATCACCTTGCAAAATTATTCGTTCTCTTCTTAACTTTGGGTCTGGAATGGGAATCGACGACAATAATGCTTTCGTATAAGGATGCTGCGGGTTAGAGAAGATCACTTCTTTTGGACCAGACTCCACAATCGTTCCCAAGTACATGACCCCAATATGGTCACTAATGTGCTCGACAACACTTAAATCATGGGAAATAAATAAATAGGTTAAATCAAATTCAGCCTGCAATTCTTTTAATAGATTTAAGATTTGAGCTTGGATAGAAACATCTAATGCAGACACCGGTTCATCCGCAATAATGAGCTTTGGTTTCATAATAAGGGCTCGTGCGATACCAATCCGCTGCCGCTGACCTCCGCTGAACTCATGGGCGTATCGATTCGCATGATAATCACTTAAACCGACGACTTCCAATATTTCGGATACCTGTTTATACCGTTCTGCTCGGGATAGCTTCGTATGAATCGTAAGGGGTTCAGCTACTATATCACGCACTTTCATCCTAGGATTTAACGAGGCGTATGGATCCTGAAAAATCATTTGGACTTTCTTTCTCATTCCTTTTAATTGAGCTTCCTTCTTTTGCGAAATTTCTTCTCCCTCAAGCCAAATTTCTCCCTCACCCGGTTCAATCAGTCGGGAAATCAGCCTCCCTGTTGTGGATTTCCCGCAGCCGCTTTCCCCTACCAGGCTGAACGTCTTTCCTTCCGGAATCATAAAGGACACGTCATGAACGGCTTTTAACAATTTTTTTTTCTCAAACATGCCAGCAGGAATGGAAAATGATTTTTTTAATCCAGTTACTTTTAAAAGAGTTTTAGACACGAATGCCCCCCCTCTCCTCTTTATACAGCCAGCAGCTGCAAGAACGACCATTTTTAAGGTTCAATTCAGGCGGTTCTTGTTCATAACAAATTGGCATTACATCATTACATCTCGGAGCAAACTTGCAGCCTTTTGGCAGCTCACTTGGATTCGGGACATTTCCTTTAATAGAGTCCAATTTCTCCTTTTTTTGACCCAGCTTTGGAACGGAGGCAATTAATCCTTTTGTATAAGGATGTTTTGGACTTTCAAATAAATCGAAGACATCTGCCTCCTCAACGACTCTTCCAGCGTACATAACGACTACTCTTTCACACATTTCTGCAACAACACCTAAGTCATGTGTAATCAAAAGAACAGACATTTTTTCTTTTTGCTGCAGCTGTTTCATTAAATCCAATATTTGTGCTTGAATGGTGACATCCAGTGCAGTCGTCGGCTCGTCTGCGATTAACAGCTGAGGATTGCAGGAAATGGCCATGGCAATCATAATTCGTTGACGCATACCACCGGATAATTGATGAGGAAATTCATTCATGATTTCCTCCGCTCTTGGAATGCCTACCTTTTTTAAAATAGAGACTGCATGTTCCTTCGCTTTTTTCTCCTCTAATCCCAAATGAAGGCGAATGGGCTCCAACAGCTGCTCCCCAATTTTCATAACTGGATTTAATGAAGTCATCGGTTCCTGAAAGATCATTGCGATTTGTTTTCCGCGAATCTTCCTCATCTCTGTCTCCGATTTATTAGTTAAATCCTCACCATTAAATAGGATCCTTCCGGAGTTTATTTCGCCGCTCGTCCCTTTAAATAGTTTCATAATCGACAGGGAAGTAATGCTTTTTCCACTTCCTGATTCACCGACTAGACCCAGAACCTCACCTTGATGAATGTGAAAGTTAACACCGTGTAAAATTTTTATTTTTTGTTTATCCTTCGTAAATTGCGTTTCCAGCTTTTCTACCTGCAGAAGCTTCTCCATCCTCTTCAAACTCCCTTATTCATTCTTCGTTTTGGGATCCAGTACATCCCGCAGTCCATCACCAACAATATTGAAGGCCAACACGGTTAAAAAGATGGCAATACCAGGCATCATGACGACATGTGTAGATGTACCTAAATAATCCCGTCCGAGACTCAGCATTGCTCCCCAATCAGGTGTTTCCGGACTTGCGCCTAAACCAAGGAAGCTTAAACTAGAGGCAGCTAGTATCGCTGTTCCAATTCTCATTGATATAAAAACAATTAAACTGCCAAGTGTTTCAGGTAAAATATGTTGAAACATGATCCGAAAATGGGAGGCTCCCATCGATTTTGCCGCCTCAACAAAAACCGTTTCTTTTGCCTCAAGAGTGGAACTTCTTACCAGCCTAGCGAAGGATGGGATACTGAAAATAGATACTGCTATCACCACATTCGTCAAACCCGGCCCCAAAATGGCAACAATGGCAATTGCCAATAAAATATCCGGAAACGCAAACATAACGTCACTTGATCTCATGATGAGCCGGTCTAACCAGCCGCCGAAATAACCGCTAAGAAGCCCTAAAATCGTTCCGCCAATCGCTCCCAAAAATACAGAGAGAAAGCTTACAGTTAATGAAATTCTGGCACCGAATAATAAGCGGCTAAAAATATCACGCCCATATTCATCCGTACCAGCTATGTGGTCTATACCGGGACCTTGTAACATGGCATTATAATCAGGTTTATAGGGATCATAGGGAGCTATAAAAGGGCCGATTATCGCAACTGTAATTAATAATAGAATAAAAAAGCTTGCCCATAACGCAGTCTTTTGCTTTTTCCAATTCTTCAATAATTCTCTTAACGGGGAATACTTCTTTTCTTTTTTAATGGTGGTACTCGAATTTACTGCTTTGGATAACTCCATGATTAACCTCCTTTCTTTTTAAGCTGTATAACGGATTTTTGGATTGAGATAACTATATAAAATATCTACGACTAAATTGACAATAATAAATTCAATGGAGAAAAGTAATAATTCAGCTTGTATAACCGGGTAATCCCGAAATGAAATGGAATCAATCAACAAACGGCCCATTCCCGGAAAACTAAAAACCGTTTCCACCACAACTGATCCACCTAATAGAAATCCAAACTGCAGACCTGCAATAGTAACAACTGGAATTAGGGAGTTTCTTAGAGCATGTTTTGGAATAACAATGGACTCTTTTAGTCCTTTTGCACGTCCCGTTCGAATAAAGTCAGCTTTAAGTGTTTCTAGAAGAGATGACCTTGTAAAGCGGGCAAGCATGGACATAATTCCTGCTCCCAAGGTTAAGGATGGTAATACATAACTTTTCCAGCCATCCGCTCCGCCGGTTGGAAACCATCCCAGCTGTACCGAGAAAATTTGAATGAGGATTAGTCCTAACCAAAAACCAGGTAACGAAATTCCGGAAACAGCTGAAACCATTCCGAGATAATCCGGCCATTTATTTTTAAATACAGCCGATAAAGTACCAATTAGTAAGCCGATGACTAATGCCCACACCATACTGAATAGGGTTAAATAGATGGAGGGCATAAAGCGGTCAACAAACATATCCATGATAGGCAGCCCTGTTTTTAACGAGGTTCCTAGGTCTCCTTGGAATAAATTACCCATGTAGGTAACATATTGTTCCCAAATGGGTTTATCGAGCCCAAGTTCTTCCCTAATCGCAGCAACCTCTTCGATCGTAGCATCCTTGCCTGCAACTAAGCGAGCAGGGTCTCCCGGAATTAAGTGGGTAAAAAAGAAGATTAAGATTGAAACAATGAAAAGAATAGGAATCATTTCAAAGATTCGTTTGATAATATATTGGAGCACTGTCAATAACCCCTTTCTAAAAAAACCTTTGGCTCTATAAGACTTTAGCATTAATTTCCATAGCTCTCTTAACGATAGTTTTGATAATAGTACTTAAGCTAAGTAGAAATTTAAAAAGAAGGGAAGAACTTTAGGAATCTTCCCTCCGCTTCTTTTAAACAACAATTCATAATTTCTACTTACTTTAGATTTGCGTTAGTAACGTCAATCCCACCGCCTGGTTCAATGACTACACCTTCTACATTTGTTCTCTTACCCGCTAGAATTTCATCCACACCTAGGAAAATCCACGGCGTATCTTTGTAAATAGTTGACTGAATGTTACTGTAAATTTCTGCTTGTTTAGCCGGATCTGCGGTTTTGCCCACTTCCTCTATCCATTTATCTACTTGCTCATTTTTATAATAAGCAGTGTTTGCCCCGTTTGGCGGGAAGGAGCCTCCATAGAATAATGGTCTTGTTGCATTGGTCGTATCAGATGGATAGGCAGACCAGCTTACATACCACATTTGCAATTTTGTATCCTCAGGTTTTTGAGCACCGTAAATCTCGTCTGATAATGTACCCTCTTCCATTGATTTGATTTCGACATCAATACCGATTGCTTTTAATTGTTGTTGGATGAACTGCATTCCTTTCATCGTATCAGAGTTGGTGTTGCCCCAGATTTCAGCTTTAAAGCCTTTTTCAAGTCCTGCTTCTTTTAACAATTGTTTTGCCTTTTCAATATTTTGCTCATACACTTCCTGCTTTACATAATGAAGCGTTTTGCTAGGAATAATCGAATCTAGCGGAAGGCCAAATCCACCATTAACAACATTGATAAACGCATTTTTATCTACCGCATAGTTCATTGCCTGGCGGACTCGAGGATCATCAAATGGTTTTTTCATAGTATTAATCGATACATAACGAGCAATAGTAGATGGGATTTTTTCAACCTTTATATCCTTATTGCTTTCAAGTTCTTTAATATTTTGACTTGGCAGCGGATAGATGACATGCGCCTCACCTGTTTTTAACATCGCAGTACGCGATCCATTTTCTGGGACTGGTTTATAAGTGATTTTTTGGACGCGATCCTTTTTATCCCAATAATCAGCAAAACGCTCCACTGTTAAGTGGTCTCCCTGTACCCATTCGACAAATTTAAATGGACCTGTTCCAACAGGCTTTTTCGCAATATTGTTATTTCCTTCTTTTAGTAACTTAGGGCTAAGAATCTTAGCGGATACAAATCTTGTTAACATACTAGGATATGGTTCTTTTAATGTAATCTTTAGTTCGTAATCATTTATAACATCAATTTTGGTAATTAAGCTAAAACCGCGGCTGTTTAAACGTAAGCTGTCATCCTTCATAATTCTTTCATAGTTGGCCTTTACTGCTTCTGCATTGAAGGCTTCCCCGTCATGGAACTTAACACCTTGGCGTAATTTAAAGGTATATTCTAAGGCATTGTCACTAACACTATAATCTTCCGCAAGTTTTTTAATAATTTTCCCATCTTGGTCAAACCCCAATAGTCCTTCAAGCATAGCTGATTGTACGGAGTTAGAATTGGTATCCCCTGTATTGTGCGGATCCATTGAAATAAAATTTTCATTTACAGCAATAACCATTTCCTTACTCTCCGTTTTACTGCCTGCTTTCCTTTCCCCTGAACTTTCTTTGCTGGAGCATCCAACAACTAATACTGCCGAGATGACAACTAACAGCAGTATTTTCCAATAATGTGCCTTTCTCAATTGATTTCCCCCTTTGATTATTTTTTCCTTAGGGTATTTTAGTCCTGTTGTCACTTTCTTTTCAGCAATACCCTTGAAGTATATGATTTTGATTACTTCTGGCTATTATTTAATTGGATATTAATAGAAAAAAGTAATCTTAAATCCGCGCTAATATTTTTCATCATGTTAATAATACTTTAATAATCAATCTAAAAATCTATGTATTATGGTCATTTACCCATTTAATTTCACCACTGGTGAAATTAAATGGGTAAAAAAAATGAATATTAAATTTTGGGAAAACTAGTTTTTTCTAGATTTCAGATTTAAATCTAATTATAACTTCCTTATAATTCCTATTCAACATTTTTGTAAAATTTTTAATTTTATAATTACTAACCTTCATTATTCTTGGTTAATGGTAATTTTTTCCATAATCCCGATCCACCAGTTATATGAAAATACTAGTCTATTAACTCTAGTTCAATAACCGTATCCTTCTCATCCGGCAATTCCGCACCTGTTAACGTGATAAAGGCACCATTCTCAATATCCGAATACTGCTCCGCCATCCACGGAACCTCCACTTTTAGCTCACTTCCATCTGATAGCAGCCTTGCCTTTTTAATTCTGTCTTTTAACCCCGCAAAATAAATCGGACCAATGCCGCGGTCAAACACATGAGCATATAAAAACTTGCCCTTTTGGGTATACCGGCCCCATTCTGGCTTTGGCAGGTCAGCAGCTGTACAGCCATAAATACTTTCCCCATTCTGCTCCATCCACTTACCGACTTCTTGTAAAATCACAAGTGACTGCGGAGGAATGATTCCCTTTACATTCGGACCAACATTTAACAGCAGGTTCCCGCCTTTACTTACACATTCTACTAATGTGCGAATCACTTGTTTCGGAGATTTATAGTTTAAATCCTTTGAATGATAACCCCAGTGATCATTTAAGGTAATACACGCTTCCCACGGAATCGGCTGATGATTTGCATTGACAATCCCGCCAGGCGGAATAATTTGTTCTGGAGAAAAGAAATCACCCGCATAAATCTCCGGTTCAGCTGACATGATATTGCCGCCCAAACGGTTATCGATAAGAATCTCCGGCTGCATCGATCGAATCATCTCCACGAGTTTGGAAGCTTCCCATTTTTCTCCGGTCATCTCATCATAGGAAAAGTCAAACCACAAAATATCAATCTTCCCGTAATTCGTCAGTAATTCTTTAACCTGCCCGTGGAAATATTCAATGTAGTTGGCAAAATTGATTTCTTCGCCCTTATATTCTTTATTTTCCCGCATCGGATGATGGCGGTCCCCGTATTTCGGATAATCCGGATGATACCAATCAATAATCGAATAATAGAGTCCAACCTTTAATCCTTCGGCTCGAAATGCCTCGACATATTCCTTAATTAAGTCACGTCCTGCCGGGGTGTTTGTTGCTTTATATTCCGTCAATTGACTGTCAAATAAACAAAATCCATCGTGATGCTTGGCCGTTAACACTGCATATTTCTGCCCCGCTGCTTTTGCCATTTTAGCCCATTCCCGAGGATTATAATGCGTTGGATTAAATTCTTCAAAAAATGGCTGATACTCTTCAATACTCAAACGTTCAATACTCCGGAGCCATTCTTGTCTTGCCGGAATCGAATAAAGCCCCCAGTGAATAAATAAGCCAAACCGGTCCTCCATGAACCACTTTACCCGTTCTTCTCTACTGTTCATTTCTCCACCACCATATTTTTTTGATTTACTCATTCTACTTGCGATCAGCAAACTATTTAATAACACCTTTTTTTAAAATAATATTGGCATAAAGTGCCGTTTCACTCGTGGCAACTACTGCAAAAGCCTTTTTTGAACGTTCATAAAACAGAGACCGTTCGATATACTCAAATGGACAGGAATGTTCAAATTGACGGTCGATAATATCTTCATAATCTTTCCATATGACCGGCTGAATGGTATCGCCAGGAACAACTGCCATGCATGCAACTGGACATTCTACATACGTGTCTAGAGGGAAAAATTCAAGTATTGCCGTTAATAACTCAGGGATTCCATTACCATCACACCTAATGATGCGCTGGGCATGACTTACAGATGGAAAATTCCCGTCTGCCAGGACAATTTCATCACCATGTCCCATTTCCATTAACGTCTTCATTAACTCTGGTGAAATAATCGAAGGAATTTCTTTAAGCATTTTTACTCACACTCACTTGTTTACTTCTCTTCCACAAAATAGTTTGTAAGCGAACCTAGTTTTTCTATTTCCACCGTTACCTCGTCCCCAGGTTGAATATATATTTGCTTCTCTTCCGGGTACCCTAAAACGACTCTGGTGTGCCCGTTAAAATAATATCTCCAGGTTCCAAAGTCATATGCCGGGATATATAACTAACAATTTCACGGCAGGAAAAGATCATATCCGACGTGTTCGAATCCTGGCGCAGCTCTCCATTTACATAAGTTTTTAATGCTAGATTATTAGGATCTCCCACTTCATCAGAGGTAACGAGATAAGGACCGATCGGACTGAATTTATCACAGGTTTTCCCCAATAACCATTGGTGTGTTTTCATTTGTAAATCGCGTGCTGAAAGATCATTGACTGTACAGTAGCCAAAAACATAATCAAGCGCCTTATCTTCTGCTACATTTTTGGCTTTTTTACCCATCACAATGCCTAATTCAACCTCATAATCTAGTTTTTCGGTTACTTTTGGAACAGGAATTTCACTTTTATGTCCCGTTAATGTGTTATCAAACTTATTAAACAAGATTGGGACTACTGGATACGGAGCATTTGTTTCATCTGCATGCCTGCGATAGTTCAATCCAACGCAAATGATCTTGTGCGGCCTTGTGACACATGGCCCCCACGTTAGTTTTTCAGGATCAGCAAACACTGCTTTTTCTTCTTCTAAAGCACGGGTGATAAAATCCTGAAGCTTAGATCGTTCTTGTTCACTATTTGAAATGACAGACATCACATCTGCTTCAATATCAACATTTGCTTTTTCGGCAGTAGCAGCGATATCCATGATGCCATTCTCCGTTTGAATACCTAGTTTTTGTATTCCATTCTCTTCTATTGTTAATAGTTTCATATGTCATTCCCTTTCTTACTCTTTTTAAGCATTCTTTCCGAATACAACGCCGCCATCAATATATACAGGTGAGCCCATCATAAATCTAGCTTCTTCCGATGCTAAAAATAAGGCTGCACTCGCAACATCTTCAGGTTTTCCTAATTCGCCGCTTAGCTGTCTTGTCTTAATTTTTTCAATCGCTTCTTCTGGGTCGTTATAGGAGGTTCTTAAATAATTTTCAACAAATGGAGTGAAGATCGTTCCTGGCAGTAAAGCGTTGACCCGTATATTGTACGGTGCATAGTCCACTTGCATCGCCTTTGTCAAAGAAAGAATCGCCCCCTTGGTCGCTGAATACAGCGCACGTTTCATTAACCCCATTTCCGCGGCACATGAGGACATGTTAATAATGCATCCGTCCATTTGTTCCATCATATAAGGGACGATATACTTGCTTGGGAGGTAGATTCCTTTGACATTCACACTCATCACTTGATCCCAAACTTCAGGCGCTACTTCGTCTACCCGGCCAACATTACTGATTCCGACATTATTAAATAAAATATCAATCTTTTTGAATTCCTCGATGGTCCATGCTGCCATCGCTTGTACCGATTCCGGTATCGTGACATCGGCATAATAAAATGAAGCATTTCCTCGCTTCTCTTTAATTTCCTTAACCGTATTTTCACCATTTTCCTTGTTCACATCATTGACGATAACATGGGCGCCTTCTTGCGCAAAAAGGAGAGCAGCGGCTCTGCCAATCCCGCTTCCTGCACCTGTAATTAATGCTACTTTGCCTTGTAATCTCATATAATCAGGTTCCTTTCTTGTTCCAAATGGTCTTCCGGTTGGGCTGCCTTTACTGTAAGGCCTCCATCGACCATTAACAAATGTCCGTTGACCTGCATGGCTTCTTCAGATGCTAAAAACACCACCGCATCACCTATTTGTTTTTCGTTGCCAAGCCGTTTCATTGGGTTGGCTTGAATTTCCTTTTCTAAAATTTCTGAATCTTCGAGATAATCATGGCACATATCCGTTGCGACTGTACTTGGACCTACGGCGTTTACATTAATATTGAATTTCCCTAATTCAATCGCCAGTGCTTTCGTTAAATGGCTGGCTGCAGCTTTTGATGAAATATAGTGCGGAATGACAGGACTTGTCACTAGGAGGCTGGCGGTTGATGTAATATTGATAATTTTACCGAACCTTTTTTCAATCATTTTTTTAGCTACTCGCTGTGTCGTTAGAAAAATAGATTTTACATTCGTTTGATAGGTTTGATCCCAGGTTTCTTCCGTTAATTTTAGAAATGGCTCGAATGGGGCTACACCAGCATTATTCACAAGGATCTCGACAGCACCGAGTGTGTTTTCAACCCCGGCAATCATTTGATCGACCTCTTGTTTGATGCCGACATTAGCTTTTACGACCATGGCACGAACATTGAATGTTTCGATTACTTTCTGCTTTAATTGTTCAGCCTTTTCTTTTGAACCTGGAGAGGTGTAGTTAATCGCCACATTTGCCCCTTCTTCAGCCAGCCTCTCGACAATGGCCGCGCCAATCCCTCTGCTTCCACCTGTTACTAAGGCAATACGATTTTTTAATCTCATGAAACCATTTCTCCCCTTTTCAATCTAGTAACGTTCTATATTACAAGCTGATCCCTATTCTGCTAATACTAAATTCTTGATGACCTAAAATCTCTGCTTTTGTTTCTTGACCGTTCGCAACTTCGATAATCGCTTCATAGATTTCTTGCCCGGACTCATCAAGTGTCTGCTTTCCCTTTAAAACGGAACTTGTATCAATATCCATATTGTCAGCCATACGTTTCGCCGTTATTTCGTTCCCTGTTATTTTGATTACTGGCACAATCGGATTACCCGTAGGAGTACCGCGTCCAGTTGTAAAACAAACTAAATGGACACCAGCTGCTGCCATGCCTGAAACACATTCAATATCGTTTCCTGGTGAGTCCATAAAGTAATATCCTCTTGCCGGAATTTCATCGGCAAATTCAATCACGTCTTGTAATGGGGCTGAACCAGCTTTACTAATACATCCAAGCGACTTTTCTTCAATTGATGATAAACCGCCTTCAATATTTCCTGAACTTGGATTTCCACCGCGCATATCCACACCCATTCGTTCAACCTCATGTTCAAACTGCTTGACACATTGGAACAGTTTTTCCCTTACCTGTTGATTGACGGCCTTCGCGGCTACAAGATGTTCCGCACCAATGATTTCAGTGGTCTCCCCCATTACAATGGTTCCGCCCTTATGAAGAAGGATGTCCGCTGCCTTTCCTAGAGCTGGGTTGCTGCACAAGCCAGAGGTAAAGTCAGAACCGCCGCATTTGACACCGACAATTAACTCTGAAACAAGAACATCTTCTCTTGGTGCTGCAGCAATTTTTTGCAAAAGCTTGTTTGCCTCATCAATCCCCTTTTGGATCGACTTAACTGAACCGCCTTCACCTTGAATATCAATCCAGCTGACAGGTTTCCCCGTTGCTTCAATTTCTGCTTTTACTTGTGCTGCATTAATCACCTCGCAGCCAAGACTAACGATTAATACAGCTCCTACATTAGGGTTTTTCCCCATCCCCACTAGCACTTTGTGCGTGCGCTCCTTATCTGCACCGACTTGACTGCAGCCATGTTGATGAGGAATCGCAACCGATTCAGGCGCTTTTTGTTGAATCCGTGAACAGACTTGATTGGCACATACGACCGTAGGCAGGATTAATAGATGATTTCTAATTCCAATTTTTCCATTTTTCCGGCGATATCCCTTAATTACTTGCATTTTGTTTATCCCCTCGTCCTCTAATTCCTTCGAGATTATGAACATGTACATGGGCTCCAATAGGGATTTCTACAATCGCTGCCCCTATAGCTTCACCATATTTCATGACGACTTCATTTGGACGAATAGGAGCAATCGCTGCTTTATGTCCAAACTTGATGTCTTGAATCAATGTAACCTGAAACGATTCGCTTCCCTTTATGTATGTGATAACTTCCCCTTTGTTAACATCTTTTAGTAGTGTGGCAACATTATCCCGTTCATGCATCACAATACAGAGTAGTCCTTCTTGAAAGGTTTGTTCTGCCATAGAGCAGTCCCTCCTCTAATCCTCTAACCTTTTTAATAGATTAAAACCCATTTGCCTGCCGCGCATCATTTACGGTAATTGATAAAATCTTTTAGCATTTCCTCCATATAACAACTCTTTTTCTTCTCCTGCCATTTCTTCAGGCAGGTTTTCATCTAAAATCCTTACAACCTCATCATATTCTGCAGCCAGCAGGCATACTGGCCAGTCACTGCCAAACATAATCCGGTCGGTACCGAAACACTGAATAATATGATGAATATAGGGTTTGAACTCATCCAGCTGCCATGCTTGAAGATCTGCTTCCGTTACCAATCCGGATAATTTACACATTAACGTTTGATAGTGAGAAACTTCCTTTATCCAATCAGCCCATGATGCCCATTCTTGATCTTTAATTGCAGGCTTTGCACAGTGATCAATAACCGCCCGTAAGGTAGGAATCTTCTTAAACAACTCAACAATATACGGTAAATGTTTTGGATAGATTAAAAGGTCAAGCGGAAAATCGTTTTCTGCCAAAATCTGAATATTCTCCAGCACCTCAGGCATTAAAATCCATTGATCATTTTGCTTATTTTGCAGCATCGGCCTTAGGCCAACAAATTTGGGATGTTTTAATAATCGCTCAAATTGAGCAGGAAATTTATCGGATGAAAGGTCCATCCAGCCAACTACCCCGCCAATAAACTCATTCTGATCGGCTAAACCCAGTAAAAATTCAGTTTCTTCCATGGATTCAGCCGCCTGTACGACGATTGTTTTGGTTACATGATTTCGTGTTAGATGCTCTATAAAATGTTCCGGAAGAAAATCCCGATAAATGGTTTTTAAATCAGAAGTTGGCCATTCACAAAATGGTTTATCCAATTCCCAAAAGTGTTGATGGGCGTCAATTTTCATTTGATTCATCCTTTATCTATAGAATAAGCATGACATGAAAACCTACAGCACGATTAAATGACGGCTTCTATCCTTTGACAGATCCTGAACCAAGTCCTTTTTCAATTTTTTCTTGGAAGAATAGATAAACGATAATCGTCGGTATAATGGTAATAAAGATACTTGCAAACATTGGTCCCATATCGGAGGTACCCATTTTCCCCACAAAGGTAAGGAGACCCATTGAGATGTTATACATATCGTGATCGGTTATAAAAAGGACATTCCATACTAGATCATTGTAGATACTAAAAAATGCTAAGATTCCCGCTGTCGAGATGGCAGGCATGGTTAATGGCGCCAGTATTTGAAAAAGAAGACGATACGGACCACATCCATCCATAATAGCGGATTCATCCAATTCTTTAGGTAAATCCTTCATGTAACCTGTAATTAAGAAGATGGTTAATGGCAGTTCAAATACCGCATATAAAATGATCATCACGAAGTAATTATTAAACCCATTAACTGCTGTAACAATCCGTGAAATAGGGATCAACATCGAGAACACTGGTATCATTAATCCGAGGGTGTAATACAAATAGAGCGGAGTATTCAGCTTGAATTTAAATCTCGCAAGCGGATAAGAGGCAAGCAGCCCTAAAATTAATGCCAGCAAAGTTCCAAACGTAGCATAAATAAGTGAATTAATAATGGAGATATGGATTTTGGCTGATTCAAAAGCGGCAGCAAAGTTTTCAAATCTCCACTTTGAAGGCATTGCCAGTATTTCGTTATAGATTCCTTCATTATCTTTAAAGGATGAAATCAAATTAAAGAATAGCGGATACAAGAAAACAACGGAACAAAGAATGGCAAACCCATAGATGCTGATTTTTCCAATTTTCATTTTTACACCTTCCTTTCTAAGTCCGGCTTAGGCAGAGCTGGCTTTTCCTTGGAATAATCGATTCAGTACAACGGTTGAAACAAGTGCAGTTACAACAATAAATGTAGCGATGGCATTACCGCCGCCAAAGTTGTTATAAACAAAGGATTGATTGTAGAGCATCGTAGTGGGAACTTCCGTTGCTCCGTTTGGCCCGCCGCCCGTCATGACATATACTTGCGCAAATACACGGATGGACTGGGTCACGGCCAAAATCGAAAAGATTTTAAAAATTTCCTTCATTAAAGGAACCGTAATGTATATGACTTTTTGAAAACCATTGGCCCCGTCGATTGTCGCAGCCTCATAAATTTCTTCGGGGATTGATACTATACCGCTGGCAAATATAATCATATTTAACCCGCAAAAAATCCACGCATTGACGGCCACAACGGAGAAAATAGCGATATCAGGATCTCCCAGCCAATCCACGGCCCACCGATCTAAGCCGATGGAGACAAGAATATTATTGATTAATCCGCCTTTCCCTTTTAACAGAAACTGCCACAAAAGCCCTAATGCTGTCAGCGGCAAAATGGAGGGGATGAAATAACTGATTCGAAAGAAGCGTTTTCCTTTGATTTTCGAAGTAATAATTAAAGCAAGAATAAAAGAAAACGGCATAATTAAAATAAAGGAACCAAGGATAAAAATGAGAACATTTTTTAAAGATAAGTAAAAGGCCTCATCTTGAAACAAAAGGATAAAATTGTCCCAGCCGGTATAAACGAACGGCGAAGATTTGATCCCATTCCAAGAAAAAAAGGACAGATAAAAGGTTTGAAAAATCGGTACGATAAAAAAGATAGAATATAGAATAATAGAAGGCAGTAAAAAGACAGATATGGTCACTGCTTGTTTTTTATTAAAAATTTTCAATACCCCCCTTTTAAAGATTGAGGAGATACCGCCCTCCCGAACCAGAGCGGTATCATTGCGTTATTTTAGATTATTTGAGAATTTTTGAATATTTTCAGCTGTCTTTTCAGGAGAGTTTCCTGCAAACATTCCTTGGATTTCGTTTCTTAATTTATCTTGGAATTGCGGACGCGGATCGTAAGCCGTAATTTCCATTAAGAATTCTTTCGAAGATTCAAGTGCTTTCGTATATTCCTGTGTAACCGGATCTACTTTTAGTGAACCCATATCCATTTTGACAGGATAAACACCGCCGCCTGATTTTTCAAAGTAGTATTTAAATGTATCAACGGATGTTAAGTATTTTAGTAATTTGATAGCAGCATCCTTCTTTTTGCCTTTCAATTCCTTGAATACAGAGTATCCGCCTGCGCCGCCATGCCATGTATTTAGGTGATCTGGAGCATCCTTGAATCCTGGGAATGGAATGACGCCAATTTTATCAGCAATATCTGATTCAGCAAGGGATGAAATTCCCCAGCTTCCATTAAATAACATAGCGCTTTTGCCGCTAGTGAACGCAGAAGTGACTTCATTATCATCAGTCGTAACGATGTTGTCTCCGAAGACACCAAGATCAGCCCATTGTTTCATAACTTTGAATATCTCGAGCATATCTTTGTCAGTGTATTTTGCTTTGCCGCTGACTAGATCTTCGGTTTTTTGCAATCCAAACTTTTTCATTGTGATATTACTGATTAAATGGCCACCGCGGAAGTTTTCTTTATCACCCATTCGAATAAGAGTAATTCCTTCCTTCGAGAATTTCTTTTGCAATTCCGGAATTTCTTCAATATACTTTGGTGGTTCTGCCCCAATCTTCTCAAACAGCTCTTTATTGTAAAATAATGCGATGCTATAAAACTCCGAAGGAACTCCATAAATTCCCGGCAGATCGTCATATTTCCAAGTATCGAATAATGGTAGAAACGCATCCGACCATTGTTTATCTTTTTCTAGAACTGGAGTTAAATCCATGGCAATGTTCTTGGCATATTCTTTAAATGCTTGTCCGCCATAGTTAACCCAAATTTCCGGGACATTTCCAGTGGCAACGGATGTTTTAAACTTATTATTGAAGGCAGACTCATCGTTAAGGGATTCATCAATAACCTTAATATCAGGATTTTCCTTCATGAATTTAGCTAACAGCTCATTAAATGCTTTTGATTCCGGATCATCCCCGCCCATGCGTGAAAGAATACGAATAGTCGTTTTACCTGAATTCTTTTCTTCTTTTGAAGAAGTCTTGTCACTTGAACTGCACCCTGCCAAAACAATGGATAATAGGAGTGCGACAGCAGTGAAAATTGTAAACGTTTTCCTCAATTCTTATACCCCCCTTTTGAAATATAACTTGAGTATAGTTGGAATCAATCCAATGGAACATGGAGAAATTTTACGTCATGTTCAAAATTTTTTCTATTCTGAATATTGGTATTTCTATTTTTTGCTCTATAGAGTATATTTTGCTTATCTAGTATGATACAAAAATAATAATAGTTTTTATTCTATAAAAATTTAGGTGATAACGATGAAGGCATGCAGGAACATCATTTCATATGTAAAGAAACGTAAACCTATTTCCTTTTCCATAAATGCTAAAATAACCTTTTTCCTGCTTTGCTTAATAATTGGTTTTTTATCACTTTTCATGATTATTGCCTATCAAATCTCCTCTAAAATTCTAGTTCAACAAACAATCGATAGCACAAATCAAAATTTTAGCCAAATTTCAAATAAATTAGAGTTAATTTTTAACGAAACAGAAGAATTGTCGGAATTAGTCGTAACAAACTCTATTATTCAACAATATACCTCCGTGTCGGTTCCCAGTCATTCACTGGAGGAACACCGAAATTTTCAAGAAGTTAAAAATGTCTTAAGTGAAATTAAGGGAACAAAAGATTATGTTGATTCCATTATGATCTTTGCAAACAATGGCCTGGTGTATGACTCGGGAGAGATTTCTGTCCTGAGTAAACAATCACCCATTACGCTAAAGCAAAACTCTGTAAGAGCTACAGCATGGAAAGGTGTCTATCAAAGTAACTATACTTTATATGGTAAACAATTAAACATCGTTTCCTTTTTCCAGCGCTTTAATTCCGAAAGGACAGCACTTCCTTTAGGGACCATTCAAATAAATCTAAGGGAAAGCTGGATTCGTAAGCAATATAACTCTATTGATTTTGGTCAGAACGGAAATATTTTTATCGTTAATCATGACGGAAGGATTGTATCCCATCATAACCCTTCAAACCTTTACCAATCCATAAAAAGTGAACCCTATTTTTCATTGATAAAACAAAAGAAAAGCGGAGAGCGCGTTTTTCTTGATGACAGAGAGTATCTAGTTGTATCCCAAGAACTGCCTAAATTAAACTGGAACCTTGTCGCTCTGGTTCCTATAGAAAACATTTTAGCCGTAAACAAGCCCCTCATGAGGTCATTCCTCCTTATTGGGTTCATAATGATGGCTAGTGTCGTTTTGATCACTCTATTAATTTCTAATCTTGTATCCAAGCCTTTAAAAAAAATCAATCATGTTGTGAAAGAGGTACAAAATGGGAATTTAGATGTTTCTCTTGATATCAATAGCAGAGATGAAATAGGGGTGCTGGCCAAAGAATTCAATAAAATGGTGAGAAGAACAAAAAGGCTGATGGAAAGAGTGGTAAAGGAACAAGAAAAGAAACGAAAATACGCACTTATTAGTGTACAATCCCAGCTAAATCCCCACTTTTTATACAATACACTGGAAAATATCTGCGGACTTGCAGAAATGGAACAGAAAAAAGAAGTAATTGAATTAACCCATAAGTTAGCTGACTTTTATCGAGGCGTTATTAGTAAAGGAAATCAGATTATCTCCATGGAAGAAGAAATGCTTATTTCTAAACGCTATTTAGAAATCCTTAGCATTAGATATAAAGAAAGACTTGCTTATAAATTTATTTTCAACCCTGAAATCTTTAATTATCAAATTGTTAAACTTTCTCTTCAACCCATTATTGAAAACGCTATCCGTCATAATTTAAAGGACGAAGAAGATCACATTTACATTGAAATTATCGGTGAAAAACACAAAGATAAGATTCATATCTTTGTCAATGACCACGGGGAAGGCACGTTTTATAAGTCAATTGAATCATTATTAAAAGAAAAAGAAGAAAAAGGGAATATCGGTTTTGGGCTATATAGCTCGAGCGAACGAATCAAACAATACTTTGGTGAACAGTTCGGCATCAAGATTCATAACAATCCTGGAAAAGGTACATCTGTTGAAATTATCATTCCTGCCATTCGACAAGGAGAGATTGCATATGTATAAAGTTCTTTTAGTTGATGATGAACAATTCATTCGAGAAAGAATAAAGGGCTGCTTAAATTGGGAGGAACTCGGCTTTTCCATTATAGGTGAGGCAGAAAACGGGGAAAAGGCATTACATTTTATCCGCAACAATCCAGTCGAATTGGTGATTATTGATATTAATATGCCGCTAATGAATGGAATAGAGCTTGCCGGCCTGCTTCATCAGGAACAGAAGGAGCTGCAGATCGTATTTCTGACGGGATACGATAAATTTGAATATGCACAAAGAGCTGTTCAGCTTGGGGTTTTCGATTATTTATTGAAGCCTGTTCGTTCAGAGGACCTGGCTGAAATGCTTCACAAATTTAAAGATAAGAAGGAAAAAGAGAACTTAACATCTGTCGTTCTAGATCATAAAGAAATGAAATCTTATATTGCTTACCAATTATTAAATGGGCCTGTTACAAATATGTTGATTCAAGCTTATCAGGAGGTTTTTTCAGATGTTGCCAGAGAACCTTCTTGTTTTCTATTAATTTCTTCTGATGTTGAAGTAGAAGAAAACCTGCAAGGACAGATAGCGAAATTTGTTTTACAATACTTCCCTAATCCAATTTATCATCTTGGGCTAAATCACCAATTGTTTTCTTCTTATTTAATACAGGCTGATGATATCGATAAAATCAAGCCTTTGCATTTTGCATTGAAAAGCCATTTTCAACGATCGTTCTCGATTGGCATAGGACCAAGAATGGATAGCCTGCAGATGTTTGGCGAGGCTTTTCAAAAAGCAAAATTCGCATTACACAACCGGCTGACGAAAGGTACCGGAAACACATATCAATTCCTTCAAGAAAAGGATGATAGCCATAGTGCAATTCTAGAAAAAATTGGAAAGTTCTCCGTTCTAGTAAAGTCAGGGAATGAAGACCTTTCCCTAAAGGAATTGGAGGAAATTATTCTTTTATGTCAACGAAACAAAATCTCGTCTGCCAAGTTTTTTGTTTTGACAAGAGAACTAATTACCAGCATTAACAAGGGGGTTCATGATTTTCAGTTAAAAAAGGACTACTTTACGGAATTAAATCAATTTGAAAGATTTACAGAGCAATTTCGTAACATCGAGGAAATGAAGACATTTTTAAGCACTTTATTAATAGAGGCTATCTCCATCTCCCGTCAAACACTTTTGGAATTAAAATCTCTCTCGCTTCAGGCTATTTCATTTATGGAGAGTCATTATCAAGATGGCGAAGTAGGATTACATTCAATCGCAGAACATTTACATACTAATCCTTCTTATTTAAGCAGAATTTTTAAAAAGGAGACAGGAATCACCGTCATTGAATATCTAACGAAAATTAGAATGGATAATGCCAGAAAGTTGTTGATGAATGGATGTAAAAATATTCAATTTGTCTCCGAAATGACCGGATACAACGATCCGCATTATTTTAGCAGATGTTTTAAAAAATATTTTAAAGTCCCACCTTCAAAAATTATCTAATTTTAAATATCATTAAATAATGGGTGGGGTCAATTTATTAGTAAAATTCCTAAAGACCCCTTCCATTCTTTTGAACTACTATGGATATGCATTTATTTACTGCATCGGTTTTGTAAAATCATTCACCAAAATCTGAACTTCATCATTTTCATAAATTTTTCCGGGCTTTTCTACTGCACAAACGATTCCCCGCCGTTTATATCCTGCGCGCACAAAACGGAATGACAACTTCTCGTGATTATCGTAATGCTTTTGGATTTCATCTCCAGGCAAGGTGCAAGGCATATTTTCTCCCATACATATTAATCCTGCACCACTTGGAAAAAGGATACGAGAGCCCATGGTGAGTTTCGTTAGATCCGGAAATCCTTTTATCAAAAGATTAGCCCCTAACCATTCAGGCAGCACTGATTCGATTTTTAATTCTTCTGCAATCCTGTCTAATTCTTCTTCAGACACAATCGTTATTTGGCGGCGGTTCAGAATCTCAGTCCCTCTTGGGTACATCGGCTGTCTTGAATCTGCCTTACTCGTTACGCCAAAATGCCGATCCCCGCGAATCCCGCCGAATTCCAAATTTACTTCTTTAATCCTTCTGGTTACAAATGTTTCCGGATTATCTGCTATTAATATGGCATTTACGGTTGCCCAAACTTTTTCCAAAAGTAAATCTCACCTTTCCGTTTATCTTTTAGGTTGAATACCGGAGGGAGCTAAAGAATACACTCACTCTCAACGATTTCAATGAGCTGCTTCAATTGTTTAACACTATGGTCTAAAGAAAGCGAATAATAGCGCTGTGTCCCTTTTTGTTCTAGTTTAACAAGGTGATTGTCACGCATGATTTTTAAATGATGGGAAATGGCCGGGCGTGATAGGCTCGATTGCTCGGCTATTTCGTTTACACTTAATGGTTCGTGTTCTGCCAGCAAAAGGATAATGTCCTGTCTTGCCGGATCACTTAAGGCGTTAAATAATGGGATACATGACCTGAAAACATCAATAGCTTGCTGTGCCATATTAAAAAATTCCTCCAAATATCATTACTTTTCCTCTGCAACATACTTGGCAACTTTAGCAGCCAGGCTTCTTGGCATAAATTTAGCCCCAAGTGCACCTGCCTTATTGAATCCTCCTGTTACCACCACGCGCTTCCCGTTCATCAATGCTTTATATCCGCTCTTTGCCACCTCATCTGATGCCATCGCCCGGCTGAACATTTTGGTACCCTCAACATTGGCAACCGCTCCAAAGTTGGTTTTCGTAGGCCCTGGGCAGAGGGTTGTCACGGTAACAGCACTGCCTGATAGCTCTTCCACCAATGCTTCTGAAAATGAAAGCACATATGCTTTGGTAGCATAGTACACCGCCATTTGCGGGCCTGGCTGAAATGCTGCAGTACTTGCTACATTTAAGATTTTGCCAACGTTTCTTTGTTTCATTTTTTGCAGACAGTAATAGGTTAATTCCGTTAGAGCGGTTATATTTAATTGAATCATATTTAGCTGTTTTTGGATATCCAGTTCATCAAATGAACCCATTAACCCGAAACCAGCATTATTTACTAGAACATCAATGTCAATTCCACGATCTTCGATTTCATTAAATACTTCTTTTGCGGCCCCAATGACACTCAAGTCCTTCGGGATGACAGTTACTTCTAATTGCGAATAGGATTGTTTGATTTCCTTTAGTTTCTCTTCGTCTCTAGCCACTAGAACTAAATTGTATCCATCGTTAGCTAACAGTTTGACGAATTCATATCCTAAACCGCTTGTTGCTCCTGTAATTAATGCTGTCTTCTTCATCGTTTATGGTCCTCCAATATCGGAAAATGTTTATACGTTTAAATGTTTAATCATTTAAACATATGGTAATTTAAATTACAAAATTCGTCAACTATATTTATCAACTGATATCGTTGACACACAAATGGGTGCCCTAATTATTTGGGCACCCACTAAATTAATATACTTAAGCTACTACTTCACGTTCATTTTTAAATTTTTCATATTGTTTTTCAGTCATGATTTTTTTAAGAATTTGAACGACTTTCCAAACTTCCTCATAGGAAGTATAAAGCGCGACAGGTGCAAGGCGAATGATGTTAGGTGCCCGGAAATCAGGAATGATCCCGTTTTCCTTTAATGATTTACAAATTCGTGCAGCTTCATTATGCTCCAGGCTCACATGCCCGCCGCGGCGCACATCTTCTCTTGGTGATCCAACGAAAAATCCCATTTCAGCCAGCTCAGTGTCAATTAACTCTACTAAATATTGATTGATTTTAAGAGACTTCTCGCGAATATTTTCAATACCCGCTTCTGTAAAGATTTCTAAAGAACCAATCAAAGGAGCGATGCTAAGGACATGGGGCGTCCCAATTTGAAAGGCTCCTGCTGAATGAGCAGGTGTTAAGGTATGCTCCATGTCGAATTGATTCTCTTTATTCGAACTAAACCAGCCAGCGAGGCCAGGCATCTTACCAAAATGCTTACGATTGACATATAAACCGCCAACACTGCCAGGCCCGCCGTTTAAATGTTTATAGTTGCACCAAAAGGCAAAGTCAACATCCCATTCACTGAAATAATGTGGAATGGCCCCAGCCGAGTGGCAGGCATCAAACCCAATTAAAATACCTTTCTTATGGGCTTCTTCCGTTAATCGTTTGATGTCCAATATTTGCCCGCTGCGGTAAAGGACGGTTGGCAGGACAATTAAAGCCACGTCATCGGTCATCGCTTCGATAATATCATCCTCTTCTAAAAAGCGGCCATCGCGGCTTTTTACACGGATGAGATGTGTATCCGGATTATATCCATGAGTACGCAGCTGGCTTTGAAGAGCATAAATGTCAGATGGGAAAGTTAGTTCATCTGCCAGTATTTTCGTACGGTTTCCGTCCGGCTGATAAAATGTTGACACAAGCTGGTGCAGGTTGACGGTTGTGGAACCTGTTACAATCACTTCCTCAGCAGAAGCTCCTACTAACGGCGCAAGCTTCTTGCCCAATTCCTCCGCCATAAAGAACCATGGATGGTTCCCCTGTGTCCAGCCATCGATTCCATAATGTTTCCAATCGTTTAACGATTCTAAGAGAGCCTTTTCTGCTCTTTTCGAAAGAAGACCTAAAGAATTTCCATCCATATAAATGGAATCAGGTTTTAAATAGAACTCTTCTCGAAATCGTGAAAGTGTATCCTCTTTATCTAATTGTTTAGCAAACTCCAAAGTTGGTAAAAAATCATACGCCATCATAATCAACCCTTCCCCTACTTGTAATCGTTTACAAAATCATACCAAAGAATATGACATGATGTCAATTTTTTAAAGAATGGTCTGTCCTCCGCTTCTTAAACGCAAAAAAAAGAGAATCCTTCAAAGGATTCCCTGCCAATTATTACTAACTTTCCTTTTCTTCTATGACTTTTCCACTAAATAATCAAATATATGCTTACCAATTCTACTGATTTTCTGCTTTCCTACAAATACATCATCTAGCTGATCCATTAAGACCGCTGCATAGGCTGTTTTCCCATTATTCGTTACCACAGCACAATCATGTTCAATGTGAGGAAGACTGCCTGTTTTATTTGCCACTTTAACCTTATCGAGTTCCATCATGCCTGGAAGTCTATCTTGAAATTGCTGATAACTTAGTATTCTTAATGCCGCCTCACGGCTTTGCTTTGCTAAAAAGTCGCCTTCCTTGACTATCCTCAAACATGTCATCATATCCAAAGGGCTTGTGTAGTTATCAAGTCCTTGCTCAATCTCCTCAAAATCCATCATTTTCCTATTAAGGGCGGTATGCTGCAATCCCATTTTTTCAAAGGATCGATGAATGGTTTCCATTCCCAATTTATCTATGAGCAGGTTGGTAGCTGTATTATCCGAGACCGTAATCATTAACGTCATGAGATCTTTAATTGTCAAGAGCGCATCACGGGAAAATGCCTGCAATACGCCTGACCCACCTGCATGATTTGTAATGGAAACCAATTCATTCTCGTTTAGTTTTCCCATCTCACTCTGCCGGAATGCCTCTATAAAAATTGGTAACTTAATCAAACTTGCGGATTGGAATACTTCTTCACTATTTACATAAATACTCTCGCCCTCAATTTCGACAGCCAGACCGATTCTGCCGTTCGAGCTGCGGATTTCTTCTTCGATTTTTGCCTTTAATTGTTCCATTAGTTACCTCGTGACAGCAACCTGAGAATAATCATGATCACCGGCTTTGTTTTTATCATAAAGATGACAGGCAATATAATGGCTATCCTCAACTTCCTGCCACACTGGTTTCTCCTTGGCACAAACATCCATGGCCATTGGGCACCGGGTTCTAAATACACATCCGCTTGGAGGATTAATCGGGCTTGGCAGTTCCCCTTTTAATATGATCCGTTCACGTTTGTCCTCAATATCAGGGTCAGGAATTGGGATGGCCGAGAGCAATGCCTGAGTATAAGGATGCAGCGGCTTCTTATATAGCTCACTGCTTGTCGTTAATTCCACTAATTGCCCTAAGTACATGACACCAATACGGTCACTGATTTGCTTTACCATCGAGAGGTCATGGGCAATAAATAGATAGGTTAATCCCTTTTCCTTTTGGAGTTTGATCAGCAAATTAACAACCTGTGCCTGAACGGATACATCCAAAGCAGAAATCGGCTCATCAGCAATGATAAAATCAGGGTCAAGGGATAAGGCCCTAGCGATTCCAATCCGTTGGCGCTGACCGCCGCTAAATTCATGTGGATACCGATTGGCATGTTCTCGATTTAAACCAACATCTTCTAATAATTGATAGACACGATTTAACCTTTCTTGTTTATTTGGATACAAGCCATGAACTTCCATCGGCTCAGATATGATTTCACTCACCGTTGACCTTGGATTTAACGAAGCATATGGGTCTTGGAAAATCATTTGCATTTGCCGATGAAAGCCAAATCGTTCTTTTGATGTGAACTTGTGGATATTTTTCCCTTTAAAAACAACCTCACCTTCCGTTACATCATAAAGCCCGATAATCGTTCTGCCAGCCGTAGACTTCCCGCATCCGGACTCACCAACAATTCCGAATGTCTCCCCTTTGTTAATATGAAAGGTTACACCATCAACCGCTTTTAAAACTTGATCTTTTCCTAAGTGAAAATGTTTTTTTAAATTGTTTACTTGTAATAACTTTTCCATAGTTATGCCTCCGTCTTAACCCAGTAGCGTCTTGCTGCACATAGTTCCCGCTCGTATATCGTTCCTTCTAATGCTATAATTTCTACCGTTTTTCCTGTCTTTGGGGAATGAAGCAATTTTCCTTCTCCATAATAAATGCCAACATGGTGGATTCTTCCCTTTCCTTCTTCATAGGCAAAAAATAATAAATCACCTGGTTCGATATCTGTTAATTCAACTTTTTCTCCTGCTGCTGCTTGGTCACTGGCATCACGGGGGATTACATACCCATTTGCCTTGCACATCGTGTAACTGAATCCTGAGCAATCATAGCCAAAACTGCTCATTCCCCCCCACAAATAAGGCAGACCAAGAAACTGCTCGCCTGCGGATACAATCGCCTGTCCATTTCCCCTTGCAGGTGATTCGGAGACAACGACATTCTCTGTATCTAGCACAGCAGTCCCATCTGGGGTTTTGACGTACACTTTGCCATTCTGTTCATTTATGAAAGGCAGTGTCGTTAGATAGGAGAGTTCTATACTAAAAGGATCATTCTCTTTAAACAACTTTGCCTCTTGGCTGGTAACAACAGCGACCGGGCCATCTGTTAAATTCCAGTCATCAGCAGCCTCCACTAATTGGGCTTTAGGAACCCAGCCTGGATAGCCGAGGTCTTCCTTTTTGGTGGATTGGCTAGGAATAATCACATGTGCCCAATCACCATCTTCCTCTAAAACTATAACTTCTTCACCATATAAAACTTGAGTTTGAACAAGGTTTTCGATACATAATTCAAGCCTAGTTTCATATGTCAATCCCTCTAACCACGATTCAATCCTTCCAAAGTTGGATACTGCATCTTTATCGATTTCCCGTGGTGAATCAAAGGACGTCCATACGGTTGCGACCGGAACATTTACAATCCATTTAGCCAATTAAGACACCTCCCTCAATGTCAATGCACTTAATTCCAAGTCCCGGAGACTCCGGCATTGTTATTAATCTATTTTTATATTGGACTCCGCCTTCCACGATTTCCTTTGCAAGCATCAACGGTGCATCAAAATCAAAACGGTTAATATTTTGCTTACTTGCGGCAAAGTGAGCTGCCGCGGTGATTCCAAGACGGGTTTCAATCATACTGCCGACCATACACTCGACACCGCATGTTTCAGCAAGTTGGTTGATGATTTGGGCCTGATAGATTCCGCCAGCCTTCATCAGCTTAATATTTATTAAGTCAGCACTTCTTGTTTTTAATACTTGGAAGGCCTGCTTCGGGGTAAACACACTTTCATCGGCCATAATGAGTGTGTCGACAGCATCCGTTACTTGCTTCAAACCTTCAATATCATCTGCTTTAACCGGCTGTTCAACAAGCTCAATCCGCAAATCATTGTCTTCCATTTTGCGAATGGCCCGGATAGCATCCTTCGCTGTCCATCCCTGATTCGCATCCAAACGGATCTTAATATCTTTTCCTACCCGCCTTCTAATCTCCAGGATCCGTTCTATATCGGCAGCGATATCGTCCTTCCCCACCTTTACCTTCAGGACATTGAAGCCTTTTTGAATATAGGAAACCGCATCCTCACCCATTTCCTCTGGTCCGTTCACGCTAACGGTGAAATCTGTTTCCATTTCCTTTTTATGACCGCCGAGAAATTGATAAAGCGGCAGTTTGCAATATTGGGATAGACAATCATAAATTGCCATATCTACAGCAGCCTTCGGACTCGGATTTCCAACCAAAAGTGTCTTAAGCCCCTGAAAAATCACCTCATACTGAAGCAAGTTTTTCTTCTGTAAAAATGGCTTGATTACATGATGGATTGCCGATTCAATACTCAAGATGCTATCACCCGTAATAACAATGGTAGGCGGCGCTTCACCCCAGCCAACGATCCCATTATCGCAGGTTATTTTCACAAAAATGGATTCAGCTGTCGTCACTGTTCGAAGGGCCGTTTTAAATGGTTTAATTAACGGAACAGCAACTCGGAATGTTTCAATTTGCTCAATAATCATGGGTTATCCATCCTTTACAAGATGCCGCTATCGACAATTAGTTTTTTTTCATACGTATTCATGGATGCCTGTACACCCAAGGGAATTGCGATATGCGGGTTGCAATGCCCCATCATGAATCCCTTCATCGTCGGCCTTTCTGCGAGCTGAACATAATGGGCAATGACTTCTTCTAACGATAAGGTAAGATTCCTTTGTGGTGTACAATCACAAAAATCTCCTAAAAGTATGCCGCTTGCATCCTTAAGTTTGCCAGCCATATAAAGCTGATTAAGCATTCGGTCAACGGACCGGGGTTCTTCATTCACATCCTCAATAAGCAGCAGCTTATCCTTCGTATCAATTTCGTAGTCTGTACCAAGAGTACTGACTAGAAGCGACAAATTCCCACCAACGATTTCTCCTCTTGCCTCACCATCTACTAAAACTTCTAATGGAGAAATCTGTTCCGTATAGACGAAAGAGGAAGGCTCAAATAATTGCATAAAACCTTTTTTAGACATTTGGTGTGTATCCTCTTTCCCTATATCTGAAGCAAGCATCGGCCCATGAAAGGTCACCTGCTCCGCTTGTTGCCGAATTGCCGTATGTAAAAAAGTAATATCGCTATAACCCCAAAATATTTTTGGATTCCTTTTAATTAATTCATAGTCAATTTGCTCGGCAATTCTTCCTGTTCCAAAACCGCCGCATGCGCAAATAATAGCTTTAACATCTGAGTCAGCGAACATTTCATGGAAATCTTCTAGTCTTTCTTGATCAGAACCGGCTAAATAACCATTAATACGGGAGACATGTTTTCCAACCTTGACTTTCAGTCCTAAATCCTCCAAAAAAGTGATTCCACGTACTAGATTTTCTTGATTCGGCGGGCTTGCTGGAGCAATAACTCCAACTGCATCTCCCTTTTTTAGCCGATTTGGCTTTACAGCATTCATTAAAAAACCCCTTTTCGACACTATCTATAAATCTATGTTTCTAGGGTAAAAGGGATGTTCAATCGAACATCCCTTTTTATTAAAACTACCTTTGGCGATTTATTTCTTATCTGCCCATTTGAATTCTAAATATCCAACTGGGTGGCGAACGACGCCGGTAACATCCTTATTTTGTAAATAAACTTGGTTATAGAAGTGAATTGGAACGATTGGTGCTGCATCAAATAATACTTTTTCAGCCTGATACATCATCTCAAAACGTTTCTTTTCATCTTTTTCATTTTTTGCGTCTTTAATTAATTTATCAAACTCTGCATTGCTCCAGCCTGTACGGTTCATTGGAGAGCCGGTAATAAAGTTTTCCAGGAAGTTGATAGGGTCTGCATAGTCAGCAAGGAATGAGCTGCGTGACAACTGGAACTTTAATGCTTTTTGGTCTGTCGCAAAAACGCTGCTTTCCATATTGGCAAGCTTCACGTCAACACCCAGGTTTTCTTTAAACATTTGCTGCAGGGCTTCTGCGATTTTCTTGTGCTCATCACTTGTGCTATACGTAAGAGTGACTTCCGGAAGTTTTGTGTAATGCTCTTCTTCCATACCTTTTTTCAACAATTCTTTTGCCTTGGCAACATCAGTTTTAATGAGGTCACCGCTTTTCTTACGGAAGTCCTCACCAGCTGCATCTTTAAATCCATAGGAAACAAAACCGTAAGCAGGTTTTTCTTTATTTTTGGTAACTAAGTCCACCATTTGCTCCTGGTTAACCGCGAGTGCGAATGCCTTACGAATGTTCTCGTTTTGGAATGGTTCTTTTGTTAAATTAAAGCGATAGAAATACTCACCCGCTTGGTCTTCAACCTTTACGTCGCCATCTTTAAATAACTTATCAGCTAATTCAGAAGGAACATCGGATGAATCTAGTTCACCAGTCGTGTACATTTGATATTCCGTATTTTCATCATCCACCATAGCCCAATGAATTTTATCCAGTTTAACATTTTTTGCATCCCAATATTTATCATTCTTTGTCATTGTGAAATCAGAATCGTGGTTCCACTCAGTTAGGTTGAAAGGACCATTTCCTACAAATGAACTTGCTTCCGCAAACCATTTTGGATTGGCTGTTGCTACTTTTTCATTGATTGGGAAGAACGCAGGATTCGCAATCACGCTTAAGAAATATGCCTGCGGGCTTGTTAGTGTTACTTCAAACGTCTTATTGTCGACCGCTTTTACTTTCACACCATCGGCTGTGCCTTTTCCAGTGTTGAAGGCTTCGCCGCCTTCGATGAAATAGCCTAAGAATGCAGCGGAAGATCCTGTTTTTGGATCTAACAGGCGTTTCCAAGCATATACGAAATCACCAGCAGTCAGATCGTCACCATTTGACCATTTTGCATCCTCACGAATATGGAAGGTATAAACTTTCCCATCCTCTGAGACATCCCAGTTTTTTGCTGTGGCAGCTTTTGGCTGATGGGATTGATCTAAACGAGTTAACCCTTCCATAAGGTTGTTCAAGGCATTCCAAGATACGGCATCAAAGCCAATTGGCGGGTCAAAGGAAGTTGGTTCTTGACCATTGTTCCAATTAACCACTTTTTCTACTTTTTCCTTCGTCTTTCCTTTGCCATCATCTTTTGTCGGCTCACTTCCAGCATCTTTGTTGGCTGTACAAGCTGCTAAAGCAAAAACTAGCAAACAAGTTACCAACATTGTCATAAACTTTTTCATGACTTTCCCCCTCAGTATTTTTATAGTTAAACAAATGTTAAAACCATTTTTTTAGCCCGTTCGTCCTGGAGCCAGCAATCTACTTGATGATGGCTGCTCAGCTGGGTTTTAAACGGGTAGGCTTTATCACAGACTTCCATCGCATAGGGACAGCGTGCCGAAAAGGCACATCCAACAGGTGGGGAAAATAAGTCAGGCGGTGTTCCTGGTATTGGAACGAGTTCTCCCTTTTCCATGTCCAGCCGTGGTACAGATTGAAGTAATCCCACTGTATATGGATGCTGTGATTGGTAAAAGATTTCCCGCCTTGTCCCTATTTCCACGATTTTTCCTGCATACATCACTGCGACTCGGTCCGCCACCTGTGCAACTACCCCCAAATCGTGGGTAATCAGAATAATCGATACCCCTGTTTTCTTTTGGATATCCCGAAATAACTCCAAGATTTGAGCTTGTATTGTCACATCCAGCGCGGTGGTTGGTTCATCGGCAATTAATACATCAGGCTGGCAAACAAGCGCCATGGCAATGACAATTCGCTGCCGCATTCCGCCGCTAAACTGATGTGGATATTGTTTTAACCGCTGCTCCGGACTTGGAATTCCCACGAGAGTCAGCATCTCGATGGCTGCTTTCTTCGCCTCGTCCCGTGATATCTTTTCATGTTGGATAATTCCTTCCATAATTTGCTCACCAATCGTAAGCGTTGGATTTAAAGCGGTCATTGGATCTTGAAAAATCATCGAAATATTAGAACCACGAAGTTTCCGCAACTCTGGCTCTTTTAACTTAATTAAATCCGTGCCTTTGAAAAGGACTTCTCCGCCCGTTATTCTGCCGGGAGGACTAGGAATGAGCCTCATGATACTTTGAGAAGAGACGCTTTTCCCACAGCCCGATTCACCAACAATGGCTAACGTTTCACCTTTATGCAGGTCAAAACTGACACCTCGGACAGCCTTTACTTCGCCGCCATAGGTTGAAAAGGATACTTGTAGATCCTTAACCTGAAGAATTTTCTCCATGATGTTACCTCCTCAACTTTGGATCAAGGGCATCCTGTAATCCATCACCTAAAACATTAAACGCAAACATCGTTAATGAAATGAACAAGGTTGGAAAGAACAAACGCCACCAGTAGCCTGAGAGAATAGTAGATAAACCGTCATTCGCCATTACTCCCCAGCTTGCATGCGGTGCTTGGATGCCGAGGCCGATGAAGCTTAAAAATGCTTCTGCAAAAATAGCAGACGGAATTGTTAGTGTCATTTGAACAATGATCGGACCCATCGTATTCGGCAGCAAATTTTTCCGGATAATACGTGCTGTTTTCGTGCCAAACGTTTTCGATGCTAAAACAAATTCATAGTTTTTTATTTGCAGGACCTGTCCGCGGACAATTCTCGCCATCCCGACCCAGCCGGTTATCGATAATGCAAGAATAATAGTTGTCAATCCCGGTCCAATTACGACCATGACTAAAATAACAACGAGTAAATACGGAAGTCCATAGAGGATTTCCACAAATCGCATCATTAAGTTATCGATTCGGCCGCCTTTATACCCGGAAAAACCGCCATAGACAACTCCAATAACAAAGTCAATCAGGGCCGCCATCAACCCAACAAATAATGAGATTCGCGCACCATAACAGGTTCTGGTAAAGACATCGCGACCTAAATCATCGGTACCAAACCAATATTTACTAGATGGAGGTAAATTCTGCAGTGTTAACGATTGTTTTTCCACCGAATGGGGTGAAATGATTGGTCCGAAAATAGCCAATAAGGTTAGAAAGGCCAAGAATACCAAACCTGCCATCGCCAGCTTATTTTTTACCAGCCTGAGCCAGGAATCCTTCCAGTACGACAAGCTCGGTCTTATGACAGCTTCTGCTTCTGTTTGACTTCGTGCTTTTAGCACAAACCATTCATCAGGAACATCTGGCGAAATATTTCTGTTTTCCTGTTTCCGCAGCTCCATTACTTCGCCTCCTTTTTATGGAGTTTAATTCGTGGATCTAATACCCCATAGGCGAGATCGACGATTAACAGCATAAGAATTAAAATGGCACTATAAAAGACAGTGGTTCCCATAATTACTGGATAATCACGTGTATTGATACTGTCAACAAAGTATTTTCCCATCCCGGGAATCGCGAATATTTTTTCGATCACAAACGTACCGGTTAAGATACTGGCAGCTAATGAACCTAAAACCGTCACAACTGGTAATAGAGCATTTCTTAAGGCATGTTTAAAAACAATTTTCACTGGGGATAGGCCTTTTGCTTTCGCCGTTTTAATGTAATCTTGGGTTAATACTTCGAGCATACTTGTGCGCGTTAGGCGGGCGATAATCGCCATTGGTCCTGTTGCCAGTGCCAAAATCGGCAATACCATATGTTTCGGGCTAGTCCATGTAGCGACTGGGAATATCGGAAATCTTACAGCCAACTCCTCAATCAAAAATGTAGCCATGACAAAGTTCGGGATTGAAATTCCCAGGACCGCAATGCTCATTGCCACATAGTCGATGATGCCGTTATGGCGAAGGGCAGCTAATACACCAAGTAATATGCCTGAAAAAATTGCGACTAAAAGTGTATAAAATCCAAGCTCAAATGATACTGGAAATCCTCTCCCCAGCATGTCGTTAACAGTCTGGGATGATTTTTTTATGGAAGGTCCGAGGTCTAATTTGACAAGTGCTGTTAGGTAATTTCCATATTGGACTAAGAGAGGCTGATCTAGATGATAATAGGCTTCGAGGTTCTTTTGTACGGCTTCATTGGTTGTTCTTTCCTCATTAAATGGTGATCCTGGTACTGAATGCATTAAGAAAAAGGTTGCTGTAATGATAAGCCATAACGTAATAAGCATCGCGGCAATACGTTTAATGAAATATGTATTCATGCTTGTCCACTTCCTAACAGAATGTTGTTCTCATCGCCAATTCCGTCATTACCAGCATTGCTTGGTATGCTTCTAATATGTCTTTCGCTTGGAAACGTACAATCGTCGTTTCTGGGATGATTTCTGTGCCTGGCATTAAATTTGCCCATTCCGCTTCCCCATAATTGGTAAATTCAATCGCTAGTAGCGGCCTATCCGATGGTGTAAGCGGTTTCACTTTACCTCTATCGTTAAGTGCGATCGCTGTTTTTTCGCGAAGCAGCTGCCCTGCTTTTGCCGGCGTTAACGATTTGACAGCAGACCTTGAAATAGATTCCTTTACAACTGCCGTTGTCACACCCGGAATCAGTTGCTCTGCCTCAAAGGCTGCACGGTCATCACCTGCTACCATTAGAAGAGGAACATCGTAATATCCTGCGACATAGGCATTGAATCCTAATTCGCCTACTGCTACATCATTGATGTACATATTGCGGACCCCAAAGATCATGGAATGGGACATGACCCCTTTTAAGGCTGCACGGGCATGGTAGCCAACAAAGGCCGCCCCCGTAAAGGTTTTATCTAACCCTTGGACCATTGAAAATGGTTTCACATCGCCAGTTATCAGTTGTGTCTCAGGGTGGAGCCTCTCAATTAATAGATTATTCATTTTTGAATGGCTGTCATTTACGACTACTTCCTCACATCCTGAATCAAAAGCAGCTGTAATGACATGGTTTGCTTCATCCGTCATAATAATCCGGCTGCGCTCATAGTTATGCTTGCCAGAATCAACTTGAGTATGGTCAACCATGCCAGTGATTCCTTCCATATCCACGGAAACATATAATTTCACAGAAATACCCCTTTCTATTAAAATATTATTTTAATACTATTATAATTTAAATTTACTAAATATTACAAACATATTAAAAATATGGTATTAAAGTACTATTTTTCGCTTGGAATTGATCGAAGATTGATTTTACGAAAACAGACAAATAAAAAGACGTCTATCAGGTTTGACGTCTTCATTTTCCTTATTTATGGCATCAATCTCCTATTTTAAGGGAAGATGGATCCCGGCGTTTATTTTATTTATACTTTTAAGCGGTTGTACTTTTACATGGATGTCTGTTTTATCCAAGATGGGGAATTTTCCGCTTTTTTGATACCTTATCCAGTCATCGTGCATAAATCGATACATATAGTCCTCGAATTGATAGATATCTCCTCCGATTTTATGGCTATTTACATAGGCTTCATATACATGATCTCTAATTTTCTCTTTAATCTGCCTTTTAATTCTTGGAGCAAGAATCATATGGTTGGATTCTCTGACTATAGCAGAAATCTTTATATCCAATCCAACCTGTACCTCATTTTGGTCTTTATTCATGATTCTTCTGAACTTTGGATTTAATAATTCTAGTGTAACATGTTCCAGTTTCCCATTTTTCTTTTCACTAATAGTTACAGGCGATCGTACCGCTTTATTGTTCACGCGGATAAAACCCTCAAGTTCCTTATTTGTTAAAAAACCCTTCATTTTTTTATCTTTCATGAGATACACACCAGAAAAAGTAGTCACAGGTAATTTCTCCAGATTCTGTTTTATACTTTCGTCATTAACCGTGATGCTTGGCAGCAGGATCGTTTTTGTTTTTTCATTAAATTGATAAATCAGGTCTTGCAGGGAAATGGCAGGAACCGTCGATTCTTGCTGCTGCATGTATTCAGGCTGATTGATCCGGGCATTAGAGAAAGCATAATTAAAAGGAACCTGCGAAGTAAAAATTTCTTCTATTGGCTTTTCGGTACCATAGACCATTCCCGTTTGGCGAATATTGAAATTGGTATCTAATGCCTTTATGGATTTTCCCAGTCTATGTTCCAATAAAGATTTTCCAAAAACAAATAAACTTATCTGGTCATAATTTACTGGAATCTGAATAGCATGGTAGATTTCAATAATTGCATCTTCGATCGTTTTGCCTTTTCCAACTCCTAACCAGATTGGACTGGGCTTATCACTTTTACCTTGCTCGGTTTTAGCAACGTTCGAGAAGTCTAAGAACTGCATAACAACGTGATATACATCATCTTTATAATCTATTCCTATCCCCACTGCATAGGCCTGGAATTGGATTTCATTAATCTTAGAACAACCTGTGAGAAGCAACATGGCTAAGGTAATGATTAAAAATTTCTTCATCTATTCACCTGTTCTTGTACCATCTTTAATATGTAAAGAGGCATTTCGTTTTTTCATAAAGGAAAATGGGATTCTGAAAAAAGTGAACATGATATCTTTTCCTTCTGACGAAGAGATTTCCCCTAATACTGGAACCCCAAAAGACTTCAACCTTATTAAATAGAGCAAAACGAACATAAAACTTATGAAAAACCCATAAATCCCCATACTGTAACTAAAGATCAAAACAAATAATCTAATGAAAAAGACATTACCTGATATTGACTGATTAACAAGTGTAAAGCTGGAAATAGCTGTCACACCGATGACAACGAGCATGGTTGGAGAAGTAATCCCACCCCTAATAGCCGCGTCACCAATAATCAAGCCGCCAAGAACGGCAACGGTTTGTCCGATTCCCTTCGGAAGACGGGCTCCGCCTTCTTTAAATAACTCAAACATGACAAGCATGAGCAGGACTTCGATCAATGGTGAAAACGGCAGGCCTAGTCTGGAATTCGTGATGGTGGCAATAAGTGGAAGTGGTAATTGCCCTACATTATGTGTAATCAACGCCGTATAAAAGCCCGACAGAAAAGTTGTAGTAAAAAGCCCTATAATGCGCAAGGTTCGTTCCACTGACGCAAAATAAAAACTGGTATTATCATCTTCAGGTGTTTTAAACAGGAATGAAAGATTCGAGGGTGCAATTAATACAGTTGGAGCACCATCAACAACAATGGCAAACCTCCCTTGATTGATTGATTCTGCGACGAAATCAGCCCTGCCTGAATAGTCTATTGTTGGAATGAGGGTAAATTTATTTTCCATTAAATATTCTATCAACATCGAAGTGCTTGTTAATATATCGACGTTTAAAGCAGCAAGCCGGCCTTTTATATCACTCAATATATGTTCATTAATGATATCTTTAATATAAAGAAGTGAAACCCTTGTATTGGTTCTTTTACCAATCGTATAATCTTCAATAACCAATGAGGAAGTACGCAGCCTTTTACGAATTAAACCAAGATTGGTCGTAATATCCTCAACAAACCCATCCTTTGGCCCTCGAATCGAAACTTCGGCAACAGATTCATCCGGCTGTCTGCTGGGAAATTTACTAATATTATAAAAATAAATCTTTTCTCCTGAAGGAATAACCATTAGTTTCCCCGAGAAAATGGCCTCCTCGATTTTTTCAAAAGTAGTTTCCTCTCTTTCCAGAATCTCCATCTGGAGAGATTGATAAATGGAGTTGGAATGTTCACTGGAAGGCAAAATGACAGATTGAACCAAACTTGCATCCGTTAAGGGTATACAATAAACAAAGATGGTTGGATCGGCATGATTTTGATCGGCTTTAATTTCTATATCAGATGAATGATTAAAAAGCTTTTGCAGATTTTCAATAGAAAAATAATGTTCATTCATGATTTAACCCCTCCTCCTAACCATTTCTGTTTATTCTTCACAATATAGATCCATATCATTGAAATTTGTATGACTAATAAGAAGAAAGATAAAGGCCGGATATATCCATAGACAATAGTCGAAAAAGGGCTTTGGTCAAATGGATAAATACAAGCCGTAAAAAGGATGGCGTAAATAATTCTTACCACTTTTGCATTCTCTATTCCTTTTGTAAGTATTTGGCTTGTGATGAAGAGAAAAAGACTAATTCTGATAACTCCTCCTGAAAGCCATTGAAAAATCGCAAAAAAATCAGCATGGGAAAAATATCTTCCAATCGAAATTAAACGCCATTCTTCATAAGCAGGGTACCGATACTGAGAGGCCATTTCTGGTCCAAACTCGACAATCGCTCCAATCGTAGGTCCCAACATTAAACCTATAATGATCACGCCAACCATGAATAGTTGCTTTCTAGTAACCGCTTTTTGTAAAACAGGTGTTAAGAAAATAATGATAAATAACTCTAAAATAGGTAAGGAAGTATACAAGATACCCTTTGAGATGGGTAAAAATCCATCCGTGAACAATGGAAATAACAGTTCATAATGTTTTTTCTTCAAGTTTGCAAAGGAAATAAAAAAACCTAAAAAAAGAACGATTGGACAAAGAATACTGCTTAACAGTCCAATGGAAAACAATCCAGATTCAGTACAAAATAAACAGAAAATAAGCAGAACAACTGCAAGCGTAAAACTGTTAAACCCTTGCATATAGCTCAATTGCGACCAATAAATCATTTCTTTTGCCGTAACAAAAGCATCGATTAACATATATAAAGTTATTGGAAAAAGGAGAATGTAATAACTGAATCCACTCCCGCCATCCTTTAAGAGCTGGATGATGGACCTTTTGTTTAAGAACGAGACAATCTTGTATATTAGGTAAATCACTAAAGGAAGAACGAAAAACGTTAAAAGGATACTGACCCAAGAATCTCTTTTGGCTGTCGATAACAAAAAGGGAATAATTTCAACGTGTGCAAAAAGCCCTACAGAAAGTAACAGCATGTAGACAATCGAAATATATCTTAACTTATTCTGCATTTTCACATTTCCTTTTTTTCCATATTATTCTTTTTAATTGTTTAAACTATTCGTGTTCATTAACATTCCCCTTGAGCACGCAAAAAAACCTTTGTTCAGCCCTATTAAAGGCATAAACAAAGGTTATATTGTAAAAGGCTCTACTATGAATTTGATAATTCCTTAATTTTTCCAACCCAATCCTTGAAACTTCCAAATTCACTGGAATTAAAGCCGAAATGCGCCTTAATTAAGTTGATGGTTTCGCTTTCTTCGTTTTGAAACACTCCATCTGAATAGATTAGTTTAAAGAGCTCCGCTAACACGATATTTCGTGCGCGTTCCGTTTTGAATTTCTTGAGAATATCCTCCATTGCGAGGGCCTTTACTTGATAATCTTCAAGTCCTGTCTCGTTTTTGTATTTGTTGAGAATAGAAAATTCATATATAGATACATTTCCATCGATTGTGGCAATCAGGTGAGCCAGTTCAAGAAAAGCCTCTTTTTCCTCCTGATGTAGTTCTGCTAGAAACAATATTCAACTCTCCTTAAAATCTTTATCCTATTTATACGAACAAGAACGGTTTTGGTTTCAATTATATTCATTTTAAAGCACTTATCAAATTCATTAACCAATCATAACTTTCGTTAATTCTCTCAGCCAAAGGACCTCAGAATCAGATTGGGGATTCCGCCCATACATTTCCCTTGCTTTAAAAGCATGGACTTCCGTATAAATTTCTTTCATTTGGTCATACACCCATTGTTCTGTTCTAGGTACTGGAAACCAGCAAAAAATGTCCATGGTATTCAACTCATTCGTGACCATATGGATTCTTTCATAACTAATCGATTCCATCTTCAGGAAATCATTCTTTTCATAAAATCTTATTCGTTTTTCCGAGTCGGGATCTATAAGAGTAACTGGTTCAACCTCTAGGATGATTGCTTTTCCTTTTTGCTTCAATTGGTCAATAATCACACTTCCTCTCCCAGTTCCTCTGGTATTTCGAGCCACTAGTATATAATCTACGAAGATATAATCAGCCTTTTCAAAGTAAACTAATACATGGTCCTGGCTTTCCTCTACTTGGTAGATTCCTGGTTTTTCTTGGAAAAGGATTTCAAAGTGCTTTTTAGATTTCATTTCTTTTTCTGGAAAATAATCAGTCAATCTAGTATACCAGTCTCTCATCCTAATACCCCTTTGCCCGAATATTTGAAGATAAAATCATCAATTCTGATGTCTCCTCCATTTTAGTTACCCAGTGTAAATCTTTTGTTAAGCAAGCTTGAAGTGTTTGTACTATTTTTGTAAATCCGAAAATTACAATATTAAATTTTGCTACTATAGGGCTGTTAGGATCTTTTATATATTTCAAAAATGGGGAGAGTTAATTCAGATGAAACAGAACAAGGATAAATTAACGGCATTACTGGGCTGGAGCCTGCAGGCAATTGAAGCAATTGACAAAATGAATCGACCATTTTTGGTCGTTGGTCCACCTGAATTTCAAAGTTTTGCTGACTCCCATGGCATTCGGTTTGTCCCATGGGTATTCCGCCACTTAGAGGAACGGGCGGATGAACTCTATGAAAAATTAAAGGATCTTAATACAACAGTAGCAGTACCGATTTACGAAGAAACAGTTGAGTGGGCTGGTGCCATAAATGCAAGGCTCTGGAATAACCCGCGCATTTTCCATAAATCTCTGCTGCTCCGGGATAAAGGCTTGATGAAGCGTAAAGCACAACTTGCTGGAATCCGTGTGGGAGTCTTTGAAGAAGCAAACAACAAGGAAGATATCCGTTATTTCCTAAAAAGAATTAATGAAGCACTTTGCAATATAGATGAAGACGACTATGCCCCTATTCACGTTAAACCCTTTGATAAAGCCGGCACAGTAGGACATTACATGATTAGAAGAATAGAGGAGATTGACCAAATTGACGATTCAGAATTTCCTCTACTAATGGAAAGCCACCTGGAAGGTCAGGAGTTCTCTTGCGAGGCCTTTATCCATAATGGAAAGGTAAGGTTCCTAAATATTACTGAATATGTAAAGTTAGGACATTCCAACTTCGTACCAGCTTCTCCTTCACTTGAAAAATGGAGACCCCAAATCAAGGAAGCGATTGAGAAGCTTGTGGATGCCTTTGAAGTCAAACATGGCATTATTCATCCTGAGTTTTTCATTACTCAAGATGGGATCCTGAGTTTTGGCGAGGTAGCGAACCGTATTCCCGGCGGCCATATTTTTGAACATATTGAAAATGCATACGGGTTCAGCCCTTATCAAGGCCAGGTGCTTTGTTGTGACCCAGATACAACCGAAGAAGAAATTGCGGCATTTTTCCCTGAGGAAGTGGTATCCGCAAAAGGGTATTCTGGTAATCTCATGGTCTATCCTAATGTAAAAATCGTTGAAAAGCTGAATATACCTAATAATCTCAAAAACCATCCTTTTTTTGTAAACCATAATATGTTCATTCCTGTTACATCCAAAGTGGCAGAACGGGTAGGATTTGGTAATCATTATGGAACCATTTTCTTTTTTGGAGAAGATGCTGACGAAATGAGATCCATTTTGCAAGATTATGAAAAATATAATTTCTACCAATAAGAAGGGGCGAATATAAGGATGAGTACTGTGACGAAAAAGAAAAAAAGAATGGGTAAACAAACAGTAGCTTTAAAGGGTAAATTTGAAGATGCTTTATACAGGCTTGATCAGGCGAAACCATTCGCAAAAAGCCTCTATCAAACAGACGTGTACCAATTAGCGATCGAACTTTCTTACTCCTACGATGGAATGAATATACTTTTTGAAAATGCTCATCGTTTTGATAAGGCTGGTGTCTTCCTTGGAGGTCAATGGGAGGATCCAACTAAAATGCAGCCTCCACTCGTTGGCGGTTCATTGAGGTCTAAGCAGGGCGTCAATTCCATTATCGAATTGTTAAGTGAAATGAGAATGCTGGCCATTGCGAAAGGAAATTACATCCATGAGGGCCTGAGCAAAGAAGAAGCCAATGCCTTTTTAAATGAAGTCATGGCTTTGAATCTCGATCTTTTGTTCACACCAGAAACAGAAGAAGGCCGTATTTTAGAAGATCATACGATTCGGGCTCAAGGCTTATTCCAGTACTTGGGTGAACAGCTTTCTTTTCGAGCAATCGGTTATCAAATTGTACAGGAATTAGAACGCCTGTCTGTCCAGCGTCCTATTATGACAGGTCGCATATTAAGCATGATCAGCCTTTCTAAACAATTAATTAAAAGTGGTATTGATGAAAAAACGAGAGAAGCAGTTGAAAAATATATAGATGCCGCAAATGCTCCAACCCCTTTATGTAAGGATGCGGCCAATCAAAGAGAATATAGACTCAGACTAGAAAATGCCAATGAAGATGAGCTCGAGTCAGAAGTGAATATTTTCGCAAAATCGATGAAAGAAATAGGTCTAGTATCACCCTATCACCCCGTTCTTCTTCGGTTTCTTAACCGGAAGAGTCCTGATAAAGTCCAGGCAGCCCTTGATCTATCAGAAACAGGGATTGCGAGTTTCAACGCCAATCAACAACTGATCCATGACATCATCCAGATTTCGATTTATCCTGAAACACGTCAAGCTGTATATGGCCTTTCAAGAATGCTAAACCGAGGGGTGCTCACACAGGAACATGTACTTCCTGCCATTCGCCGTCTGTTTGATCTCCCTATTCATGCACAAGTACGCGAAGCACTTACAAAGTTTAAGGATGAACAAAGCGCGATCAGCCTAAACGGTCTTCTTATTGCTGGAGTTATGAGTATTCTTGGTCAGCCTCTTGGTGTCGGGCAAGGGAACAATCCAACTTGCCAGTCAGCTAGAGCCATTTCCCTCTGGAGTCAGCATGGAATCGGTCAACTGTTGGAATATATTGCTCGGGCAGCCCGTGACAATGATATAGATATGACATTTGAAGGAGAAACCATTCACTCAAGCCTCCTTATTGGAGGGGTAGCGGGGGAAATCGGGCAGGATTTGGATCCAATATCTATGGTTCTCGTACCACACCTGGATAAAATCTATAACGAAATGATGAAAAAAACACTGCTTCGCGGCGAGGACGGACATAAGTGGGTAAACCCGGAATTCTATGGTGCATGGATTCCAAAGGGCTTTATTAATGCGATTGATCAATTGACACTCTATGTAACAAACTACTCTGCTTTTGTTAAGTTATTCTATGCCACCCACCATCCTGATTATAATGAAGGCTATGAGATGATTTATCCGAATCCTGTTGGCATTCTCATCACAAACGTCCATGGGGAACTGCTCGGCCTGCATGCTGTATCTATTCAAAGAATTAAAAAAGACCAGCAGGGAAATGTTCGAATCTATTTTTACAATCCTAACAATGACAGCGGCCAGAATTGGGGGCAGGGCATTATTGCAAGTGTTTCAGGATTTGGCGAACTTGAAGGAGAAGCATCCCTTCCGTTTCACGAATTTGTATCGAGAATGTACGCCTACCACTATAACCCTTTCGAACAGGGTGACACCTATATGGTTGAACACAGTCTTGTTGAAGAAGTGGAAGCACTGGCAAGAGAAAGCTGGGGCAAAAATTATCAGTGGGTATGATTATATCATCCCTTTAAATTTAAGCATTTTTCGTTAGGATTAGTCGTTCTAGTTACTTTCATAATCCGATAGAGTCATACTTATTTGCCAAATTACTCGATTTACTTATTTAAATATGATTTATTAGCGGATTTCTTAAGTTTATCAGCGAATTCGACCACTTTATCAGCGAATCTGTCTACTTTATCAGCGAATTTTTCGATTTTATCAGCGAATCAAAAAGGCAGCCATTTTTTAGAACAGTGATTGACCAGTTCGGGGAGGATCGTAATGAATGTATCTATAATCGGCACTACTGGATATGGCGGCGGTGAACTCTTTCGCATTTTACATCACCACCCTGTCTTTCGTATTCAATCCGTGCATACGACAAGAGATGAGATTCCATTAGACCAAGAGTTTCCACATATGAGTGGAATTACAAACTTAAAACTTGAGCATATCGATACGGAAGAAATAGCGAAGCATTCGGATATCGTTTTTATTGCCGCTCCTTCAGGTGTATCCAGTAAGCTTGTTCCAGCCTTCGCGGAAACAGGAATTCAAATTATCGACTTATCCGGGGACCTCCGGCTTACTGATGGCGAAGTGTATAGAAAGTGGTATAAACACGAACCTGTTGAAAGCCGTTTATTAGAAAAAGCCGTTTATGGGTTGAGCGAATGGAATAAAGAAAAAATAATGGATGCCAAATTAATCGCGAATCCTGGCTGTTATCCAACAGCCACGCTTTTGGGTCTTGCATCAGTGGTAAAAGAGAGACTGATTACCCCTGATATGATCATCATCGATGCAAAATCCGGCGCCTCTGGAGCGGGAAGATCTGTAACTAAAAGTCTATTATTCTCGGAAATCAATGAAAATTTTCGAATTTATAAAGTAAACGAGCACCAGCATATTCCTGAAATCCAACAGCAGTTGAATCTTTGGGATGCAGAAGTTGCACCAATTACTTTCAACACCCATTTGCTGCCAATCACAAGAGGGATCATGGCTACAATCTATGTCCAGCTTAAAGAAAATTTGCATACTGATAGACTCATTGAATTATATAAGGAACAGTATTTATTGAGTCGGTTTGTAAGGATCAGGCCAAAAGGCAATTTCCCATCCGTTAAGGAAGTAGCAGGATCGAATTTTTGTGATATTGGGTTGCAAGTTGACGAAAGAACTGGAAGATTAACGATCGTTTCTGTCATCGATAATCTTATGAAAGGTGCTGCCGGACAGGCGGTTCAAAATGCCAATTTAATGAATGGATTAAATGAAAAAACGGGATTAGAGTTTGTACCCGTGTATCCTTAAGGAGCCCGGAATTTTTAATGTAAAAGCATAACCTTTAACTTCAACTCATACAAAATGGAGGATTTGGAATGCAAACACTGTTACAGGATAAAATCGTTGAAATTGAGAATGGAAATATATTGTCACCACAAGGCTTTACAGCAGCAGGAGTCCATGCCGGCCTTCGTTTTGCTAAAAAGGACTTAGGGGTTATTATTAGTGAAATTCCGGCTTCAGCTGCAGCAGTTTATACCACAAATCAATTCCAAGCCGCTCCTTTAATAGTAACTCGAGAAAGCATTGAGAATGAAGGTCTCTTACAGGCTATTGTTGTTAACAGTGCCTGTGCCAATGCTTGTACTGGAGTAAGAGGTTACAAGGATGCATTAAAAATGCGCTCCTTAACATCTGAACAGTTCAACCTGAAAGAAACGTATGTGGCAGTTGCTTCGACAGGTGTCATTGGTCAGTTCTTGGATATGGATAAAATCGAAAACGGCATTCAATTATTATCACCAGGTACTGAAAGCAGTGATGCATTAGACTTTCAAACTGCTATTCTCACAACCGATATCGTGAGGAAAAGCTGCGGTTACTCAAGCACCATTGATGGTAAAACCATTACAATTGGCGGAGCGGCCAAAGGATCGGGCATGATTCATCCAAATATGGCTACCATGCTTGGTTTCTTAACGACCGATGCCGCTATCTCGCCTGGTCATTTATCGACAGCCTTAAAACAGGTAACCAACTATACATTTAACCAAATTACCGTGGACGGAGATACCTCTACTAACGATATGGTTCTCGTAATGGCGAATGGGCTGGCAGAGAATGATCCGTTAACTCCTGAGCATCCTGAATGGGAGACATTTGTTGAGCTTTTAACAAAGGCTTGTGAAAATTTAGCCAAGCAAATTGCCACGGATGGTGAAGGAGCTACAAAGTTAGTGGAGGTTGAGGTATTAGGGGCAAGGGATCCTGAGGAAGCAAGATTTGTTGCCAAACAAATTGTTGGGTCAAATTTAGTCAAAACAGCCATATTTGGAGCGGATGCCAACTGGGGACGCATCATTGGCGCAATTGGACAGACAAAAGCGGCGATTAACCCTTATACAGTCGATATTGCCATCGGCCGGATCCAGATGCTGGAAAACAGTGTACCATGTGTGTTTTCAGAGGACGAAGCTCGCGATTATTTGAATCAGCCATTTATTAAGATTTTGGTCGATCTGCATGTGGGGAAAGGTACCGGCAAAGCCTGGGGCTGTGACCTATCCTATGACTATGTCAAAATCAATGCAAGCTATCGGACGTAAGGATTGGTGAATTAGGGATGAGATATATTGTTATCAAATGCGGCGGCAGTGTGTTGGACGAGTTGACATCCTCTTTTTTCACAAGTCTTTCCGAATTGCAGAACCTCGGGTTTAAACTGGTCTTCGTCCATGGCGGAGGTCCAGATATTAATGAAATGCTCGAATTATTCAAGGTAGAACCGCAATTTTTAAATGGGCTGCGTAAAACGGATGAGCAGACACTAAAAATTGCTGAAATTGTACTATCAGGCCATACGAACAGAAAGCTGGTGGAAATGCTCCAACAGTACAACTTCAATGCAATCGGCATCCATGGAAGCGATGGATATTGTTTACAAGCTGATTATATAAACCGAGAAGAGCTTGGGTATGTTGGCGAAATCATAAAAGTGAATATACAAATCTTTCATCTAGCCATGAATGGAAGCTACATTCCAGTCGTTACCCCAATCGGCATTACGGAGGACGGCCAAAAACTAAACATTAATGCAGATTATGCGGCAGCAGAGGTGGCAAAGGCCCTTCATGCAGAACAATGCCTATTTGTTACCAATGTGGATGGAGTATTCATTGAGGGTTCTTTAGCGAGCAGCCTTTCGAAAGAAGAGGTCAACACCTATATTACAAAAGGTGAAATTTGCGGCGGGATGATTCCGAAAGTTCAATCAGCGCTTAATGCTGTAGAAACCGGCATTGAAAGCGTCATGATTGTTTCCGGTAAAAAAGCATTTTTTGAAAATGGAAAATGGAACGGTACGAGAATTTTTCAAAAGGAGCCGATTACAAAATGAGTCACTTATTCCCTACCTATTCACGCTGGGAGATTGAACCTGAAATTACCGGCGGCAGTATGATGATAGATAAAAATGGAAAAAGTTATCTTGATTTCACTTCAGGGATAGGGGTCTGTAATCTTGGACACCGCCCCAAAAATGTTGAAGAAGCCGTACTTAAACAGCTCAATCAATATTGGCACGTTTCGAATCTATTCCAAGACAGCACCCAAGAGACAGCCGCAAAAATGCTTGCTGAAGCTTCCGGGCTGGATCGGGTTTTCTTTGCCAATAGCGGGGCCGAAGCAAACGAAGCAGCGATTAAGCTGGCACGTAAAGCTACAGGAAAAACGAAAATCATCACCTTTAAAGATTCCTTTCACGGACGCACCTTTGCAGCAATGTCAGCAACCGGCCAAGATAAAATAAAGCACGGTTTTGGGCCCATGCTCGAAACATTTGTATATGTTCCATACAATGATATCGAAGCCATAAAAAAAGAAATCGGAAATGATGCTGCCGCAGTTATGATTGAGGTCATACAGGGTGAAGGCGGCATCCATGTTGGGAATAAGGAATTTTTACTGGTTGTCCAAGAACTTTGTAAACAGTACGGTGCACTATTAATCATTGATGAAATCCAAACAGGAATTGGCCGAACAGGGAAACCGTTCGCCTTCCAGCACTTTGACCTAGACCCAGATCTCATTACATCAGCGAAAGGATTAGGAAGCGGATTTCCGATCGGCGCTGTAATTGGGAAGGAAAAACTTGCACCATATTTTGGTACGGGAAGCCACGGCTCGACCTTCGGCGGAAACCCTGTCTCGATAGCAGCAGCTATTGCTACGATGGAGACTATATTTAAAAAGGAATTTTTAGATGAGGTAGTTGATAAAAGTGAGTTTTTCTTTAAGCAGCTGCATAATTTAAAACACTTAAGCACGATCCTGGAGATAAGAGGACTTGGGTTGATGGCCGGAATCGAATGCACAATACCCGTAACGACACTTTTAGCCAAGCTTCAAAATATAGGGCTTATCGCATTGCCAGCCGGCGAGAAGGTCATTCGGTTATTACCACCGCTGACTGTATCAAAAGCACAATTGGAAAATGGAGTTAACATGATTAAAGAAATTCTTGAAAAAGAAACATTCACCCATAATGAAGATGAAAGGTTAGTAAAATATTAATAAGCCCTAAAATTCATATGACACGAAATATCATTTCGTGGTCCTTTTTTTGCATTAATGCACGGGGGTTTTCTTATCGCCCCCCTGCCCATCTCCTAAGGGCTGTGTCAAACAAAAAAAGAAGATTTAATATTTGAAATATCAAATATTATGTGTTAAATTAATCTAATAAAAACTTTAATTTAAAGAATATTCATAATATTAAACAACCATCTCTCCTTGCAATTTAACTTTCCTCAGTTCACCTGGTAACTTTAGCTGAATCACCATCTCTTCTTTGTCGATCGCTGCATTTTTTCAACTAATAAGTAATTCTCTTTCATTATAGCCAATACGATACTGTAAAGGAAATTTTCTGGAAAGGAAATGGACATATGGGACTTTTTCTGTTTACTTCAGAGAATTCTTTTCAAAAAGCTCTTAAGCAGCTATCGCAAACTTCTACCCTAAATAAGAGTTTATTTCAACAAGCCGTTCTTAGAGAAGCTGCTGCCCTTCTCACAGAACCGAATGGAATAGCCATGATGTATAAATATGCGCATCTCTTTGATGAAGCTGGGCTGTTTGCCGGAAAGCCATGGGAGAATGTCCGCAAGCTCAACCCCGTTCTTGTTAGAGGCACCCTCCATGCCGGTGGTGATGCTTCAGCAGCCGAGGCATTAAGCGAACTTAGAATTCTCGCCATTGCCAGAGGTGAATATGTGCATCCGGAAATGTCGGCGCATGAAGCAACTGAATTTTTATCGAAGGTTATGGCTTTAAACTTGGATCTGCTGATAATGAAGGAGACCGAAGAAAATCGAGTCATCCAGCTTCACAAGGATAAACAAGCGTCAGAAATATTAAGATTTATCTCAGACCACTGTTTTTCGCCGCTTGTTTTTCAAAGCCTTTATCAGGAAATCGATAATCTTGCCGTCCAAAGACCCATTGTTACAAACAAAATCCTGAAATTGATTGACAGCGCAAAAAGATTAGCCGGCTCTATTGATAGAGCAGATTCAAGCCTATCTCATTACGAAAATGCCGTATATTCTCCCGCGGATATGGCGGCAGCATCAACTATTAAAAATTATGAAAATAAACTGAGAGCCAGTAATGATTTATTACTAATCCGGGAAGCCAGCCAGCTGCGGGCTTCTATGAAACAATCTGGGCTTGTTTCCCCGTTCCACGCGTTATTTTTAACCTATATAAATAAGGAAAAAACAGATTTGCTTCAGAGTATACTGTGTGTGGACGACACTTCCAAGGAAAACCTGCGTTTGAATCTGCCTATTATTTCTTCTCTCATCCACTCTGCCATTACAATCAAAACAAGAAGGAGCATTTATGGTTTATTACGCCTTCTACAGAGAGATATATTTACGAGAGAATTCATCAGTGAAATCGAAAGGCTTTTACAAGTGCCTCTTCATGATAAGATTAAAAACACGCTTACAGCCGTTCATAAAATAACAGATGTAGATAGACTTCGTTCCCTCCTAGTTTCGGAAGTGATAAGCATTTTAGGGCAGCCGCTGGGGATTGGCCAAGGGTTTAACCCGACATGTCAATCGACTAGAGCCCTCAGCTATTGGTCACAAAAAGAGCCTGTCATGCTGCTCTCAATGTTTAATGAATTTCTGGAAAAAGGGGAAATCACCATTAATTTTGAAGGAAGAATCATTTCTTCTGATACACTCCCGCATATTTATCTGAGTGATCAGGACAATATTGATACTGTATCGTTACTCTTAATTCCACATCTTGATTCTATCTATTTTGAAATGTTAAATTCCGCCAAAGGACGCGAGAGTGATCCCCATAAATGGATCAATCCCTCTTTTCATTTAAAAGGAATATGGACAGAGTTTTCAGATGCATTCAGTGACTTAGAGTTTAAATCCAAATTCCGCCAACACTATCACCCGTCAAACAATCCAAACGTCAATGAAGGCCTCCCTCAGCCAGCCGGAATAACTATTTACAACCATTCTGGTCAAGCGCTTGGAGCCCATGCAATACTTATTCAAAGAGTGGAGCCAGACTCAGAGGGCTGTATTCGCGTTTATTTTTACAACCCGAATAATGACAGTCTTCAAGTGTGGGGGAACTCCATTAGAACAAGCGTTACCGGTAATGGTGAATATGAAGGTGAGTCATCTCTTTCATTTGATGACTTCCTGCACTGCTTATATGCTTTTCATTTTCCAAAGCAGGATTGATGGATTTTAATAATAATCGAGCATCTTCTGATAGAGAAGATGCCTATTTCTGTTTCAGAAGCGCCGTTCAGGCTTGTTTTTTGTTGCAAAATACCCTGTAAGTCAAAATAAATCCGAAATGATAAGAACGGTCTACCCGTCTAGGGTACACCGTATACTTACAGATAAAATAACTATTTGTGATATGACTTGTTAAGTGGACCGAAGGCTCAGGTGACAGTTTCTTCTCCTTAAAAGGATGGTGAATAAAATTCATTTCAATCCATCTCCTCTTATAGCTTTCTATTAATCAATAATCTGAATAAGAATCTTTGCAATTTCACTATTTTCCATTCTGCCGCTAAACAAATGTCTATTTAGACCATATGCATAAATGGGAACATCCTCTCCCGTATGCCCTTTCGTTGTCCAGCCCGTGCTGGAATAATGATTGATGATGTTAATAAGTGCCTGCTTTGTATCTTCAACTTGCAATTCCAACGTTGTCTGAATGGTTTTCAAGTCCGCTTCATGTATTGTAAAGTGCATATGATGCTTTAAAGTCTCCACATCTTTTGTTTCATGCAATCGTGCAGCAATAACGGAGGGGGTGGAGGTAATCGATTTTATTACACTAGGATTCCACCTATAATTATCATTACGATCGATGCTCATCCCTCCGGTTGAGTGATCAGCTGTCGCAATGACAATCGTATCATCACGATTTAAGGCAAACTTGACCGCCTCTTTAAAAGCCGCCTCAAAGTCTTTTACCTCGCTCATTGCCCCCACGATATCATTGTCATGACCCGCCCAATCAATTTGACTTCCTTCTACTAAAAGAAAAAAACCATTTTGATTTTGCTGTAAGCGCTGAAGGGCAGCTTTTGTCATTTGGGCAAGAGATGGAACAGAGGATTTTCGATCAATCTGTTTAGGCAGCTCAATCGGAGCAAACAAGCCCAACACCTGCTGGGTTTTATTGGCTAAAAGCTCTTGTATATTTGTCACATATCCAAATTGATTTTTTACAAACTCTTCTACTAAATTTCGATCTTTTCGGACGAAATATGAAGTTCCTCCTCCGAGCATCACATCAATTTTCTGTTTGCCTTCTATTCGTTCGTCCAGATAGTCATCGGCAATTTGGTCATATCGATCTCTCGATTCAATATGCGAGGCAAAGGCTGCCAATGTTGCGTGATTGATCTGGCTTGTTCCTACAAGACCAGTAGATTTTCCACGAAATTTAGCATATTCCAAAACGGTTGGAACGGTTTGTTTATTAATGTTTAAACCAAGAGCCCCGTTAATGGTTTTATATCCAGTTGATAATGCTGTACCAGCGGCTGCGGAATCCGTAATATTACTTTCAGTATCTAATGAATAGGTTGATTGGGTGCCGACAAAGAATTGGTCAAATATTGTCGGTTTCATTAGTCCTTGTTGAGAATCATGATTAAAATAACGAAGGCCGGTGGTATAGGAAAAACCCATTCCATCGCCGATGAGGAAGATTACATTTTTTACTTTTCGGGTCCCGATGTATTTCACAAAAGGACTAAATGGATTTAATCGAGAATCATGCTGCTGAACGGTGGAATTTAACATCATAATCAACACCTTTCAGGTATGAATTTAACTTTCCTTTACTACGGATGACACTCCTTTTATAACATAAAAAAAGGTAAAACAAATACGTAATACAATACTTTTACGAAAAATCAAAAGATTCTTAACAATGAGGTTATTTTTATTAATAAACCAAATCTTTACAAGAAATTAACAGTATCTCAAGAAGAATAACTACATTTATCAAATACAATAAAGGGGAATTTATCATTTGGAGTAAAAGGGGAATATGTATATGAGAATTGCTATTTTCACTGATACCTTCCATCCGGACATCAATGGGGTTGCGCGGACGCTGAAACATTTTACCAACTACTTAGATGAGCAAAACATTACATACAAAGTCTTTGCACCGGATTCTCGTTCAAACGAATATATTTCTGCTCATATTTCACGCTTTAAAAGCTTCTCTTTTTTCTTATATCCGGAGTGCCGGCTCGCATTTCCCAACCTCTTTCGCATCAAAACTGAATTAGAAGATTTTTCACCAGATATCATCCATGTTGCTACACCTTTTAACATGGGACTTTGCGGTGTCCACCTTGCCAAAAAACTCAATATTCCACTTGTCGGTTCCTACCACACGGACTTTGATTATTACTTGCAATTTTATGACCTTCAAATTCTTTCAAAACTCCTTTGGAAATACATGAAATGGTTCCATAAACCCTTCAGAAAATTATTTGTCCCATCTAATGAAACGTTTACTGAACTCAAACGTCATGGATTTACTAATTTAGAAATTTGTCCGGGCGGAGTCGATTGCCAACTTTTTCACCCCTATTACGAAAAGCAGACAATTCGTGAGCAATTGGGGATTTCAAAAAAGTACCTTCTTACCTATGTAGGCCGGTTAGCACCAGAAAAAGATGTGAAAACACTTCTAACTGTTGCTAAAGCTCTGCCTTTGGGGATGCATGAACGAATTCAATGGTACGTTGTTGGAGACGGTCCACTAAGGGAAGAACTTCAAAAAGATGCACCTTCTAACATGACATTTACAGGATATTTAACAGGAGAACGATTAGCGGAAATCTACTCGGCATCAGACTTATTTGTATTCCCTTCTCCTACTGAAACCTTTGGAAATGTCGTGATTGAAGCACTTGCAAGTGGTACACCCGCTATAACCGCCAATTCCGGTGGTGTAAAAAATATTATTAAGTCAGGGGTAACAGGCTATTTGTGTGAAACGGGCAATGAAGCGGAGTTTGTTAATGCCATTTTGAAGCTATTAGAAAATGATAACCTTCGAAGTCAATTAGGGATAGAGGGAAGAAATTATGCACTGACACAAAGCTGGGATAAGATCTTTTCCGCATTACTTTGGCATTATAGGAGCGTTGTTGAGGAACCTAAGATACCAAAATACGCTTGATTATTACTTCGAGAAGGTATAAACAATCAACAAACTAAAGGAGTGAGATCGAGTGGATACGTTTTCTCATATTGTGATGGGCTTAGGTATTGGGGCTCTGGCTCAAATAGACCCTGTAGTTGCTGAAAATCATCTCTTAACACAAGCAGTCGTTTTAGGTGCAGTTATTGGTTCCAATGCACCTGATTTTGACATTCTTTATCGATTGAAGGGAAAGGGAAGCTATTTCAGAAATCATAGAGGCCTGTCACATTCACTTCCTGCTCTTCCTTTATGGGGCATCATGGTGTCAGGCTTACTCTATCCATTCTTTGGTGGACCAGGATTTCTCCATTTATTTTTATGGACTTTTTTGGCGGTTATTTTACATGTGCTGTTTGATTTATTCAATGTGCACGGAACGCAAATCTTGATGCCATTTTCCCAAAAATGGATTGCCCTTGATGCGCTCCCTTTAATGGACCCCTCTATTCTATTGCTCCATATTCTAGGGTTTTGTTTACTTTTAATTTATCAATCAGGAATAACCTTTTTAATCATATATGTATTTATACTTTTATACCTGGCGCTAAGAACTTTTTCAACATCAGCAGCAAAAAAACATTTACAGGAACACTTTATTAGGGCAGTCCGTATCAAGTTAATTCCCTGTATAGCCCCATTTAAATGGAATATTATCATCGAAACAGATGCGGATTTCTTATTTGGTGTATATTCAGATAATAACCTTGCCATTGAACATACTCTTTCCAAAAAAATCGATTTTCCAGTATTGGTTTCAGATAGTACAAATAACCAGTCTGTTTCGGACTTTCTCTCCGGTACAACATTCGCATATCCATTTGTTGTTGTTAAAAAGAACGGATATTTAGTCTTTTGGAATGATCTCCGTTTTCGAACAAAAAAATTTTTTCCTAACCTTGCAATCATGTTTATTTCCTCTGACTTCAAAAGTAAGAATAGCTATATCGGTAAGATAAACACGTTAAAGCAATACAAAAAAGTGTTACGAAGCTTAACGAATTCCACTTCATCTATTAAGTAAAATCGAAATGGACATCTTTAGATTCTGAAGATGTCTATTTTGATTTATTACTGATTGGTGATGAATGTTCATTTGACAAGCATAGGGAGAAATATTATTTCACCTCATTGAATATATATCACATATGTTAAAAAACAATTTCACTGGAAAGGGGCAAATGAGTTATGGAGTATTGCATTTCTTGTGGAATGGAATTGTCGATTATGGAGAGGAATAGGGCTGAATGCTGGGAGTGCAGGGATACGACCACGGAAGCTTATGAGGAGGAAGAGTAGATTTCCATGCGCCAACATAATGAATTAGGTATTTAAAAAGCTGCTCCTGAGACTTTTGTCTGGGACAGCTTTTTTAAATATTTACAAATGGACTGGTATCGTTAATGATGAATCATGAGGTGATTCTTATTCAACCATTAACAATACTACAGCGAGTCATTGATTATATTGAAGAGCATATTAAAGATGAAATTAATCCTATAAAACTAGCGGAAATGGCTGGTTACTCTCCCTTCCATTTCTATCGAATTTTTCAAAAGCACATTGGCTATAGCGTCATGGATTATGTTTTAAAAAGAAAACTCCAGTATGCCTTGCATGAATTGGTCCATGGCAAAAAAATCATTCAAATTGCCATGGATTATGGATTTGAAACCCATTCTGGTTTTACCAAAGCCTTTAAGAAATGTTTTGGCAGCCCGCCAAGCTTATATAAACTGCATTGCCCAAGATCGCTGCCGCAAAAATTAGACTTGATGAGTCTTCAACAAAAAAATATTGGCGGCATTGTGATGCAGCCGAAGATTATTGTCAAAGCAGCCTTTTCTGTTGCTGGCAAAACCTTTGAAAGTATTATCGAAAACGTTTCGTATACTAGAGATCTACCGGCCTTTTGGGATCAGAAGGGGCTGACAGATGGTTCCACTGAAAGAATGCTTTACCAAGTATTAGCTCCCAAAAAACATGGGGAATATTGTATTAATTTGAGCAGTCCCGAACAGGAGGATCGCTTCACCTACTTATTTGCAGTTGATTTGGATGCAGGTGTTTCACCTTCGGACGATCTTACCCATCTAGAAATTCCGGCAGCAACGTATGCCATCTTTAAGACCCCTCTTGTTGGTGTGGACCAGTTTGTTCCTGCCATTAAAGGGACATGGCAGTATATTTTGGAGGATTGGCTTCCGCATTCAGCCTATGAAGTGGATGAAGCAGCTTTTGACTTTGAATATTATGATGAACATTGCCATTACTGGGATTATGAAAAAATATATATGGAAATCCATATCCCTATTAAAGAAAGAGAGTGAACGAGCATCACTCTCTTATTTTTTCAAGATTTTTCGATATAAAACTAGGACCGGAGTCAATAGGAATGCACATGTTAGAATAGCTATTTTAATCGTAAAGTTCACTGCAATCAGACCAATAACCGGACCGCCGCTAATTTGGCCAATGGCATCTACCTGCCCTTTTACGGAAAAGAAAGTCGCTCGTGTCGAGGAATCCGGGATCATTTGATTTAACCAAATATCCTCGAGTGGGTGCATCACATACCTAGCCACCTGGATGATGATATAAAAGATTAAAAAAACAATTAGATAACTTGATAAAGCAAACCCCACTAAGGAGGTGATGATCAGGACGCTTCCTGTAAATAGGGCAGCATAAATCGATGTAAGTTTTTGAGAGATTGAGCTCTTACTTATAAAATGAAGGGCTGCAAACGAAAAGATAACGACGATAAACTGAATTCCGCCTACAAGAAATACCAACCTTCCTTCTGCTAAATCTCTTAGTTCCATCCCCTTCAAAATATGAGGGATCCATAACCGGTCGAAGCCTTCGCTATAAAATCCAAAAAACAAAGCAATGAGAAAAAGGATTCTCATTAGGGAACTTCTTTTCGAAAACGCTATGATTTGGTTCATATTATCCTTGATCGTCTTCCATGAGGAAACTCTTTCTACGTGCTCCACTGGCTTAAAATGTTCCTCTTTCATTAAGAAGTATAATAAAACGGAAAGGCCAATCATTCCAAAGCCGCCCAGGACGATAGGCAGATTAATCATAAAGTACCCTGTTAACATGCTGAGAGGAATCGCGATCATTTTACCAAGATTACCGGCGTTCGCCCCTTTTATAAATGCGTCTGAGGCACGCTCTTTCCCTATTTCATCAGCAATCCAAGCCTGCTGGGCACCACTTGTAAAGGTATATCCGATTCCCCAAACAATTTGCGAAGCTATCACCGCGATAAAATACGGAAACATACCTTCTAAGATGAAACCAATTCCGATTAAGAAATAACCGATTAAAATCGAAAGCTTCCGACTCTTCAAATCTGAAACAATACCCGTCGGAATTTCAAACAGGAAAACCGCTGCCTCCAAAACTGTTCCAACTAAAACTAACTGCAGCGGGTCGAGCTTTACGATTTCTACTTGATATAACAAATTCATGGTAAAGATAAAAGTAAAAAATAATTGTGATAAGAAACATGTAAAAATATAAACTTTGTACGGATCTTTTTTGAAAAATAAACTCATTTTCTTTTCCCCCCTGAGGCAATTATAAAGGGGATGGAAAATGAAATCTGTTCCAAATTTGCGAAAATGATTTTGCTTTAGGGTGTCTCGGACACGGTTTAAATTCCATTGGTGTATAATAAAAATTGTAAACAAGAGAATGGATAGAGGTGTGTTCATGAAACAAGAAATTGCATTTTTTCAAAGAGAAGAATTAAAGGTAAAGCCAGATTCCGCTGCACTTGGTTTTGGGAAGTATTACAGCGATTACATGTTTGTTATGGATTATCATGCCGATCTCGGCTGGCATGATCCGCGAATCATCCCTTACGCTCCATTAACACTTGATCCAGCAGCCATGGTTTTTCACTATGGACAAGCCATCTTTGAAGGATTGAAGGCTTATAAAACAGCAGATGGAACCATCCAGCTCTTCCGTCCAGAAAAAAACATGCGCCGTTTGAATGAATCCTGTGATCGGTTATGCATCCCCCAAATTGATGAAGATTTTTTATTAAAGGCGATTAAACAATTAATTTTCACAGAAAAAGATTGGATTCCTGAAGGTGAAGGACAATCCCTTTACATTCGCCCGTTTGTTGTCGCAACCGAGGCCTATCTTGGAGTCCGCCCTGCCCGCCAGTATCAATTGCTCGTCATTCTCTCGCCATCTGGAGCCTATTATGGCGACCAATTAAGCCCTGTGAAAATATCTGTCGAAGAGCAGTACGTCCGGGCCGTCATCGGTGGAGTCGGCCATGTAAAGACCGCAGGAAATTATGCCGCCAGCCTGAAAGCACAGGAAAAGGCCGATGCAAATGGTTATGCCCAAATTCTTTGGCTGGATGCGAAAGAGAATAAGTATGTTGAAGAAGTTGGCAGTATGAATATATTCTTCAAGATCAATGGCGAGGTGGTAACACCCAAATTAAATGGCAGCATATTACCTGGTGTAACCCGCGATTCAGTAATTCAACTGCTAAAATATTGGAATGTGCCAGTCCGCGAAGCGAAAATTTCAATTGAAGAGGTTTATGACGCCCATAAGCGCGGTGAATTGGAAGAAGTCTTTGGTGCAGGAACGGCAGCCGTTATTTCTCCCGTAGGCGAATTAAACTGGAATGGTCATACCATCGTCATCAATGATCATCAAATCGGCCAGTTATCCCAGGACATCTATGATGAAATTACCGGAATACAACTTGGAAAAAAAGAAGATCCATTTAACTGGACTGTTAAAGTCAGCCCGGTCGAGGTTAATCAATACTAGTCTTAATATGAACTGGAAAAAAGTTAGAGGCACCTTCCGTTTTACAGAAGATGCCTCTATATTTTTTGTGCGTCGGGGTACTCGGCACCCTAGGCAACTTCGTTTTCGATTCTTCCCTTTTTCCTTTTTTTATTAACACCAAGTACTTTTAAAGATAGGTAAATTCCTGACCCTGTTAAGAAAATCATCGCAATTGCGGTTAGGTCGATTAACCATTTAATATTGGTTGTTCCAATTCTTCCTTCATGAAGCCCTCTAATAATACTCATGAAGGAACCTTGGGACTTTTCTCCTCGGAGACCGCCTTGACCTGGAAACTGGCCGTTTGTGCTAGCCCCAGGTTGGGCTTGAGTCTGGTTATTAGTCTGGTTTTGTCCGCTCGTCTGACCTTGTGGTTGTCCAGGTGCTTGGCTTGAATCTGAGCTTGTTCCTGGCAATTGGCCTGGCTGGAAATTCCCCATTCTTTCCGTCTGTGATTGTCCGATAAGCCACGGCTCATTCATTAACAAACCTGTGATAGACTCCATGAAAATAAATATAGAACAAATTAACCCAATCCATAAATGTGCTTTTCTCGTTTTTTTCATCATCATACTCCTCGTTTTAATTAATTTGGCTCGGTTAAACTTAGTTGTTGATTTGCGCTCCAATCAACAGTGTTAAAAATCGACAATGGTTTTTAACACAGCCATTAATTTATAGGTGCGATTATTAATTACTGCTCTTTCCATTTCCGCTTGGTGCACCCATTCCGCCGCCATTTGGAGGCATTCCACCTCCGGTCATTCCACCCATGCCGCCCATACCTTGCATCATCCCTCCTTGGTTATTAGAGGAACTGCTGGTAGAAACCTGCGGTAAGAGAATATTATCACCTTCGCTTACTCCATCCGTTATTTCCACATATTCATCTGTAGCAATCCCTGTTTTCACGGTCATTTGAACGTTCGTGCCAGCAGCGTTATCAGTGTTTGTGCCGGCTGAAGCAATAAGGACATATTTTTCATTATTATTTGTGTGAACGGCATCGACTGGGACATAAAGTGCATTTTCTTTGCTATTCGTTAGAATGCTTGCTTCAGTACTCATGCCAACCTTTAGATTGTATGGCTGATCAATATGAATCGTTACATCAAAAGTAGATGACCCGTTTGCAGAGGTACCTTCCTCTGCTACCGCAGTCACTTTCCCTGTATAGGTTTTATCAGGATAGGCGCTCACCGTTAAGCTGACTGTTTGATCCTTTTTAATTTTCGGTATGTCCAATTCATCAACTTGGACAACAGTTTGTAAATTTTTGTAGTTGGTCAAATGCGCCACTGCCTGTCCGTTTGTGACACGCTCACCTGCAGCTACTGAAACAGTTGTTACCACACCATCAGCTGGAGCCGTGATAGGATCACTGTCATCTGTGAAGGTAATCAGTTCATCTCCCTCTTTCACTTCCTCACCGGCTGTAACCAGCACTTCATCTATTTCGTTATTATCAATTGCTGATTTTATATCCTCGCTTGTAACTGGCTCCACCGTACCTGAGCCGCTGATTTTCACTTCTAGCTTTCCTTTTTGGACAACCGCGGTCCTTGTTTGTGTCGTCACTTCATTGCTGCTTGATTTTGAATGAAACCACTGATACCCTACAAATCCAATTACCAAAACACTTACTATAATCCAAATCCACTTTTTCACTTATCCTGCTCCTTTCACCCACGATAGTGTTGCGAACATTCTCCATGGAAGCTTTTTATTTGATAGACCTATTATCGTGTGCCAACCTTAACTTATACTTAACAAAAAGGCTCTGTTAAACTTGGTTGTTGATTTGCGCTCCAGGCGCTTCGCTTTCCGCGGGCGTGCCGGGGAGCCTCCTCGGCGCTTTGGCGCCTGCGGGGTCTCCCCTGCCCCGTACTCCCGCAGGAGTCTTCGCGCCTTCCGCTCCAATCAACAGTGTTAAAAAATCAACAGTGTCCATTAACACAGTCAACCAAAAAAAGCGAACAGTGACAGGCACTGTTCGCTCATATATAATCTTTGCTATCCAGTTGGCAGCTTCATTTTATCCCAGATTGTTGAAAAATAATGTCTGACCATTCCTAATTTGGCCCGCGGCTTGTTAGTTAAGATTGGTTCTGCAACGGGCTTTTCCAGCAATTCTATTTCCTGTTCCGTTTCAATAGAACCTACGTCCATTAGTTCGGGGCTGTAGATTGTATTTCCAGCCATGATGCTGCGAATCGAGCAGGCTAACTCCTCACTTGGACCATCCTTCAATAAGTACCCCTTTACATCCGCCTTTAAAGCCCGTTCAAAATAGCCAGCCCTTGCAAAGGTTGTTAAAATAATGACTTTACATCCTAATGACTTTAACGCTTCCGCTGCTTCTAGCCCGCTCATTTTAGGCATTTCTATATCCATGATACAAACATCCGGCTGTAATTGATGCACAAGTGCAACGGCCTCTTCTCCATTTCCGGCCTGCCCGACCACTTGCATATCATCTTCCATATTCAGCAGGGAACCTATTGCTCCTAACAGCAGTTCCTGGTCTTCGGCAATGACAATTCGAATCATATACAATCTCTCCTATTCGGGCAGAGCCATTATGCAGAAACTCCCCATAAATGCAGGGGAGTCAGCCAAAATGGTGTAGTTATAGTTCAGGTTTAGCTTGAATAGAAATACTTTTTTTCGCTATAGTTCGAACATCTTTAAAGCTTACAAAATTCTTTGCTTCCTCATCCCATAAACGGAATCGGAGTGACTTTAAACTGGTTGCAAGAGAAATCGTTGGTACATTTTGTAATGGAAGCGTGTTGTTGTGCGCCTCTTCCAGTTTATAGTTCGGCACCCTTGGGCTTAAATGGTGAACATGGTGAAATCCAATATTTCCTGTAAGCCATTGTAATACTTTTGGAAGCTTATAGAATGAACTTCCTTCCACAGCTGCCTTTACATACTCCCAATCTTTATCTTCCTCGAAATAAGAATCTTCAAATGTATGCTGTACGTAGAACAGCCAAATCCCTGCTGCACCTGAAATCATGAAAATGGAACCTTCAACTAAAAGGAATGCTTGCCAGCCGATCGCCCAGATTAGCAATCCTATTACAACTGCAATCAGTATATTCGTCAAATAGGTGTTCAAGCGTTCCTTCTTTTTTGCACCTTTTCGGTTAAATCTATTTTTAAGAAGGAAAACATAAATCGGTCCTAATACAAACATAACAATAGGATTGCGATAAAAACGATAGGCTAAACGAAGTTTAAGTGGCGCTGCTAAATATTCATCCACTGTAAGGGTCCAGATATCACCTGTACCGCGCTTATCCAAATTACCGCTTGTTGCATGATGAACGGAATGCTCGTGGCCCCATTTACCAAACGGGAATAACGTTAATACCCCCATCGCAGTCCCCAATATTCTATTGGCACGGCGGCTTTTAAAAAAGGAATAATGGGTGCAATCATGGAAAATAATGAAAATTCTTGTCAGAAATCCTGCAGCTATTATACATGGTACTAATGCTAACCAATAAGAAACAGACAGGCTGATATAGGCAAGGTACCATAAGATCATAAACGGTGCGACCGTATTAATAATCTGCCAAACACTTTCTCTTGTTGTTGAATTTTCAAAGGGAGCAACTTGCTTTCTTAAATTTTTAGTGTCTTGTAAGGTCATATGATTGGAATTCCCTTCTTTATGTGTCGTTATATCAAAGTATATCGGAAGGGAGATGGACTTGTTAGTAGCAGGTGTCATGTACGGGACATGATAAATGTCATATTCAGTAGAAAAATCGGAGATAATTTTTCATTTTGTGTTTAGTAATCATAACGATTAAAAACACTAAGTATGGCTTAGTATGTTTTTAAAGAACTGGAATAAACTCGAAATAAGACCAATTCAATGAAGAGAGTGATATAAGTGACGGAAATTACCTTTAAAGCCTTTGCAATCACGAATGAAATTGATTTGAACAAAATCGCCATTCATTGCGGCATTCCGAAAAAATTCACCTGGGAAGAGCCCCTAATTTTAAAAGGCGATATTCTAAAATCCATACTCACAAAAAATGTGGATGAATCGCAAATGGTGCTCGTTTTTTCTTTTGGCAGCATTGTCTTCATTAATCACACTGACGCAAGTGAAATGAAAGATTTATTTACTTACATCCATTCCTTCGAGTCAGATTTTGAAATCGTACATGCTGATAAATATACAGACGATTACAGTCTTCACATCCAAGAAACCGAAAACATCGAATTAACCGATGAATATGTGGTGGTACCTGAATATGAAGAGTTTTACCCTGAAGTGATTTCCACTGTGCTTGCAAAATCGGTGGCTCTTGAGAAAACCGAAGAACAGCTCGGAAAAATTCATGATAAGCTTGAGACAATGATTGATAGATTGGAAAAAGGCAGGCTGCGAATCGGGAACAAGGAATTGGCAAGAACAACAGCAAAAATCGTCCGTCATGAGTATAATACCCTTGCCTATATCATGATTCTCGATAAACCCGATATTACCTGGACCAGCAACAGTGCCAGCGAATTTTATGACAGAATGGGTGATTTCTTTGAATTGAACGACCGCTATAAAATCTTAAAAAGCAAAACTGAAATTCTGTATAACATCATGGATGGTTTTTCTACCATCTCCCATTCCATCCGCGGCCTTTTTGTTGAATGGATTGTCGTAATTCTCATTGTCATTGAGATTCTCCTAACTATTTTTGAAATTGCGGGATGGCTTCCAAAATGAATTTATTTAATTCACAAAAAATTCAATTAATCTAACACTTACTATTTCTAATTAACGATATAATACGAGTGTCACTTCATGAGTTCCCCACTTAAGCCTCTCTTGTTTTTTTAAAAAAAATTTAGAAAGCAGGTTGATTGATTTTATGAAAAAAAGCGGCACAACCAAAGATTTTTTTAGTAGCAATATTTTGCAGGTAAAAGCATTTAAACATGAATTTGCAAATCCAAAGGAACGACAGGAATTTTTAATGAATTTAGCAATAAGTTCTGAATTTGACATGCGGCACCGAGGTCTTCTGCTATATTACGGAAAGGATTTAATTGCCTACAAATGTGAAAAACCCTCCGACCAAAACCGCAACGAATTCCTCCGTGTCATTTCGAAATTTATGGCCAATTGCTTAGAAGACAACTGCCCGCCCTCATGGCAGCAATGTCAGTCCGCGTTTTGGGAAGAATTGATCTTCACCTTTTTTCCACATTCCATGAAAATTACCCCAAACGAAAAAGAAGTTGAAACCTTCCTATTCCAATTAAAGAAATTTGTCAGGTGGCTTGACCGTCGAACAGGTACTTCTTGGTATTCATTAGTCGAAAAATTTGCCCAAGCGGCCAGCTCTGAACTTAAAATCTGCGAGAAGCTGTTAAATTCCCTCTTTTTAAACGACTTCCCTCTAATTCATCAAACTGATTGGAATCGCGATCAAGATATTGAGCAGGTGCATCAGAAATTTAACCAATGTACTGATCAACTTGATAGTCTATTTGAAGTGACCAGCAGGATCGAGGAGACCGTTGTCTTAACTGAATTAGAAACTAATCGTACTTATTACATAAAAGGCCTGCCAAGCAAATTAATTGAAACAGGTATTATTATGAGTGGTATGATAGGCAAAAAATCCGGGGAATTGGTTTGGAGCTGGTTCCAAACAGAGGGAATCTATCCGCAAAGAGGGAGAAAGTACCTTGCTTTGAACACGAATCCTGATTCCAATTAATTATTATTGGAAGTTTTTTGTTAAAACCTATAGAACATTATAAGATTAGTATTTAAAATAGGAATATAGTATTCTTGACTACTTTGGAGTGACAGAAGATGTGCGAAACAGAACCATACTATATAACTCAATCTAAGAGATTCTGTAAAGAACTCGGAATGGACCCTAACGAACTAGCAAGTCCAAAAAGATTTTTGACAAAAGAAGAGCTTTTTATGAAAACGAAAGCCTATAGTGAGATTTTGGAAGTTGTAAGTTATTTTTCAACTAAACTTTTAGATTCATTAATAGGAACTCCTATTTTAATCAGTGTGTCTGATTCAAACGGCTACTTGTTACATATGGCTGGTGACGAAACCATCAAATCTACTGTCGAAGAATTTGGTATTAAGATAGGAAGCCTTTTTACACAGGAAGATACGGGGACAAATGTCATTAGCTTAGTATTACAACAAAGGCACCCTATATCCTTAATAGGTGAAGACCATTATCATAAGTTTCTATATGAAATAGCTTGTTATGGTGCACCGTTTCATTACACCGATGAAGATCATTTATTAGGCAGTGTAAGCATCATGATGCCGATTGCTTATCAGAATCCTTTATTACTAACGATGTTATCTCAGGTAGTTGATTCTATTGAAAGAGAATTGCTGCTCAGAAAACAAAATAGAAAGCTTAATATCTTAAACCAAATTATGTTAAGCAGAACTAGAAATGGCATCATCATAACAAATGAAAAAGGAACTACAACAGAGTTTAATGATTTTGCTCTGCAAATTTTTAACAAAAGAAGCAGTGCAGTGATTGGAAAAAGTATATATGATTCTGTTTTGATTGGAGAATATTTTCGACGGGTTATTGTGTATGGTGAAAAATATGAAAACGAAGTCCTTACATTTACAAACGAAAATGGTGATGACATCGTTTGTTTATTTGACGCGCATCCAATCTATGAGGAAGAAAGATTAATTGGGGGATTTGGTCAATTTCGAGACATCACGGACAGGTATTTATTTGAAGAAAAAATGAAGGAAGCTGAAAAGCTAGCACTTGCTGGACGAATTGCCGCTGGTATCGCCCATGAAATACGGAATCCGCTAACCACCGTCAGAGGCTACCTGCAATTCCTTGAAAAAGAGGTTGACGAAAGTACCTCTCAGTTATTTTCTAATTTGCTAATCCCAGAAATTGATCGGGCAAATAAAATTATTACAGATTTCTTGAGTATCACGAAGCCTTCGATTAAAGAGCTGGAACTCATTCAAGTTCAGCATTTTTTAGGTGATTACCTTTTGAAATTTCTCAAAAGTGAATCGTTATTATACAGTGTTGAATTGGATATTGAGATTCCTCCGGATGCTAAAAATCTTACCATCCTATGTAATCGTGAGGAATTATTGCAGGTTTTCATTAATTTAATTCAAAACTCCGTACAGGCCAAAAGTGATACTCCTTTAAAAATTAAACTCTCCACCAGAGTAGTTCCTGAACATGTCCAATTTATTTTTAGTGATAACGGGAAAGGAATTCCTCCTTCCATCTTGACCCATATTTTCGAACCGTTCTTTTCTACTAAAGATTTTGGAACCGGTTTGGGCTTACCCGTGTCACAAAAGATTGTGGAAAACCATAAAGGAACGATGCAAGCCAGCAGTGATGATCTGGGCACAGAATTTGTTATTGAACTACCAATCCATTACTAACCTGAAATTTTTTAGGGGACCATCTATTCAAAGATGGCCCCCTTTATTAAATATTATTTTTACGTTTATTGAACATTTTTTTGATAATGCGAATTTGGCCTCTGTGACTTAATTCGTCCTCGAAAACATGAAACCATTTGAAAAAATTGTTGGCTGGGCAGTCATACCAAAAAGGAGTTTGCTTATATAGCCATTCATCAGGAAGTGTTTTAAATTTTTCAATGGTTGTATTTCTAACATCGGACAGTTCCTGAAGATAATCGTCGATTGTTTTCCCTTTAAAGCATTCCTGCCCAAGGCTCCCTAAATCCAGCCCGGCTTGTAAGCGGCTAAACTCCTCCTCGGTTAGATCCCGATTTTCAAAGGTCACTATCTGATAAGTTTTTTCTACAGCGGCCAAATGAGCCAACAGCATCCCGATAGAATTAGCTTCCTCATCATAAAGAAAGTCCAGTTCCTCTATTGTTAAATCCTTTACGGCTTGAATCGTTGTTTCTCTCGTATAATTCATCATCGAAACTAATTTGCTAAACTCCAGGCCTAAGCCATCTTTTTGGTCGATTATATATAATGTTGCTGCATCTACCTTCACGAATTTCACCTCAATATTTCAGATAGTTACTTTAATTCCGCTTAAAACTGGAATATCCTTCAAAAAGGTACCTGACACCACCATATTTCGTGGTAGAATTCTATTAAATCTAAAAAAGCAGGTGACCTGTGTGACTAAATCCCAAAAAGTAACCCTATATTTTGTCCGTCATGGAGAAACGCAATTTAATGTGGAACGGCGATTGCAGGGATTTGCTGATTCCCCGCTTACTGAAAAAGGAATCGCCCAGGCCCAGGCAGTAGGAAGAGGATTAGCGGATGTTGAATTCAAAGCAGCCTATTGCAGTGAGAGTCAGCGTGTGATTGATACAGCCAATCATGCAATAGGAGACCGAAAAATACCGCTATCGACCGATGCACGCCTTAAAGAAATGAACTTTGGTGTCCTTGAATCATTATTGAGATCGGAAATTACCGCTCGATATGGGAATATACTTGAGACTTTATTTAGTCTTACTGATTTTAATCTGGCGGCTCCTGAGGGGGAGTCCTATTCCCAACTCTATTCACGGACTTGTTTAGCGATTGATGAAATTCTTAAAAATCATGAGCTTGAAGGCGGAAATATTCTTGTATTTTCTCACGGCGTAACCATTGGAAATTATTTAATGCAATTAACCACAAGCGAAAAATATCTTCACCATGATAATTGCAGCGTATCTGTTGTCAGCTACCTGGACGGGGAATTTCAAGTGGAACGGATTGCGGACACGTCTTTTAGAGAGCGAGGGGCAAATTGAAAAATACCATTGGGATGGCTAAACAGGAAGGGCTCTTATCGACCATCATCGCAATTAATCCGATCTGACGGGCTTTATGAACCGCTCTTATCGACCGTCATAGGTTTTTTTCGAACGGGACAATGCTTTTAACTTCGTAAAACAAAAAGAGCGATTACTTTATTAGCAATCGCTCTTACTTAATAGGTTATTTTATGTATTTATAGTGGGCCTAAATGGACTCGAACCATCGACCTCACGCTTATCAGGCGTGCGCTCTAACCAGCTGAGCTATAGGCCCATATGGAGCGGGTGATGAGAATCGAACTCACAACATCAGCTTGGAAGGCTGAGGTTTTACCACTAAACTACACCCGCATGTGGTATTAAAGAATGGCTGGGCTAGCTGGATTCGAACCAACGCATGTCGCAGTCAAAGTGCGATGCCTTACCGCTTGGCTATAGCCCAATATTATGAATGTAATGGGGCGACTGATGGGAATCGAACCCACGAATGTCGGAACCACAATCCGATGCGTTAACCACTTCGCCACAATCGCCAAAATCTATATATCAATAGCAGCAAACCTGCTAGGAAAAAAATGGCGGTCTGGACG